>CAZVXA010000237.1:0-10355 GCA_964630955.1 uncultured bacterium | reverse complement strand
ATGTCTGAAGCCAGGGGCATTGCATCCCCTCTCAAACTCTCCCCTTCGGTAATCAAAAGTGGTTCATGTGATCGCCCTCCCCCACGTTCCACTTGATCATCTGCTCCAGGATCATCCCGATGGAGGATGTAGACGCGGTATTTTATTCACAATTGGAAAATCCTGATGGTAGACGAGGGCTATTGTTTTTCAGGTGTCAAACTTTTGCTGCGTAGAAGTTCTACACCTGAAGACAACTCAAGCAGACATCATCAGGGGTTAGCATCTGGCGAAGTGATAGTTTAAGTATGACCACTGCGGCGAAATCTCTGCGACACACTCTGTTGGCCCATCAAAACCTGAAGCTGGCAACAGTCATCCTGGCGGGATGCCTGACCGCCATGACCGGGAGCATGATTGCCCCAGTGCTGGCAGAAATTGTGGAAGACCTGAACCTCGACCCCAGATGGGCGGGTTTGCTGGTGAGTTTGCCCTTTTTCACCTTCGCCCTGTTCAGCCCTGTGCTGGGGATTCTGGCCGATCGCGTTGGACGGCTGCGGGTGCTAACGGCCTGTCTGGTGGTGTTTGCGCTGATGGGAATGGTCGGGGCAATATTGCCAAACCTGCCATTGCTCCTGTTGAGCCGTGCGGTTTTAGGAGCTGCCAGCGGTGGAATTGCCGCCGCCAGTATGGGCATCCTCAGCAGCCTGTATACCGGAGAGGCGCGATCGCGGGCGTTGGGCTATGGCATCAGCAGCCTGACGCTGGCCAATATTCTGTTTCCGCTGTTGGGAGCCTGGGTGGGAGCGCTGCACTGGCAGTACGCCTTTGGACTGTATGGCATTGGTCTGCCTGTGGCACTCCTGGCCATGCTGACCTTGAGCGATCGCTCCCCCTTCTCAAAAACTACAAAGCAAACCGCCAATCACCTCGAAAGCCGCCCCATCTCGCCCAATCAAAAGCTCGGCACACTGCTCAAACGGTCTCCTGTGCCCCAACTGTTGTTGGTCCTCTGGGGCACTTCAGCTCTGATGTTCGCGATGGTTGTCTATCTTCCCCTGTACTTGCGGACGACCCTCGGAACCGGAATCGTCTTCAATGGCATCGCCTTGGCAGGACTGGGCATCGGAGCGGCGATCGCCTCCCTCCTGGCCACCCGTCTGATCAAACGCTGGGGGGTGCGTCGTCTGGTGGGTGCGGGGCTGCTGTTCATGGCCCTCCTGTTGAGCCTGATTCCCTCCCTCCATCAGGTTCCCCTCGTGCTGCTGGTGGGCTTTGGCTTTGGCTTCAGCGTTGGCGCAGTCTTGCCCAGTCTCTACGGTTGCCTATCGCTTCTAGCTCCCAGCGAACTTCAGGCCAGCGTGCTGGCGATCGCCGCAGGCATCGGCTTCCTGGGAAACTTCTCCTCCCCCCTCCTGCTGGGACTCGTCTGGAAAGGGCTGGGACTCCCGGCAGTGTTTTATACGGCGGCGGTTGGGGCTGGGGCGATCGCCCTCTTTAGTCGCAGAGTCGCCTTTGGGAAGTGAGAGAGTGCGCAACGCCACGGGATCGCCAGTGAAGACCCTGTTTTACCGGATAATGCCCGTTTGCTGATCGCGGCTTCAATTGGAACTGCACTAATTGTCAGCCCTTTGCTGAAGCTGATTGCAGCGGCGTTGGCCTACGGGATTGGGCTGTGGGGCTGTGGGTTGGGGGCGATCGCCCTCCTCTGTCTGCTGACGATGACTATTACGACGGTATTGCGCTGAACCTGCACAGCTTTTATACAGGAATTGAAGGAACTGGTTCAGGCCCTTCCAGATTGCTAAGTAAGTGGGCGTGGAAAAAGTCGAAACCCAAAAAGCTGTTCCGCCCGCGCAGCGGGCGGAACAGCTTTTTGGGTTTCAAGCTTAATCACGCCTGCCTACTTACGATTCTTTGACGCAGGATCTGACGGGGTTCTGCGGATTTTTGGAGACGTTGAACAGCGGTCAAACTGACTAATGGTACATTCCGAGGCTTCACGCTACAACTTGTGCTCTGCCAGCAACTTCAATCGATGGCTACCCCACCCATAGTGGAATAGAATCCAGGAAGTGTGCTTCAATGTTAAGGTGTGAAATCCCTTGAACGGTCGTAACCTTAAGCCTGTGGCCTCCGAAGAGCAGCTTTTTCTATTCTCAGAATCGGCAGGACGATACTTCTGCCCGGAAGGTGTGCCCGATGCCCCCACACTGGAAATGGATCGGGAGGCGCTTCAGGAGTGGAAACAGGCGATCGCTCGCTACCAGCAGGAAGTCCGCCACACCCAGGTCGAACAGCAGGCCACCCTGTTCGCAGACCAGCCCTCCCACACCAATCCACTGGCGATTGACCCCTTTTTCCTGCAGCAATACAATTTCTTCTTCTTCGAACAGCCTGCCAGCAAACACCCCAGCAAAGCCTGCATTTACTTCGTTATTGACACCTCCATTCCCGTCATTCTCTACGTCGGCGAAACGGTGAAGGCCAACCAGCGCTGGAAAGGTGTCCACGACTGCAAACGCTACGTCCTCCACTACCGGGAACTCCACTACCGCCACCGCTTAGAAACCACCATCAACACCGCTTTTTACTGGCACGCCCCAACTGCCACTCGCCCCCGCCAGCAACTGGAGTCAGCTCTGATCGAACGGTGGCGATCGCCCTTCAATAAAGAAAACTGGACGTTCTGGGGAACGCCGTTTGTTAGTTAACTGGACTTTTGACGAAGTGCCTATCCGAAAACCGAAAACCCAAATTTTGGAAAGTGCGACGCTGTAGCGTCGCACTTTCCAAAATTTGGGTTTTCGGATGGGTACTCACAACAACAAAAGGAATTGCTGTTGTTACGATGGGGTTATAGAAACTTAACTTTTCTACATAGTTGGTTTCAGTTGTTGAAATACTGAAATTCAGGAGAAATGAGATTCTGCGGGGATCGCAGATGAATCCATCTGGGAGGGCGATCGCGCATTTCTCCTTCTGAATGATGCAAAAGTTAACCCTTTTGGAAGATGTCGTTGAATTCTTTGTATTTTCTTATACGATAGTTAAAATAGAAGAGGATAGGAATAAATACCTTGCAGCCTCATTGACAGGTTGTATAAACCCGCTCTAACCTGCCATCGATCCGGTGCTCCCCCGCACATTCGGCTGGATATGTTTTCCTCCACGGCAGGAGATGGCAGGTCTGGTATGACTCCCCATCAGCACTGGTTCCCGGAATGTCCCGGAAGCCGCTTTCTGAACCCTTGGTCTGGGAGGATCCCTTTGAGCGTCAATCATCACCCCCTGAGTCGCCTCCGGCGCTACGAACCTGCTGCGATCGCCCACTATTACCGTCTGCGCCCCTGGCAAGCTATCTGGCGCACCCTGACGATCGTCTGGATGTTCTCCGGGTTTTTGCTGGGCCTAAAGCTCGACGAGTGGATGAAGCAGACGGAGCAAAATCAGCCACGACGGGCTGTGCAGATTCGCAATATTCTGATCCAACTGGGGCCAACCTTTATTAAAGTGGGGCAGGCGCTGTCCACCCGTCCAGATCTGATTCGCAAGGATTTTCTGGATGAGCTGGTGAAGCTACAGGACCAGTTGCCCCCCTTCCCCAATAACATTGCCTTTGCCATTATCGAAGCTGAGCTAGATCGCACCGTTGACGAAGCCTATGCGGAAATCTCCCCGTCTCCGGTAGCGGCTGCCAGTCTCGGCCAGGTTTACCGCGCCCGTCTGCACACGGGTGAAGAGGTGGCAGTCAAGGTGCAACGGCCTCACCTCCTGCCGACCCTGACGCTGGATCTCTACCTGATGCGCTGGGCCGCTTCCTGGATGGCTCCCTTCCTGCCGCTTAACCTGGGCCACGACCTGACGCTGATTGTGGATGAGTTTGGGGTCAAACTGTTTGAAGAGATTGACTACCTGAACGAAGGCCGCAACGCTGAGAAATTTGCTGCCAACTTCCAGGGTGACCCCACGGTTAAAGTGCCTGCCATCTACTGGCGTTATAGCAGTCAGCATGTCCTGACGCTGGAGTGGATCAACGGGTTTAAACTGACCGACACCAATCGCATCAAAGCAGAGGGTTTGGATACCGACAAGCTGATCGAAATCGGGGTCACTGCCGGATTGCGCCAACTGCTGGAGTTTGGCCTCTTCCATGCTGATCCGCACCCCGGCAACCTGTTCGCAATGTCGGATGGCCGGATGGCCTACATTGACTTCGGCATGATGGATCAGCTCACCGAAGATATGAAGGAAACATTGGTGGACTCGGTGGTTCACCTGATTAATAAGGACTACGACGACCTGGCGAAGGACTTTGTAAAGCTGGGCTTCCTGTCTCCAAAAACCAATATTACCCCGATTATTCCTGCCCTTGAAGCGGTATTCGACAATGCAGTCGGGCAGAACGTCGGCGATTTCAACTTTAAGACGATTACCGACCAGTTCTCGGAGTTGATGTACGAGTATCCCTTCCGGGTTCCAGCCAAGTTTGCGCTGATCATTCGATCGCTCGTGACCCAGGAGGGACTGGCCCTCAGCCTCAATGCCAACTTCAAAATTGTTGAAGTATCTTATCCCTACGTGGCTCGGCGGCTGCTCCAGGGTGAATCTCCAGAGCTGCGACGCAGGTTGATTGAGGTGCTATTTAAGGACGGCAGGTTCCAGTGGAAGCGGCTAGAAAATCTGATTGCTATCGCCCGTTCGGACAACAGCTTCGACCTGATTCCCACAGCCCAGCTTGGGATCCAGTTTCTCCTTTCTCCTGAAGGATTATACCTGCGACGGCAGATTGTGATGGCGCTGGTTGAGGACGATCGCCTGCATACCGAGGAAGTGAGCCGTCTCTGGTCCCTTGTCAAAGATGACATCCAGCCCGCTCGTTTATTGGAAGTAGCCTGGGGAGCGCTGACGGAGCTTTCGATGGAACGAGCTGCAGCGCTCCTGCCCTCTATGTCAACCCGACTGCTCAATCAGTAGTTCAAACTCCAGGTTTTCAACTGCCTATCAGCAACTAAAATCCTGGAGTCTAAAGTTGTACATCTGAGCAGCGACTCAGTTGCATACTTTCCTCTACAACTGTCCACAGGCAAAACACAATCGATGCCCCTGGATACTATCGTAAAGGAAGGGCGCGACGCCCTCCCCCAGAAGGGCAGGCAGCAGTGGGGGCTACTAGCTGTCTGCTCTATCGGGGGGCTAAAAGATTCAACAGTACCCAATTGGGTGATTCCGCAGACTTCTGATTTCACTATTGCGTTTTCACGTGGCAATCGACCCACAGAGGACTGGTTGTCATGAGACTATAACCTTGCGGCCTTCAGGGCTGCCCCAATTAAACCAATATGTGAGTTGAGTACAACGTGGACGGGAACTTTCTCAAGCAGTTCACTCATCCGCCCTTTGTTTAAAAAAGCGTGGATAAAGCTGCCGGAGTTCATAAAGGGCAAGTTTTTGGCGGCAATGCCTCCAGCGACGTATAACCCCCCGAAGGGTAAGAGCTTGAGTGCCAGATTTCCTGCCTCCGCGCCGTAGGCTTCCACAAACATCTCTATTGTTTGTTTACAGAGGTGATCGTCCTCCTCCAGTGCTGCTTTTGAAATGACCGCTCCCGGATCGACTGATTTTTCAGATTTGCCAATTTCCCGCTCCCACTGACGAATTTGTTCACCCACCGTTGGCGATTCCTCCAAACATTGGCGATCGCGCAAGAACTGGTAGATGGATACAATTCCCTGGCCTGATACCACCCGTTCAACCGAAACCCGCTGAATGTCGTGTTTCTCCAGTAGGTACTGCAAAAGCTGAAACTCCAGTGCAGAACGGGGAGCAAAATCTGCGTGCCCCCCTTCAGACGGAAAAATCCAGTGCTGGCTACTGTGGGGAATTGAAAATCCCTGTCCCAATCCCGTCCCAGCACCAATAATGGCAATTGGCGCATCCGCCTGAGGATTTCCGGTTTGTAGAGTACAAATATCGTCTGCTTCTAATCCAAGAACACCGTAACCAATGGCTTCAAAGTCGTTGATCAGAGACACTTGAGACATATCTAACTGGTGCTGGAGGCGGTCGGCTTCCAAAAACCAGGAAAGATTGGTGAGTCGGGAGGTGTTATTGACGACAGGCCCAGCGATCGCAAAGCAGGCGCATTCGGGAACAGGAGCACCTTCTAACTCAGCGTTCGCCGCCACCAAAAATTGCTTGACCATCGGCACCAGGTCAGGAAATTCAGCACTGACGAATCGATCGTGATAGAGCGTTTCCAGTTTGATGTTCCCCGTCGGCCCGGATTTGGCCTTAACCAGTCGCAAAATTGTCTTTGTCCCGCCAATATCACCCGCAAGCAGCGTTGTCATGATGATTCTCTCCGCTGGGTCGAGAATCCGTCTCAGTACCTCCGTTCGCCGTCAGGCTGGCTTCCGGGCTAGACGTCTCCTCCTCATCTTCTTCATCATAGAAATCATCGTCCTCTTTGTCAGGCATGGAAATCCCCTTAGCCTGCAACCCATTGGCTACGACAGCAAGAATTGACAGGTTGAACGCCTCAATCTGCTTCAGCACCTGTGCAGCTTTAGAACGGTGTGTATGATTTGTTCGCGCCACCAGCAGCAGGCCGTCTGCATTGGAGGCAACAAAGGTGGCATCCACAATTCCGTCGAGTGCTGGAGTGTCATAGATCACCAGGTCAAAATTAGCGTCGAATTCCTCCATCAGTTGTTTCATCTGGGGCGAAGCCAGGAGCCGAGAGCACCCGGGTTGGATCATGCCCGTCGTCAGCACAGACAGGTGTTCCATCTGCGGCAAGCTCTGAATTGCGTCGCTGAGGGGGAGTCGGTGACCCAGTAAGTCGATCAGTCCCTGCTGATTGTTGAGTCCTAGTTTGTTATGGAGACGCGGGTTTCGCAGGTTGGCATCAACCAGCAGTACCCCTCTGCCCATACTGGCTGCCGTTTGAGCCAGGTGCAGGGCGACAGTGGTTTTGCCATCACCAACGGTTGCAGAACTGACCACCAGGGAGCGAATCGGCCCACCAGGTAGAAAACAAAGCCCTGTATAGAGCACACTGAAGGCATCATAGAAGGCGATCGCCTGAGTGATACCCTCATCCAAATCCACCCCAGCCGTGGTGCGTACCAGCTCCGCTGCGGATTCAACAACCGAGAGTTCATAGGCGGGGTCTTTGCCGCAGGCAGGAATCTTACCGAGGATAGGCGCGGGGAACAAATCGGCGATGTCCTTCTCGGTGTAAAAAATATTTTTCCAGCGCTCCAGCAACAGAACCGCCGCCAGACCCATGACCCATCCTGCGGCCAGACCCATCATCACTTTCCTTCGGGAGCTGACCGGATCTGCTATTGGATTACCTGCAGCATCCAGGGGCACTCCAGGAGGAGAAATCAGTTCCCATGGCACCTGATTTTGTGCGGCTTCAACCCGCAATGTTTCTCGCTGGCTCAGCAATTGATCTAGCGTCCGGGTGGCGATCCCTAGCTGTCGTTGAAGTTCGGTGTATCGACGCACGATTACTGGAAATTTCTGTGCTTCCCGCTCAATGGTTGCCCGACTCTGAGCGATCGACTGATACCGCACCTGCAACATCTGGAGTGTGTTGCCAGTGTTCAACATCTGCTGAATCAGCCCCACCCGCACAGAGTCCTGGAAGACGAGGGCCTGTGGATCGGCCTGCACATTTCCCAACGTCTGACCCAATATTTGTTGCACCTGCCGATCTCGCAGTTGCTTTAGATTGGTCTGCCGCTGCCGCAGTCGCTCAATGATCGGGCTGGCCTCACTGAATCGGGCTGACTCCAGCGCAATCTGGCTATCCAGTTCGTTAATCCCGTTGAGAATTTGCTGATAGCGGGGGTTCTGGCTCAGCGCACTGGCGGCGATCGCCTCCTGGGGAGAAAGCTGAAGCTGTCGCTGCAAGTTGACGTATAACGTCTGCTGCTCCATCAGCTCTCGTAGCACAGCATCTTGCTGTTCCGCGACAGTACGAAGCTGCTGAAAAATCTGCCCCCCCTGGGTGGTGGGATCGATCAAGTCATATTGTTGCTGGAGCTGTTGTAGTTGTGACTGGAGATTGTTAACGCGGTTTTGCAGCGGTGGAAGCTGGTCTTCGATAAATTTCACGCCTTCCCCAATGCGCGTTTTTCGATCCTCCAGACTATAGCTCAGATATTTGCGCGCAAGTTCATCGAGAACTAACTGCACCAGTCCTGGATCATTCCCCTGAAAAGCGACCTCCAGAATTTTGGTTTGATTGCTGCGTCCTTCTGTCCCCAGTCGCCCCACCAGCAGTCCCCGTACCAGTTGGGGATAGACAAAGCCGGGGTATTTCGCCTGCACTCGCTCGAACACATCCTGCAAAACCCTGGGACTCTGAAGAATCTCCAACTGCGTTGGATAATCAAGACTGAATACATCGCGGTTGGGAACCCCTTCGGTACGGGTCAGGGCAGAGGGTTCCGCTATTCTGGCCTCGGAAGTGACAGGTTCCACCAGCATCCGAAAGGAACCACTGTAGGTGGGGGGATCAGAGGCGCTGAGGGCGATCGCTGCAGCGGCGCTGAGACTGGTTGTCCCTGCCACAATCCACCATCTCCGCTGAATTGAGCGAATCAGTGGGCGAATTGGAGAGGGTTTCTTCGGCTTCTGAGTGCCCTCGTTCAGGGAATCTTCTAGCTCCAGATCGGTATCCATGTTGCTCCTGAAAGACGGTGTGGCGGGATCTCAAAAAGTTAACGGTGTTTAAAGCCCAAATAAACGAAAGACACTGAAAATACCATTCAGGGGGCTAAGCAAAGACCCCAAAAAATCTGAGGTTTCTGCCAGTGTCGATCGGCCCACCACCACCACATCATTGGGCCGCAGCAGAGGATTCGTTGTCTCATTGATTCCCGCTGCCAGATCCACGGCGACCGTGCGCTTCGTCACAGTTCCATTCGGGTTGAGGCGAATGAGTTCAACATGGTTACGACGGGCACGGCTGTTATTGAACCCGCCCGCAGCCAGAATCGCCTGGTTCAAGGTGGTATTGGGTGGGACGGCAACGCCTCCGGGGCGCGTGACTTCTCCCACGACGTTGACAGTCATCGTAGCCGGAGCAAAATTGGCGGCTGAAAGCTGAGTCACTTCCTCCGGGTTCAGCGCCGTTGCCTGAGGAATTACCAGTGTGTCACCATCTCGCAACGCCAAATCCTGACCAATCTGGCCACCCTGCAAAAAGTCCCAGAGATTTACATTGAGAATGTCTTCTGTACCGTCGTAGTTGGGACGCCGTACCTGAATCTCGCGGATATTGGCCATCTGAGCAATGCCGCCCGCTGCCTGAATTGCCTGAGTAACCGTGAGCCGCTGTGCAGCAGTCCCCTGCGGAACCTGATAGACACCCGGTCGGTTAACCTGTCCAATCACCCCTACGCGCAGGGGGCGAGCAGTCAGTAGCGTCACGGTAACCAGAGGGTGTTTAACATAACGGGCATAGCGGTCGGCCAGATAACGGGCAGAGGACTCAGCCGTCATCCCCTGTAGAACAACCCGCCCGACCCAGGGAAGATTAATCGAACCGTCGGTTGATAGAGTGTGCTGGCCATTCTGCCCACTGAATTCCGGTACGTCAAAGATGTCAATACGGATGGCGTCACCCGCGCCCAGAATGTAAGCCTCGCTCCGCAGTGGAATCGCTGGTGTGCTCTGCACAGTTGTCAATGGCAACACCTGCACGGGCGACATTGTTGAAGTATCGGATTGGTGCGGGGAGAGTTGATGGGCTGTGCCAGAGGGGGACTCTGATGTCTCAGCAGCAACAGGGTGAACTTCCAGCGCCAGCACTAAAATCATCAATGCCCAGCCCGAAGCCTGAGTCAAAGATTTGCGAATAAGAGTCAAACAAGGATGACGAGGGGGAATCGAACGATTTTCGTTGGTGGAACTCATGGCAGCGGACCGTTGGTTAGGGGGTTCACGGAATTTTTACAAGTTTGCTCAGAGATGGTGAATGCCCGCTGAGGCCACACCTTGAACTCCTCAATCGGCACCCTTAGACTGCCCAGGTTGGTCTTTGAATTATCACGAGAAAAATAATGCTGATTGAATGTGAGTTGAATGTGAGAAGAGATTCCGAGAAAATACGCAGAATGATGAAAGATTTACAGGAGTTTCATCTTTCTTTCGGTAAAAATAGGGATTTCACACTTCATTGACAAACACAAATTCGCTGCTGACGAGCTTAGATTAAGAGCCTATCCGAAAAACCCAATTCTGGCAGGCGCGACGCTACAGGGTCCCGCCTGCCAGAATTGGGTTTTTCGGTTTTCGGATAGGCATTAAGGGACTTCCCGGTCAATAATCGTCCCATTGTTGAGTGAGAGGGCGGC
>CAZVXA010000236.1:0-10407 GCA_964630955.1 uncultured bacterium | reverse complement strand
GAGGACATCAAACCATCCTCGGCTGGCTTGCGCTCGTCCCATTGCTATGGTCATTGCGGAGATCTCCGATGAAATAAATGAGAGAGGTTTGATTTTTGATAACCGGGACATTGATTTCCCAGCTATCCGATTCTTAGAAAGAATGATGACATAAACGGCTCAGGTCTTCAGCACCAGATACTGCTAACCAGAGTATGAGTAAAGTTTACGATTCTTTACTCTCGCTATTATACATAGGGATTTTGGGGAGGGAACCAGGAATTTGTACTTATTTTCTTCAATTCCTTCCAGAAGAGTTGGTCATGCCCCGCGCTGCGGGGGCACGCGAGAAACGCTAAAAAATAGGGTTTCGGATTCCTGCCTGGGCAACGCCCAGGCAGGAATCCGAAAACGCTAAATAGATACCTGCGGGGCATGGCTGACTGAATTAATCCCCACGGACAGAGAGACATCTGAGATACTAGAGAAGTTTGCTATTGAGTGCGATCGCTCCATGTTCATCATTGATATAGCCCTGAAAAATACCCCCTCCATGATGTCGGTACAGCGCAAGACAGCAGAGGACGCCGAAGCCCTTTACCAGGAGATTTTGAACGCCCTGAAGACGGGAAACCCCGCGATGCTGGAACTCACTTGTGAAAAACAGCCTGATAAGAAAATTGGGGTGGTTGTCTCTGAAATTGCTGCCGTTCAGGTCTCCGAAAAGTCAGGTCCCGGCACCACGTCCGGTCGTCCCCCCGGATTCTTCGCTATGGCTACCGAGCAAAGCACCACCTCCTGATGACCCAACCTGCCATTTCCTTGCGCCATCTCTCCTTTGAATGGACCCCTGGTCATCCAGTCCTCCAGGACTGCACGCTGGAGGTACCGTGTGGGGAGTTCTGGATGTTGTTGGGCACCAACGGCAGCGGTAAATCTACCCTGCTGAAACTGCTGACCGGACTGCTCACCCCACAGTCCGGCACAATTGAGGTGGCTCAACCACTGGGATTTGTGTTTCAGAACCCTGACCACCAGCTCGTCATGCCCACAGTTGGGGCCGATATTGCCTTTGGTCTGGTGGCAGAGCGCCTCTCCTACGCCGAAATTCAGCAGCGGGTCGAAGAATCCCTCGCAGCGGTCAATCTGGCTCACCTGAAGCGCCGCCCGATCTATGCCCTGAGCGGTGGTCAGAAACAGCGGATTGCCATTGCAGGGGCGATCGCCCGTCACTGCGAAGCCCTTTTGCTGGATGAACCCACCGCCCTGCTCGACCCCGACAGTCAGATGGATCTGGTGGCCCAGGTGCAGCGGCTGGTGAAGCAGCGAGGCATGGCTGCTTTATGGGTCACCCACCGCCTGGACGAACTGGATTACTGTGATGGCGCTTTTCTTCTGGAACAGGGGCGCGTGGTGGATAGTGGCGATCCTGAAAGGTTAAAGCGCCGCTTGATGCAAAGGGTATGAGAATACTCGAAGGCGGGGACGTTCTGCAGAACGTCCCCGCCTTTTAATTCCTGTGAATCAGCTTTTCTCGTTACTGGCCTCTGACTAGAAAATAGAGTTATGGGTTTAAGCAGCAGTCTGAGGTTGGGGTTGCAGGGTGACTTGATAGCCCAACTTCTCTAAGCGCTTGACCAGCCGTTTCTGAGTGGCTTCGGGTCTCTGATTGTCGAAGTAGTTGACCCCTAACTCCCGGTATGCATCATTGCGCTCAATCAGGTGGTAGGCAATCACCAGAATCGAGTGAGCGACTGCAACCGCTGCCCGTTTTTTTCCCCGTCTTGCCGCCAAGCGGCGATACTGCGCTCCCAGATAAGTTTGCGTGCGACCCGCAGCGTAAGCGGACTGAATCAGGGTACGCCGTAGGGTTTGATTCCCTTGTCGGGTTTTGCCAGAGAGACGTTTGCCCGCACTTTCATAATTGCCTGGAGCGAGTCCTGCCCAGGAGGCCAGATGGCTGGCACTGCCAAAGCGAGTCATATCAATACCGATTTCTGAAACCAGCACCTCTGCGGCACGGCGCGCGATGCCGGGCATCGTATCCACCTGCTCAATGGCCTGCTCAAAAGGGCGGCAGTACTCCTCAATTTGACGGTCAAACCGTTCAATCGTCTCATCGAGTCCATCAATCTGGCACAGCAGTTCAGTCAAGATAAACCGATGCTGGGGCTGCACCCGTCCTTCCAGAGCCAACGTCAGTTGGTCTCGCTTTGCCCGCAGTTTGCCTTTGGCCAACTCCGCCATCACCTCAGGCGACGCTTGCCCGCTCAACAGCGCATCGAGCATCAGCCGACTCGACAGACCCATGACATCGGTTGCCACCGCTGCTAACTTGATATTGGCGGATTCGAGCACCTTCTGCACCCGATTGACCAGATTAACGCGCTCGCGGATAAAATTCAGCCGATGCCGGGTCAAATCCCGCAACGCCCGTTGTGGGGCAGGGGGAATAAAACTGGCTTTCAGCAAACCGTGCTGTAACAGTTCTGCCAGCCACTGAGCATCTTTGATGTCGGTCTTGCGCCCCGGCACGGCTTTGATGTGACGCGCATTGACTAACATCACCTCGACATTGCCTTCCAAAATGTTGAACACCGGTCGCCAATACTCTCCGGTGCTTTCCATTGCCACATGGGTGCAGCCGCAACTGACCAACCAATCGAGCAGTAACAGTAAGTTCGCTGTCATCGTGGAGAAGGTGCGGATTTGGCTGTGCCAACCGCCATCGGGATGCGGCGTCATGACACAGGCAACGACCGTCTTCTTATGCACATCCAGTCCCGCACAGTGGGAATAAAGTACTTCCATCTCAATGCCTCCGCTAAACGAAACGGCTAACGGGGATACCCAATGATTGAGAGTCTGACTGGCGTGCTTCTTTGCATGGACGTGCAGAGAGCCACAATTGGGGGTGCCTTGAGGGTATCCGGGTTCGACTGGCCATCAGGCGCTTGGCACGACTGAAGCTACAACCTCTGGGTTAGCCTGCTTCAGATTATGTCATTGTTACCCAGCTTGGGGCGGTCGATTCCTCACATCGACCGCAGCGAGTAGATTTTCATGCTTGGGGGTGGGCGTAGCCGCTGGGTGACTGGCCAGTAATGCAAATTGGAGGCTCTGCCTTCCAAAGCCCGTCTTCAGGCGAAGCCTGGGATGTGACCGAACTGGGGAGTTTGAGGGGTGGCACAAGCCCCTAGTTTCAACTATGGGATACGCCACCCTTCAGAGCTTGGTGTAGCGGAGCGGAGACGGGCAATTATCTTCAGGCTCACTAACTTGCCTTGCCTTTCTGCCCCCCAACTGGCACAAGAAACAGTCCCGCAGTATTTGAACAAGGCTATTGCCCAAATATGGGTTCGATTCAGCTTAAACCCCCAAAAGCGGTTCCGCTCGCGCCGCGAGCGGAACCGCTTTTGGGGGTTTAAAATTATTTCTGGAAACGTCATCTTTCTCCAAAAAATGCGGAATGATAGGGAACAAATTCCCCACGCTTGCTCACCGCCATGCCCTCCCGCTATGACACCGTTGAACTCCAGCGCCTGCGCATGTTTGTCTACTTAATCCCGGTGGTAGGCTTCTTCCCGGCGGTATGGTCGCTGTATTGCAAGCAGGGCGATCGCCGCGAACAGATCGTCAGCCGATTGGCGGTTACCCTGGCGCTGGGCTGGTTGGTGGGGTACCTGCTGTTAAACGGTAGTGCCCAACTGTCGGAAACCAATGCACTGCCGCTGATGATCGCCAGTGCTACCCTCACTTCCGGTTATTTCGTAATGACTTTTTTGTTGATGATGCGCCTGTGGCACCGGAAATCTCTGTGGTTGCCGGGGGTGAGCGACCTGGGTGATCGGTTGCCATAAAATAAAATTCCAATTTTCGCTTGGTGCAGCAAAGCCGCGCCAAGCGAAAACTGGAATTTTATCTTTGTTGCAACCCCCTAAGCTGTGGTTGATGCGTTACAGATCCCCGACTTCTTCAAGAAGCCGGGGATCTCCCAGGAAGAATATCTCTGCTGGAACTATAGGGTGGGCATCTTGCCTACCCTACAATGCCAGGGAAGGTAGCCAGGGATTAGCTGTATCGGTTCACCACAATTTTGCGAAAAAATAAAAAGCAATCGCCAAAAACTTTGTTAAGAACCCACCAATTTTCCTGAAGCTATCCCCGATTGGGTGTCTTATGAATACACAGAAATCACTTTGCATTCTGCATCAGGGATACAACGCTTTGCAAACGCGTGAAGTACAAAGTTTTTGTTGAGAGCCTTGCGGAGCGCTGCTCTCAACAAAAACTTTGGTTCTATTCAGCACAAAGCGCTGTAGGGATACGGGGCGTCATTTTTACCACTTGATTCGCACATTAGTGCGAGGAGTTGTGCTATGGGAGACCTGGGGCTGCTGGCAGTCAGTTTGCTGCAAAATGAGCAGGCCAAGGATTGGCAGGGTTCGCCGAAAGAATTCGGTGAAATTGTGGCGATCGCCCCCAACACCGCTTTTTCTATGGGGGTGACCAGTGCCACGGTGTCTGCGGTAGAGTCTTACCCGCCACAGTTCAGTCGTCGGTTAAACCAGACAGAGGAGCGGGAGATCACTCTGGAGGCCGAACCGGATCAGCCGTTGATCTTGCCCCCGTGGTGGAGCGTTCCCGCTTCAGACACGACTTCATCGGCGGCGGCTCTCGAAGCAGATCGGGTTCCCATCGGGAGGCCAATTCTCCCCATCTCCCAACAATCTGCTGAGAGGCAACCATTGACCCCTGCTGCGATCGCTCCACCCGAACGATTGTCTACATCGAGAATTCGGCCTGCTTCTGGGAGCCAGCTCTTCAGTCAGCGACTGGCGGCACTGAAGGCTGGGAAAACCTATACACGACTGTCCACCGAGAGTTTTGAGACCACCTGGAAGCAGGCGAGCTTTCAACCCAACTATGAGGACTGGGTGGAATTGCTGCAACGAGAGGCCAAAGCGATGGCACGGGGACAGGGAAAAAACCGTCTGTCTGTTCTGGTGGGCGATTCCCTCAGCCAATGGTTCCCGGCTGAATGGGGCAGACCCCAGGGGTTCTGGCTGAATCAGGGAATTTCGGGAGATACCACGGCGGGGATTCTGCGGCGACTCCCCGCCTTTGCTGAGACTCGCCCGGACGTGATTCACCTGATGGCGGGGATCAACGATCTGCGGCGCAACCGTTCCCCCGAAGAAACGATCGCCAATCTGTCCCAAATTGTTCAACAGCTCAAGGCAACCCACCCCCAGGCGCAGATCTTTGTGTACTCGATTCTGCCCACCCGGCTCCAGGCAATTCCAATGGATCGCATTCAGCGAATCAATCGGGCATTGCAGGCGATCGCCCCCCAGCATGGGGCTACCTACATCGATCTGCACAGCCGCTTTAGCGACGGCCAGGGCGCTCTAAAGCGCGACTTCACCAACGATGGTCTACACCTGAACTGGCGCGGATACGTCCTCTGGGGTTGGCTGATGCGGCAGGCGGGAGCCTGATTTGGGGGGTAGGCGGCTAAGCAGGTTTGACTCGCATTAAAGGCTGCCCGTACTCCACAGGTTGGCCATTCTGCACCAGAATCTCCACGACCTCGCCCGACACTTCAGACTCGATCTCGTTCATCAGCTTCATTGCCTCAATGATGCAGACGGTCTGCCCGGTGGTGATGCGATCGCCCGTATTCACAAACGGGAGTTCATCGGGCGCAGGCGCACGATAGAAGGTACCCACCATGGGGGACGTGACCTCCACCAGTCGCTCATTGATGGGGGGGGGAGGGGATGGGACTGCCGGGGCAGGTGCAGGTGCGGGTAATGGTGCAGGTGGTAGAGCCAGACCAGTCGCAGGTGCAGCCGGAGCGATGGTCGCTGCGCCCCCCTGAACGGCTTTCTTCACCGTGATCTCAAAATTGCTGCTTTTAACAGTAATCTCTGCGATGTCTGTCTGATTCAGAATCGCCAGCAATTCACGAATTTCATTAAAGTCTAATTCCACGAGCGGTCAATGATGGGTAATGGGTAATTGGGGATGGGTAATTGGGGATGGGGAATTGAGAATGGGGAATCGAAGGTAGAAGGGAATTGCTGTGTAGCGAGGTTACAGGAGGTTTTGGATAAGGATTGCCGATCGCAGTTCGCTTGACTTTCTGGATCGACGTCCACCCATTCCCCATTCCCCATTCCCCATTCTCAGCTCTGTTCTCTTCCCAGATACGTATCGGTTCGCGTATCAATCTTGATGCGTTCGCCGATGGAGATGAAGAGGGGAACCATGACCTGGGCACCCGTTTCGACGATCGCGGGCTTCTGGCCACCTGTGGCAGTGTCGCCTTTGACGCCGGGGTCGGTCTGGGTGACTTCCAGGGTGACGGAGTTGGGCAGTTCGACTTCCAGTACCTGGTCGCCAAAGCGGACGACGTTGACTTCCATGCCCTCTTTCAAGTATTTGACGCGATCGCCAATCTGAGTTGCGGAGAGCCGTCCTTCTTCGTAGCTCTCCATGTCCATAAAGACATAATCGTCGCCTTCTTTGTAGGTGTGCTGCATCGTGCTTTTTTCCAGAATAGCCTGGGGCACCGTTTCACCTGCGCGGAAGGTTCGCTCCAGCACTTTGCCTGTCTGCACATTCTTCAGAGTGGTTCGCACAAAGGCAGACCCTTTCCCCGGTTTGACGTGAAGAAACTCCACCACTCGCCAGACTGAGCCGTCGAGGACGATGCTAACACCGGGGCGGAAATCGTTACTGGAAATCATGAATCTTGCTGTTTGGAGAGGACAACAGGGTATTTATCTTACCGCTAGTGGGGGACAGTCGGATTCTTTCATAAGGAATCTTAGTTGCTGCCCCCAATTCATGCTATAAAAAACCACAGTAAGAACGTCGATAAACTGGAGTTTGTTTATCGCACTACAATTTCTGATTGTCTTCATACGAGGTTGCGGGCGTGGGCATCGTTGTCGAGAACGTTTCTAAACGATTTGGTGACTTTCAGGCCGTCGATGATGTGAGTTTAGAGATCAAGGCCGGATCTCTGGTTGCGCTGCTGGGGCCGTCAGGTTCCGGTAAATCGACCCTGCTACGGCTGATTGCCGGGTTGGAAATGCCCGACACCGGAAGGATTTTGCTGACGGGCAAAGATGCCACCAATGAGAGTGTCCAGGATCGCAACATTGGCTTTGTGTTCCAGCACTATGCCCTGTTTAAGCACCTGACCGTCAGAAGAAATATTGCCTTTGGCCTGGAAATTCGTAAAACCCCTCCCAACAAAGTTAAGGCGAGAGTGGAGGAGTTGTTGGAACTGGTGCAACTGAAGGGATTAGGCGATCGCTATCCCTCCCAGCTCTCTGGTGGGCAGCGACAGCGGGTGGCACTGGCGCGATCGCTGGCGGTAGAACCGAAAGTGTTACTTCTGGACGAACCCTTTGGGGCGTTGGATGCCAAGGTGCGGAAAGACCTGCGGGCGTGGCTGCGGCGACTGCACGATGAGGTCCATGTCACCACCGTTTTCGTCACCCACGACCAGGAGGAAGCAATGGAGGTGTCAGACGAGATTGTGGTGATGAACAAAGGGCGCGTTGAACAAATTGGAACTCCCGCCCAGATCTACGACCATCCCGCCAGCCCCTTCGTCATGAGCTTTATTGGCCCGGTAAACGTCCTCCCCAGCAGTTCCCGTATCTTCCAGGACAACGGCTTTGACTCGGCCCACCCGGAGGTCTTTCTGCGGCCTCAGGACGTGGTGATTGAAGTGAAACCCAACGGAACGACGGTGCCCGCTCGCGTCAGCCGCCTGATTCATCTGGGCTGGGAAATCCAGGCCGAACTCACCCTGGATGATGGCCAGGTGGTGACGGCGCATCTAACGCGCGATCGCTTCGACGAACTGAATCTGGAGCCGCAGCAGCGGGTTTACGTGAAACCGAAAGAGGCAAAGTCCTTCCCGATTTACTATTCGATCTGATCGGGTGGATGGGTGGATGGGATGACGGGTGGATGGGTGGATGGGTGGATGGGATGACGGGTGGATGGGTGGATGGGATGACGGGTGGATGGGTGGATGGGTGGATGGGTGGATGGGATGCACTCATCCACCCTCCCACTCATCCACCCTCCCACTCTCCCACTCTCCCACTCTTTTCTGGCGGTAGATGCCTTCTCCCCCGGTAAGGTTCTACACTGAGCAGAGAGTAATGATGTTTGCATCCTGTCAGAAGTTAGAAGAATTATGAACGAGACGGTTCCTGTTTTATCGCTCACGCCGCCCATTGCCGAGAAGCGTCCCTACATTCACCGAATTCATGGCGACGAGCGGCTCGATGATTATTTCTGGATGCGCGATCGCACCGACCCCACCGTCACAGCTTATCTGGAAGCTGAGAATGCCTACACTGAGCAGGTAATGCAGCCAACGGAGAAACTCCAGGATCGACTGTATAAGGAGATGCTGTCGCGCATCCAGGAAACTGACCTCTCGGTTCCCTACCGTAAGGGAGCGTATTTCTACTACACCCGCACTGAGGAAGGCAAAGCTTACCCCATCTACTGCCGCAAAAAAGGCAGTTTGGAAGCTGAAGAAGAAATGCTGCTGGACGAAAACGAACTGGCAGATGGGCACGAATACTTTGACCTGGGCATTCTTCAGGTCAGCCCGAACCACAAGATTCTGGCCTATGCTACCGACACCACCGGGGCAGAGCTGTTCACGCTGTATTTTCTTGACTTAGAAACCGGAAAACTCTACGAGGAAAACATTCCCGATACCTACTATTCCTTTGCCTGGGGCAACGACAACCGCACCGTGTTCTACACCCAGGTAGACAGCGCCCATCGCCCTTACAAGCTCTACCGCCATACCCTCGGTACGCCACTTGAGGCAGATGAACTGGTGCATCACGAACTCGATGACGCTTTCTTCCTGGGAATTGGCAAGACCCGCAGCGAAGCCTTTCTGTTGATGAGTCTGGGCAGCAAAGTCACCTCAGAGGTGCATTACCTGAATGCCAATACTCCCACGGGAAAATTTCAGGTGATCCAGCCCCGGACGCAGGGGGTAGAGTATGACGTAGAGCACCACAGCGATCGCTTCTACATCACGACGAATCAGGACGCGATGAACTTCAAGCTGATGCAGGCTCCGATCGCCCATCCTGACCCTGCAAACTGGGGAACGGTGATCCCCCACCGGGATGATGTTCTTCTGGAGGGGGTGAGCGCCTTTACCGACCAGCTGATCATCTACGAACGCAAGGGGGGCCTGCCGACCGTCAGCGTGCGGAAGCTGTCCACTGGAGAGGAACATGCCATCGCCTTCCCCGAACCTACCTACGAGGTGTCCGAAGGGGCCAACCCGGAGTTCAACACCACCACCCTGCGGTTTAACTACACCTCGCTGATTACGCCAAACTCGGTGTTTGACTACGACCTGAACACGCGGCAGCGCGAGCTGAAAAAAGAAACGCCAGTTCTGGGGGGCTACAACAAGGCAGATTACGTCAGTGAACGGCTGATGGCGATCGCCCCCGATGGCACCAGCGTTCCCCTCTCCCTGGTCTATAAAAAAGGGGTTGAGAAGAATGGCAGCAACCCTGCGTTGATGACGGGCTATGGCTCCTACGGCTACAGCTACCCCGACTCCTTCAGTTCCACCCGACTGGCGCTACTGGATCGGGGCGTGGTGCTGGCGATCGCCCATATTCGCGGTGGGTCTGAGATGGGGCGCAAGTGGTATGAGGACGGCAAGTTTCTGCACAAGAAGAACACCTTCACCGATTTCATTGCCTGCACCGAGCATTTGATGAAAGAAGGCTGGACTTCGCCCGATCGCCTGACGATTATGGGTGGCAGTGCGGGGGGACTGTTGATGGGCGCAGTGGTGAATATGCGACCTGATTTGTTTAAGGCGGCGATCGCCCAGGTGCCGTTTGTGGATGTGGTCACCACGATTCTCGACACCTCCCTGCCGCTGTCGGCAATGGAGTGGGAGGAGTGGGGCAACCCCAATGACAAAGCCTTCTACGACTACATGAAGTCCTACTCGCCCTACGACAATGTGGAGGCAAAGAGCTATCCTGCTCTGTTAATCACTGCCGGGCTGAACGACCCCCGCGTTTCCTACTGGGAGCCAGCCAAGTGGACAGCAAAGCTGCGGATGACCAAAACAGACGATCAACCTCTGCTGCTGAAGACCAATATGGGCGCAGGGCACAGTGGTGCATCGGGGCGGTATGAGCGACTGAAGGAAATCGCCTTTGAATACGCTTTTCTGATGTGGCAGTGGGGCATGGTGGACTGAGCCAGGGAGCAAAGAGAAACGCTTAATGAAAAACTAAAACCCTGATTCTGCCGCCGCGTCGCGGCGGCAGAATCAGGGTTTTGGTTTCTGGTTAACCTGTAATTGTTTTTGAGAGAGACGCGGCTTTGCCGCGT
>CAZVXA010000235.1:0-10411 GCA_964630955.1 uncultured bacterium | reverse complement strand
CTGCATCAAGCCGAGTGGTACGACAGGAATTCAAAGCAGAAATTGACAAGGTTTACTGGGGGAAAGCGAAACTGTGGCTTAAGGTGATGGGAAAGCAAGCTTTGCTCCAGGGGGATTGCTTCAATGAGTTGCCAGACATACTTCGAACCCCCCAGAAGAGTTTTGAGAATGGCAAAGCAGTTGGGTTCGGCCAGAACCTTAAGCCGCTGAGCACAGAACGAGGGGGGATAGTCTTCCGCTGACGCAATGATCTGGTTGGGGTCACTGCAGCTTTTTTTCATATGAAAACTGGTTTATGTCAGTAAAAAAGCGATTATTATGAAGCCTATTGCCTGAATTTGCTGTTTCATGTCTACAAAATTGCTTGATCTCAGCGCTCTCAAACAACAACTGGAGACCTATCTACAGGAATTGTATAACCCTGTAGACCTGAAGTTGCTGGCCCACGGAGAAGCCAATGTTATTTTTCAGTTAAACCAGACGGCTCTGGTTCGGGTTGCCGTGAATACACCCAATCAACGCTTCGGAGGAAACCTTCGCCGGGTAACGCAGTTTGAACAGGTCATTCTTCAGTACCTGGATCAAACAAACATTGGGCATCAGCTTGAGTCTGCCAGCTTAGAACCGACAGCAGAATTTCCCTACACGTTCTTAATTACAAATTATTTAGAGGGTGTTGCGCTGGATTACAGTCGAAACCACTTGCAAAAGTGTGCGCAGACCCTGGCTCACCTCCACAGTCTGGCGGCTCACCCAGAATATGCAATCGATCGCCTTTTACCCACGGTTTCCCTGATTGAACAACCGCTGACGCTGTTCTACCACGAATCGAAGGATTACGCCCAGCCCTATTTTGATGCCCCAGATGCGGATCCAGATATTGTTGAGATGCTTTATGCTGTTCTGGATAAGGCGCGATCGCGATTATCAACAGAAGTATTATTAGAAACATATCCCTATTATTGTCTGGTTCATAGCGATCATACCTATGAAAATTGGGTGATTAATGATTGTCAGGCCCATCTAATCGATTGGGAGTGGGCGGAGATTGGCTCCCCTGCCGGAGATTTGGGACATTTTCTGTCTCCGATCACCATCCGCCGTCGTCAGGACTATCGCTTACCGCCGGAGAACCGCGCTTATTTCCTCCAATGTTATTACGACGCCCTGGAGAACCCAGAATTGGCAAAGCGCATCGAACGGCACTTCGCTGCCTTTGGCGTTTACCCCGCCGTGCGATCGCTCTGTTGGACTGCGGGCTACTGGATCACCGCAAATCAGTGGTATGCCAACGCCGAGGAGAGTCCCAGCGCAGCCGAGCGAATCGCTCGCTTTGAGCAGAGCCACCAGCAGTTTCCAGTCCTGTGGCGGGAGGTGATGGACTGGCTGGACGAAGAAGTGTAGATCAGAGAGACTGCATGACAAATCAGTTTCGGGTGTCATCGACGACCGCTCAACCTCAGCCATTGATTAGAAACAGGGGTCTCATCGCCCACTGGCGGGCCTACGTGCTGCTGCTTCCGGCGATCGCCCTCATTAGCGTTCTGTTTGGGGGTGGGCTGCTGCTGGCGCTGCTCCAGAGCGTTGGCGTGATTGGTATTCTGGGGGAGGGTCAATTTTCCCTGGCTGCCTACCGGGCTGCACTGTCGAATCCAGAATTTGGGCGATCGCTCCTGCTCAGCTTTTACATTGCGATTGTGGCAACGGTTGTTTCTGTCGTTCTCAGTGTTGCCCTGGCGATGCTGCTGCGATCGGCGGGACGCTGGGCCAGTTTTGCCTGTCAGATCACCCTGCCAATTCCCCATCTGGTGGGAATTGTGGGGATCTTGCTGCTGCTTGCCCCCAGTGGCCTGATTTCCCGGTTTCTTCATACGTTGGGTTGGATACAGTCGGATCAGGACTTTCCGCTGTTGGTGAATGACCCGGCAAATCTTGGCGTCCTGACGCACTTTCTCTGGAAGGAGATTCCCTTTATTACGCTGATTCTGCTGGCGGTGCTGAGGGGAATCAATCCCGCCTATGAGATCCAGGCAAGGGTGCTGGGTGCGAGTCCCTGGCAGTGCTTCTGGAATGTGACGCTGCCGATGATGAGAACTGGCATTCTATCCGCCAGTCTGATCGTGTTTGGCTATATTTTTTCGTCCTTTGAGGTGCCGTTCTTGCTGGGTTCGACGCGTCCTCGCACGCTGCCCGTTCTGGTTTATCGTGCCTTCACCGATAGCGATCTCAGTACACGTTCAGAGGCGATCGCTCTTGGAATTCTCCTCTCGATTTTTTCTATCCTGATCATTGGGGTGTATTCCTGGCTGATCTCACGCGATCGCAAAACGATTCATGGTATGCAGAGTTAGTATGGTGCGCACTACGTTTATCTGGGCTGTCATCCTGGTTCTGTTTCTCCCATTTCTCCCGCTGCTGGTCTGGTCTTTTGCGAAAGGATGGTACTTTCCGCAACTGATCCCTCAGCAATGGACGCTCCAGCACTGGATCCAGATCCTATCGCCCACCTCCAGAGTCATCGAAGGATTGTTTCAGAGTCTGGCGATCGCCCTCATTACCACGGCGCTTTCCCTGCTGGTGGGCCTGCCTGCCGGACGAGCGATCGGAACCATGCAATTTCCCGGCAAGGAAGCTCTTAAGTTATTTCTGCTCGCGCCCATCATTGTTTCACCGTTGGCCACCTTAATGGGTATCCAGTTTGTGCTGATTCGTTTGGGATTGAACGGAACGCTTCTGGGAGTCGTGCTGGTTCATCTCATGCCCACCATTCCCTACATGACGCTGGTACTGGCCAGTGTGTTCGCCAACTTTGAGATCGGTTATGAAACCCAGGCGCGATCGCTCGGCGCATCTCCCCTACAGGTGCTGACGCAGGTTACCTTTCCGCTCATTGCACCTGGAATTATCGTTGGTGCCCTCTTTGCCTTTCTGATCTCCTGGAACGAATTTCTGCTGACTTTCTTTGTTGGTGCGGGACGGGTCTTCACCCTGCCAATGGTTCTCTTCACCCTCCTCCAGGGAGGCAATAACGGGTTGGTTGCAGCTGTTGCGATCACCTCTGTCATTCCAGGAATTTTGTTTCTTCTCCTCTCCAGCAAAGCACTCCAGCATGATGCAGCTTTGGGAGGATTGGGTCATGTCTGAGTGCAACTAACGGATGTATTCTCCAATGCCGCATCTATCCATTCAAAACCTCACAAAATACTTCTCCGGTATCACAGCGGTGTATAACCTCTGGCTCGATGTCCAGGCGGGAGAAATCGTGTCTCTTCTGGGGCCATCCGGTTGCGGTAAGTCCACCACGCTCCAGCTAATCGCTGGAGTGCTACAGCCCGATCGCGGCACTATTTCTCTCCAGGGAAAACTCCTTAACAAAGTGGCCCCTGAACGGCGAGATATTGCGCTGGTACTGCAACGGGGGCTGCTATTTCCCCATCTCACCGTAGGGGAAAATGTGGCTTTTGGGCTGAAGATGCGGGGAGTCAACCGGACGGATCGGGAAAAACAGGCGATCGCCATGCTGCATCAGGTTCAACTGGATGGGTTTGCCTCCCGCAAACCCTCAGAGCTGTCGGGGGGGCAGGCGCAGCGGGTGGCACTGGCGCGATCGCTAGTGATTCAGCCCCAGATCCTGCTGCTGGATGAACCGCTGTCTGCGCTGGATGCGAATTTGCGGGAGGAGATGCAGGATTTAATTTTGCGCCTGCAAGCTGAAACAGGGGTCACCCTGCTGATCGTCACCCATGATCAGTCGGAAGCAGTTGTCATGTCTCAGCGAATCGCGCTGATGTTTCAGGGCTGTCTCCGGCAGGTCGCAGCGCCGGAGGAAATTTTTCAGCAGCCCGCCGATAAAACGGTTGCTCAGTTTATGGGAGGCGTGAATTTTTTTGCCGTTCACGCACAGGGAAGTCACTGGCGGTTGTCCAACGGATTGACGCTGCTGAGTGACTATTCTCAGCAGGGAGATTTTACAGCGACGATTCGGCCCGAACAGGTTCAGGTGGTGGGGGAGGAGCAAGTTCTCCACGAGGGGACTGCAGAACCCCAGCCCAACCTTCTGTCCGCGACCGTTATTGCCAATCGTTTTACAGGTACCCAGCGGCGACTCACGCTGGACATTGCTCCCGATCTGCTCCTGCAAGCCTGGGTTCTGCCCAACCAGGATTTTCAGATAGGGCAGAAAGTGTGGGCACATCTTCCATCCGCAGCTTTGTGGTGTTTCCCGTCTGCCACTCCCACTCCTGAGACAATTTTTTATCCAGCACTCATTTCTTTTTAAGGTTTTCGTGAAACGATCATTGCTCATGAATACTCATTTCTATCGTCGTCGTTTTCTAATTCTTTCTGCCAGTGCTTGCGCCGCCGCCCTCACGACTAACTGCACTGCACAAACCTCGACCAATCAATCCAGCTTTGATCCCAAAACTGCCTCCTGGGATCAGATTGTTGCCGCCGCCAAAGGCACAACTGTTAACTGGGCCATGTGGGGCGGCAGTGACAAAACCAATGCCTACGCCGATCAGTGGGTTGGGAACCAGCTCAAAACGCAGTACGACATCACGCTGAACCGGATTCCCCTCAACGATACAGTGGAGGCGGTGAATAAAGTGGTGGGTGAAGTGCAGGCGGGTCAGGCAAAAGGAGGGATTGACCTGATCTGGATTAACGGTGAAAATTTCCGCACGATGAAGCAGGGCAAACTACTGTTTGGCCCTTTCCGCGACAAGTTGCCCAGTAATCAGTACTACGACGCGGATAACGCTGCGGTGAACTCCGACTTTGGTTTACCGATTGAGGGGTACTCTGTACCCTATACGGGGAGCTACTATGTGATGGCGGCGGACAGCGCCAGAGTGCCGCAATTCCCTAAAACCTTTGACGAACTGCTGGCCTGGGCTAAGGCGAATCCTGGCCGTTTTGCCTACGTTGCCCCGCCGCAGTTTGACGGCAGTCGTTTTCTGCTTACGGCGCTCTACGGTATCACGGGCGGCTATCAGCAGTACACCGGAGCCGACTTTAACGAGGCGCTATGGAATGAGAAGTCGCCCCAGGTATGGGCCTACCTGAAGGAACTGGAGCCGTATCTGTGGCGCAGGGGCGAAACCTATCCCCCTACCCAAACTCGCCTGCAAGAACTCTTTGCCAATGGGGAAATCTGGATGATGCCCGTGTTTATCTCCAATGTGGCCGAAGGGCTGACCACCGGGCAGTTCCCCAAAACCACCAGAGCTTTTACCATGCCGGGAATCTCGCTGAACGATCCCTCCTTCACTGCAATTCCCATTAACGCCCCCAACCCCTCAGGAGGCATGATCCTGGCCCATATTCTCTCCAGCCCAGAGGGTCAGCTTCAGAAATTCAAGCCTGATATTTGGGGCGATCCACCGCTCCTCAGCACCCAGAAACTTCCCCCTGAACTTCAAACTGAATTCGCTAAGGTAGAAGCAGGCTATGGAATTCCCCTAAAAGAACTGATCGCCAGCACAGTCCCCGTCGTCAACGCTGAGTACACGACACGATTAGAAAAAACCTGGGAATCAGAAATTGCTTAGGATCGTGAACAAATTAACCTGTAATTTTTTTTGAGAGAAACGCGGCTTCGCCGTGGTATGTGATTAGCGTCTTTTGCGTGCCCCTACGCCGCAGGGGCACGCAAAAGACGCTCAAAAAAGGTTTTCGGATTCCAGCCTGGGCGACGCCCAGGCTGGAATCCGAAAACGCTAAACAGATACTCGCTGTGCCTCTCTCAAAAACAATTTGGTTTTATTTAATTCTATTTCCCAACGCCACCTCCCCTTTTCCCCCACCTCCACCCATGATCTTTAAAGAACGCCAACCTCGTGACAAAGGAACGATCGCCAATGATCGCCTGATGGAACTGCATCTGTATCCCGGTAATCAATGTAATCGGGATTGCTCTTTCTGTACCGTGTTTGGTAGCCCAAAGGGATGGTTCAGCGAATACACAGAAGAGCATCTGGATGCAGTTTTGCGAACGGTGATGTTAAATGAGCAGGGAGCGATTAAGTTCTATGGTGGTGAACCGACACTGAATCATGAGAATGTGATTTGGGCGATCGCCTATCTACGCCAGCATGACTATCAAGGGGCGATCGTTGTGTATTCCAACGGCATCCAGGCAGAGTTGCTTCTGCAAATTCTGGAATCTGACCCTCTGCAGCAAGCAACTGCGTCGCTCAATTATTCCATCACTACAGGGGATGGCGCACCTCAGATGCCAAAGCACGCGCTGGAGCGGTTGGAGTCCTATGAGTTGGAGCATCCGGGGGCGATCGCCATTGGTCACCCCGATGTGGTGGACTCCGGACGCGGGGTAGAACCGTTTAGTGGAGATGAGGCCCGTCCCCAGGAAAACTCCCGCTGTCCCCACTGTTACCCCGTTCTGACGACTGACGGGAAGTTTCACGCCTGCCCTTTTGCCATTGAAAATCGGGCACCTCACTTTCATCTGGGCGATACTCACAGTGAACCAGCAGAAGTTGCTCAGAATTTTCAGACATTCCTTCGCTGGCTGGACACGGTTCATGAACCCTATGCGATCGCGCACAACCTGCCAGCCTGCACAGTTTGCTGGAAGCACCTGGAGCAACTTCCGACACCCTCAGAAGTTGGTGTGATTGGAGAACCTTGATAAGAACTGGCCTTTTGACTAAATTGCATCAATTCTCCTGAAACGCTAATAGCATCAGTGTTTCAGGAGAATTGATGTATGGCCGTATGCACGGTTGGTAGAACCGGGTGTAGGGGGTTACCCCCTGCACCCCGTTTGTATCTCCTTAGCGATTGAACTGCCGTTTCAAATGGCCAAAGGATGTTGAAACTCAAGCCAGAGACTATCAGTGGATTGAGCGGATAAAACTGGGCTTAATTTAGTGTAATTTTAGTGTAAGTAGTTGTCCTGGATGAACCTTTCCCCGACAATCGCGCTGGCTACGATAACGGGAGGAGTGGGCCCCTATGTGGAAGGAAGTTCTGCACCTGTAGAGACATTCTTGGGAACAGCTATACTGCTTCTTCTCTACTAGCGGTGACCTCAGAGGCGATCGCCTCCAACTCTGTCTCTAGTTGCTCGACAGACGGCAGATTCTCCTGGATCTCGCTGGTAAAACGATGGGTTGCGACACCGATGGGAGTGCTAAGGTTTCGCAAGGTGTATTCCACCACGGTTTTGCTCCTGGATGTGCAGAGGATTAACCCGATCGTTGGTTGGTCGTCAGGGTGCCGAATCAGGTCGTCGATCGCGGAGATGTAGAAATTGACCTGGGAACCGAAGCTGGGTTGAAAGTCGCCAATTTTTAACTCCACGACGATATAGCACCTTAACCGGAGGTGGTAGAACAGCATATCAATCCGGTACTCCCTCCCGTCTACTTCGATGGGGTACTGGCTCCCGACGAAAGCAAAGCCAACGCCTAGCTCCAGCAGAAAGTTACGGATATGGCTAACCAACGCATTCTCCAGATCACGCTCCTGGGCATCCTGGCTGAGTGACAGAAATTCCAGGTGATAGGGATCTTTCAGTAAACTATTGGCGAGGTCAGACTGGGGTTTGGGGAGGACCTGGGAGAAGTTGGTTGTGGCATTGCCAGCGCGGAGGTGAAGCTGACTCTCAATCTGTAGCACCAGCACGTCTCGACTCCAGCCGTTGGCGATCGCCTGCTCAGCATACCAGAGTCGATCCTGGTTTGATTTCAATTTTTCCAGCAGGGCAATGTTGTGTCGCCAGGGCAATTTTGCAACGCACCGTTGCAAAATTGTTTCATCCGGGTAGGCTTCAGCGAAGGATTTCATATACCGGATATTCCTGGCGGAGAAGCCCTTCATGTCAGGAAATTCCCGCTTCAGATCCCTGGCGAGCCGTTCTACAACTTTTGCCCCCCATCCCTGAACTCGCTCGTTCTGCAAAATCTCTTGACCGATCTGCCAATACAGCAGGATCAGCTCTTGATTGACAGCCAGTGATGCCTGTACCTGAGAACGCTGGATGCGTTCTTTAAGGTCTGTCAAAAATTGATCGTACTGTCGGGGAAATGTTAGAGGGTCGTTTGGCACAGTCGTTTTTCGCTTTTGAGGTGTAATCAGTTTGTGAGTTGGCGGGCGTTGATGGAAGGGGGCGATCGCCCAAAATCTGGAAGAGTTCCCTGAGAGTGACCCCAAGGAGTTTCCTGAGCGGAGTCGAAGGGAACGGCTCATCATTAAAGAACTTCCCTAAATCTGGTTGAGCGGAGTCGAAACCAGCGGAATCGACTCACTGTTGATAGCCCCTTAGAGCTTGTAAAGAAATAACCTCATGGATTGAATTGACCCCACCGTTCGGCACAGCTCATGGGACGCCCCAGCCCTCCCCTGGCAAAGGGGCTACGTGTACACATAAGTCTGGCTGACCCCCTCTAACTCCCCCTTGCCCAAGGGGAGGGCTGGATCTCCCCCCTTGGCAAGGGGGGATTAAGGGGGGTAATCAAGACTTACCGGAGCAAGTAGAACATGTGTGTACACCGTAGTTGCAAAGCCGAGGGAGTCCGGATTTCCCCCTTTGCAAGGACATTTGGATTTCGGCGAGGCTCACTCGTGCCGCGATCGCTCAGACTTCGGTGATCGCTTAATCGAGCCGTCGAACTGGGGGATTGAGGGGGATGAAGTTGTTTATTTACAGCACCTCAACCTAGTTCTTCAGCAATAGCTCCAATTGTTCCACTAGCTTCTCAAGTTTCCTGGTCTTATCCCGATCGCCCCACAAAGCTCGATTTTTCTTTGCCTGTTGAACTGTCTGGGTCAGGCGGTACTTCAGACTTACAGCTTCGGATTCAGCCTCTATGCCGCCAACACTTTCGATCTGCTTGAAAGCCTGCACCTGCTGCTTAATCTCGGATACGCTCAGTGAGGAGTGGATTGCTTCTTGCAGAAGCTGCTGTCGGGTCTGAGTGTCCTTGACGCTGGCGATTAAGATACCTTTGGTATAGTGAACTTCGCCACTCCGGATTCTCTCTAGAATCTCTGGCGGCTTCTTCAGCAGTGGTAGACGGGTGGCAACGAAAGACTGCCAGGTGATCCTACTAAACGCATCGAAGATTTGCTGTACACACTGGGCTTCCTCACTAACCAAAACGTTTTGGTTAGTCGTTCCTTTGGCAGCATTATTCATGCGGTAGAGCAGACTGATAACCTCCTCGGAGTCGCAGCCGAGCTGAATCTCCAGCAGGCGCAGGGTGTTATCCAGCTCCTCCAGAGCGCTAAAGTCGCGCCGATTTGAGTTTTCGGAGATCGCTGCCTGGAATGCTGTCCGGTCGTCCCAGTCGAAGACTTTTCCTGGGACTGTTGCCAGTCCCAAAATCCCGGCTGCTTTGAATCGCCGCAATCCGGCGACGAGTTCATATTTGTCGGGATAGTAGGGGTGCGGACGTAGCCACAGCGGCGATCGGATACCGTTGGGTTTAATGTCGTGTTCTGCCCACTGCTGTAGTTCCTCCGGATCGTAGTAGTGCCGAACAGGTTTGTTGTCCGGCACAAATGAGAAGGAGCAGACGATTTTCTGATACGGGATCTCCTGCTCTTTGGTCTCCTGGACGAGTTGCGCAACCTTTTGAGGGGTAGCTTGCCCAAAAACGAAGCTGAGTTCCTCACGCTGGGCGATCGCATCGGTGAGTTTACGGCGTGTTGTCATACTTCTGCCTCATAGAGCTTTAAGGCTTCCACCAGAAGGTGGTTGAAAATTGTGGCGGCGGATTTTGCGGAGCTTCCCTTCATCCGAAAGACAGTGCTGGCCTGACCGGGTGAGTCCTTAATGCACTGGCGATCGGGGAGTGAGGTTTCCAGCAAAGGTAAAATACCGCTTTGCAGAGCCTCTCTGGCTTCCCGCAGCAGAATTGTATTCTCTTTCACAGCGTTCAGATAGAGGGCAGATACGGGCATCCCCCCCCGGATCTCCCTGGCCTGCCGGACAAACTGAACAATTTTACCCGTACTTGCCAGGTCAATCATGGAATCACGACAGGGAATCAGCACCAGATTGGAGCGAATCAGGACGGCCTTTGTGACTTCGCTGGCATTTCCGGGGCCGTCAACGATGACAGCATCATAAGCCTCAGCAAGTTTTGGCAATTCGTCAAATAGTGTTTCGGGGTCACTGATGACTTTATAGGGAAGACCGAGTTCTTCTGACCAGCTTGAGGAGCTTTGCTGACCATCCGCATCGACCAGGACAACAGAAAACCCTTTCTGGCTAAACCAATCGATTGCATGAACAGCCCCCGTTGATTTCCCCGCACCACCCTTCTGATTCACGAAGGACAAAATTTTCGGCAACTTTGAAGGGAGGTCTCCTGCTTTGGAAGACTTTGCTCTTGGCATGGGTTAGATAACCAAAATGAATGGTTTAAGTTTAGCATTAAAG
>CAZVXA010000234.1:0-10439 GCA_964630955.1 uncultured bacterium | reverse complement strand
ACCTGCTGACCCGTCGTCGCAATCGCGGCAGCACTGAATTGGCAACGGCTGAAGCATCTGAATAGGTCGGCGATCGCACATTAAACTTGTAGGGTGGGCACTGCCCACTGGGGCTGAGGGGAGTTCCTCGAAGGTTCCGGTGAGTTGTTCCCGCCCTACAGTGTTTTTTGGGAAGTTAACCAACGGCAAATTCTGTAAATTAGTGAATACATTACTTCACTAGAAAGTTATAATAGTACAAAGAAACTGTAGGGCATGGGTGTACTCTATGGTTTTTGCGACAAGAGGTGTATATGGTAGTTAAGTAAGCACATAATCAATTCTGAGACAATGTAACCAAGGGGGTGAGCGTAATGCTGTCCTGCTTTGAGATAGCGGAATATTTTATCTGGCTGGCAAATGAAACTGGCTCTTTCATTAGCAATTTAAAGCTTCAAAAGCTTGTTTACTATGCTCAGGGCTGGTACCTTGCAATTTATGACAAACCTCTCTTTGCGGAAGATTTTCAGGCTTGGATTCATGGACCAGTAATTCCGTCGCTGTACCAAAAATATAAATCTTTTGGATGGCAGCCAATTCTGGAAGATGTTGCACCTGAACTTCCTGGAGAAGTCGTTCAATTTTTGAATGAAGTAGCAGAAGAGTATTTTGCCTGCGATGCTTATGAGCTAGAGCAAATGACTCATGTTGAAGATCCCTGGAACTTGGCTAGAGGATCTCTTCCACCAGACGTTCCCTCTAATGAAATTATTAAGAAAGCTTGGATGAAGGAGTATTACGGTTCACGTGTCAAGGAAAATCAAGAAAACTGAAATTCCTAAGAGCAATAAATCTGGGATCGAACCAACAAAGCTGAAGCCGCAAGGCATCAGCTTTTCGTTTAAGTACTATCAGGATGTTCACGATAAATTCTCTTGTAATGAGAAAGCAGCGAAGTATTGGCTGACTTTGATTGAGCGTCTAAAAGCTTTATCAGGCTTGTCTAATCAAGAACTACTAATGAATCGTAGTAGTGCTCTAAGGTGCCATCCAATCAAATGGCAAGAGACGAGTGAAACCGGGTTTGGATTGCCAAACGAGGAGCAGTTGGTAGACACCCCGTACCAGTTCTCTCTTTCTTCAAACGAGTATGGTAGAGTTCACGGATTCTTTATCGATGAGGTTTTCTATATTGTTTGGTTAGATCCTGACCATCTGCTTTATCCAGCAAAAGGTTAGTGAAACTCAAGTTCTCTAGTTCCGTAGGATACGTTAGGCGAAAGTCGTAACGCATCACCGAAACGACAAAGTAATTTGTAAGTAGGCACTGCCCACCACAATTCGGTATATGGCATTGTGATGTGGGAACTACAAGTAATGGTGGGCAGTGCCCACCCTACGTCTAGAAGAATACTTCACAAAACTTAATACAATTTATTGAGCAAATGTACTATAAATAGTACATAGATATCAGTTCTGCTTTTCTTGTCCCAGATTTATAGATTTTGGATGAACCGTCCTGCTTGTGTAATGAAGTGGACGAATAGGTAAGTAGGAATTGAGGATCTATGAATGTTTACGACTCTAGAGAAGTTTTTTGAGCCAATTATGAGCCAAATAGACAAGCTGATGGGAAAACCAACGGCAGAAGGAATAGAGGTCATTCGCAGGTAGCTCAAGACCACAGTCCTCTTTGATGTTGCTAAACTCCGGAAGCATTATGGAAAGCTTCTGAAAGCTTATTACTTTCACCATAAACCCTTCAACCACAAAAATCTCCAGAGCGTTGAAGAAGAATTTGCTAAAGATTTCGAGGACTTTATTGAATTAGTGAGCTTTTCAGCAGAAGCTGCTGATCTATCGATTCTGGATGAATGGGCTATTGACTATCCATGTGGGAACAAGAGCATATTAGCCAAGGATTTATCCGAGTATGTGAGTGCCTTTCATGACCTCGTAACGAATTGGGAGGTTGCCATGAGAGATCTTGAAGAAGGAGGAGCAGAGAGATGGCCAGAAGAAACAAAGCCCTACTGGTTTTATTTAGAAGGTAAGCTCTCCACTAGATTGAAATCTTAGAGAGCGCTTGTGTTGGTGAGTAGTTGGTTTTTTAGACGATTTACGCACAAGGATCGATGCTCCGACGGATTTTGACTCTCGCATAGCCTCTGTCCCACCCATGAGTTTCAGGAAGTCATCGTAACTACTCTCATTCTCTTTAATGTCTTGGATCAAATGTTCTACTGAAACCTTTAATCTAGAGATGTTTGTGGAAAGTTCTGGGTAAGCTAGAAGCAAATCTTCTATTTCAGTACCGATTGTTTGCAGTCTAGACTCTATTTGCAGTAAAGACCGATGTTTCTCCTCAACTGCATCTAGGAGACTTGTTCTAAGCCCATCTAGGTTGGGATTCTCTAAACCTAGTTCTTTTTGCTTATCTCTCCACTTTATCTGCCGCTCTGTAAATGCGTACACTATGAAAATCAGGGACGCTATCCACACCAGAAATATTGCAGAAAGCAAGACTAACTTGTTTGGATCAGAAGAAAGAGAGTAAACGGCAAGAGTAATAGGTATTGCTGCAACAACTAGAGCGAAGCCTACCATCCTCTGCCAGTATGGAAGATCCTTTATAGCTCCAACAAGGTTATTCAGCATACTCGCTAGCACATTATGCTCCTTTTCGGCAGACACAGTGGCTTGCGATTCGGTAGAACCGTCAGTCATACGATTACCCTATGATTCTTTGATAGATGTATAGACTACTATCGCTATTCAGTTAGTTTTTGCAACTCCTGCCATACCAATGCTTCATGGTTCTGATTGTTCACTGTGCTTCTCCTAGGGAGCAAGCTTCAAGTGTCATCGGAGCCACATAAGGCATATACATAGAAATTGGGAGTCTTCTTAGTGTTGTGTTAACTCAACTGAAGCTTGCTGTAGATCTGAGGCCGCTGAAGCATATCCCGATACAGCTCCTCAAGCTGAGTAATATTCCGACTCAGCGTATAACGATCCAGCACCCGCTGCCGCGCCTTGTGCCCCAGCATGGCCGTCAGCTCCGGATGATCCTGACAGACAGGCAATAGCGTTTGCAGTTGGGTGGCAACCCGCTGGGTACTCAGGACAATCCCTGCACCGTTCTGCAGCACCTCCCCGTCGGCTCCCGCATCGGTAGCCAGACAAGCCCCGCCACAGGCCATCGCCTCCAGCAGCGACAGCGACAGCCCCTCCACCAGCGACGGCAGAATGAACACATCTGCCCCCCGCAGAATCTCAATGCGGCGCTGCTCGTCCGCCACGAAGCCTAACCAGGTAATGCTCTCGTCATCCCCGTAGAGCGACATCAGTGTGGACAATAGGGGGCCATTGCCCACGATCAGCAGCTTGCTGTCCTCGCCCATCTCAGCGTGTTTCCAGGCTTTCAACAGGGACTCTACGTTCTTCTCAGGGGCGATCCGACCCTGATAGACGAACAGACGACGGGCGTTAAGTTCCTGTTTGATACTGGAATAGCCAGGGGAATACTTCTCGATATCCACTCCATTGGGAATCACCGCAACGACGGGGGCAGGCACGCCCAGCCGAGTCAGCAGATCCCGCTGGATATGGGAGAACACGATCACCCGATCGTAGTGGGCCAGAAAAGGAGCATAGAGCTGGTACATCAGATGCTGAGTACCGGAGGTCAAATTGCGTCGCTTGTGATCGAACGGTGGGTGAAAGGTGGCCACCAGGGGCAGGTTCAGCTCCTCGCAGATTTCTGGCAGCACGAAGTCGAGGGGTGATAGCGTCAGCGAGGCGTGAACCAGGTCGGGCTTGAGGCGGCGCAGCGACTCGGTAAGAACCTTGCTGGACTTGAGGGTGGGGATGGTGTAGATCTGCGACTTGTAGAAGCAGGGAATGGAGACCTCCTGGACTTCAGAGGAGGCATCCTCAGGCGAGTCCTCCTGAGCGAAGTGCAGGAAGCTGACCTGATGCCCCCGATCTAATAAAGCGTTTGTAACCTCCCGGCTGTAGGTGACATTTCCGCAGAAGGGTGTTTTCTTACCAAGCCACGCAATATGCATTTAGATTAAAGCCGTGATTAAAGGGAACAGAACGGATCGTTCTGATACATGAATTTAATCATTATTTAATCGATTACGGGGGATTTAGCACGAGAAATTGACCAGGTGAAAATTCCTCCGGCGATCGCTAATCCAGCCAGCAGCAAAAACACCACCCGCAGTCCCAGAAACGTCTCAGCTACGCCCGCCAGCGCCAGCGGCAGGGTCAAAGCAATATTAATCGCGTTGTTTTGTAGACCGAACACCTTGCCGCGCATTTCTTCGGGGGTCTCCTCCTGAACCGCCGTCTGCATGGGTACCCCCACAACCGCCGCAGAGGCTCCCAGACCCACCAGGGTGAACAGCGCAGGCCAGAGCTGGTGGGTAAACAGGGTCAGAACCGCCAGCGCCATTCCCATGCCCATCGAGCCATAGAGACTAAGCTGGGCACGGGAGAATCGATGGCCGTAATGACCAATCACCACCGCTCCGATCGCCATCCCTACGCCGCCCGCTGCCAGCAGGAAGCCAAACTGGGACGACTTGAGGGCGGGCATCACTTCCGCCAGACGTACTGCCAGTACCGACAGCGCCGCAAAAATTGAGAAGAGAATAATCAGCTGGATAAACGCTGCCCGCACCCGTGCCTTCTCACTCAGATAGCGCAGCCCGTCGCGGATATTCTCCCAGACAGCAGGTGCGTCTTCTTTGGACTGGTCAATCTTCTCGTGGGGGCGAATCAGCAGCAGCAGCAGCCCTGCCAGAGCATAGCTGCCGCCCACCAGGAGTTCCTTCCCAATGTCCAGCCAGCCCCCCAGGTTGGCGATCGCCTGATCTGCAAAGGCCAGCAACGGTTCACCCACCGCAAAGCCGATAATCACCGAGGCCATCATCGTTGTGGTGTAGAGAGAATTGGCCGACAGCAGATGTCGCCGTTCCACCAGTAGGGGAATTGCGGCCTGTTCTGCCGGGGCGAAAAACTGGGTCAGCGTAGAGACGAGGAAGGTAATGACCAGCAACCCTGCGAACCCAATGGGGACTCCGGCCAACGGTGACCATCCCTGCGACACCCAGAGTCCCATCGGCAACACCAGTACCAGCAGGCCCCGCAGCAGGTTTGTCGCCACCAGCACCATTTTCTTTGACCAGTGATCGACGTAGACCCCCGCTATGGAACCGAATAGCACCGCCGGAATTGTGAAGGCAATCATCACGGATGATACCCAGCCGCTCACTGTCTGCCCCTCAGATTGGAAGTGACTGGTGATCAGCATGATCATCAGCACTAGGTAAACCTTGTCTGCCAATTGGGAGAACACCTGACCGCTCCACAGTGCCAGGAAGTTGTGATTCTTTAGAACGGGTAGAAAACCTTCTTCAGGGAGTTCGTTCAGGTTGGGGTCGGGGATGGGGAGACCAGGGGAGCCTGGAATATCGGGAGTATCAATTGAAGCTTCGGTTGCAGAAGCATGAGCGCCGTTTGAAGCGGATGCGCCGTTCTGCTCCGAAGGAAAAACCTGGGTCGAGAGGGAACCGTTTTGCTCTGAGGTGGGTGCCTGATTGAGGCCGTTGCCGTTGACTGCTGTATGTTCAGGAGTGAATGGCTCGGACTTCAGAGGGTTGGCCGTTTCCCACTGTTCCAGACGACCGGAGTACGATTTGCCAGACATTCCCCCGTTGGGCAGGTAGCCCGTGCGCTGTTGGGTGGACTCTCGCTGCTGGCTTTGCAGGTTCGCCTCCAGGTCTGAGTTAAACAATGGCTGCATGGTTCACGCAATGAGAAGGTCAGGGCAGGGGGGAGAAGCAGGAGTCAATCAGCAGGGCAGATTGGATCGGTTGCTCAAAATGGTACTGAGCATAGTGGCGGAGAATCCGTTCGAGCGATCGCCACACCTCATCCGATGACCGTTGGTCGGAGGAGTGCCCCCACCCGTCATCCTGTAGCGGTTCCGGTTGAGAAATCCGCTGGAGTGCCGCCAGTTCCAGAGCATTGAGTCGAAACCCAGGCTCCAACTTTTTGCGTTGATGACGACTCACTGAGCGATTCGCAGGGGTGGGGGGACGACCCGCATCGGGAATGAGTGCCTCAGCATACCCCTCCCTATTCTCCGCTAAATTTCGGTACTGCGGTACAGAACTGGAAGAATCTCCTTCAGGAGGTGAGACTTTCTTCGTATCCAGACGTTCCAGTTCCTCCAGTCGAACGGTGCCACCCGCTCCCGCGTGGAATCCGACTCGCCACTCAGGCGAAGACCAGTCGGGCAACAGGTTCTCACGAGAAATGCAGCAGCGTTCCACCTGGGGCGCAACGCCCGCCAGTCGCAGCAGTTGAAATGTCGTATGGGTCAGGCAGGAGAGTGCCGTATCGGCAGGGAATGTTTCTAACCGATGCAGGGCATCCCGGAGGGTCTGAAATAGTTCTTCTTGCGGCTGATCGCTCAGCGCCTGACACAGCACCAGTTCTGCTAGATACTGGGCGGCGGTGAGCTTGCGCAGATCCTGGCTGAGGCCAGGAAACGATTCGACCCCTTCTGCCTGAATAATTTTGTCAAGCGATCGCCCCTTCACCACCAGCAGGTTGTTAACTACAAACACACCACTCCGTCCGCGCAAGGTGGACTGGTGCTTGCGTGCTCCCGGTGCTACGGCCCGAATCAACCCATGTTCTCTCGTCAACACGGTGAGGAGGCGATCGTTTTCGCCCATCGGGGTGGCTTTGAGGGTAATTCCGGTGGCCTTATAGGAAGTCATGTTGAGTAGGATAAACGAGCAGCACGGAGGGTAGGGGTTAACTCACCTCAGAAACTGCCTCTGGTTCGATATCGGCTTCCGCCAGTTGCCGCATCAGGTCTACGCCACGGGAGGTACCCAACCGAGTTGCGCCTGACTGGATCAGGGCGATCGCCTGTTCCGCCGTGCGAATACCGCCCGATGCTTTGATGCCCACCCGTCCCCGCGTCACCTCTTTTAATAGACGAATATCTTCAACCGTCGCGCCACCGTTCCATCCAGTGCTGGTCTTGATGTAGCTGACTCCCGCATCCATACAGATATCGGTAGCCACTCGCTTCTCGTCGTCGGTCAGCAGTCCCGTTTCGATGATGGCCTTCACCGTTTGCCCGGTAGATTCAACAATCTCCGCCAGCTCCCGGTGCAGGGCATCGGTTTTTCCCATCCGGAGCCAGGTGAGATTGATCACGACATCCAGTTCAGTTGCGCCATTCTCAACCGCTTCCTGTGCTTCGTACAGCTTGACTGCCGAGGTGGTTGCCCCCGCTGAGAATCCAATGACGGTGCAAACCTTGGGGGTTTTGTTCTGCAACAGCTCAACCACCAGTGGCACATGACTGGGATACACGCACACTGCCGCAAATTTAAACCGATCGGCCTCCTCACACCAGCGCTGCACCACGTCGGGGGGAGCGATCGGGGTCAGCAGTGTGTGGTCAATAAATTCTGCAAGGTTGATATCTTTGAAGGACTGTACCATTCCGATTCCCTTGATGGCCCTCTACTCTTGTATCAAAAAATCGGGGAACTCGGAGCAGCGCCTTCAGGAGGGATTGGTTGTCTCGCCCTCATCGTTTTCTGGAGCAACGTTTTTTCCCTGTAGAGTTCGCAGCCAATCATTTGCGATCCACACCACACCTGCCACCAGCATGACGAGCAGCAGCGGGGCTAAGCCAGCGAAGGGAGCGATCGCCAACAGTAATCGAAGCACGGATTGATTAAAACCCAGAATTTAGTTTCTGCAAGCGTGGCGAAGCCACGCTTGCAGAAACTAAATTCTGGGTTTTATTAAATTTCTGTTCCTAAATGTGTGGAGGCGCGATACTACAGCACCGCGCCTCCACACATTTTTTTAGACTTTTCTGGCCAGCGCTGCCTGATGATTTAATAACCTCACCAGATCGCTAATTCGATCGATGGGGGTATCCTCGAATTCATCGCTCACGTCTACCCCGAAAACCTGTAGAAAATCGTCGCAGAGAGTCATCTCCCAGTCATACCAGCACACCCGCGTCCACTGCAATTCCTCCAGACGATCCTCTGGCACGACATGAGAAAAGCTCAGGCCAGAGTATTTCTCAAAGCGAGCGTAGGCAAACTGTGCGATCGCTGGCGCAATACCCAGCGGCTTCCAGTGCTGGTCAAACCATTGCTGGAAGGTGAGGCTGGGGCGATCGCTCAGTCTGTGGTTGACCTGTTGCCGTACCCTCAGGTCTGGACTCAGTACCCCATAGGCTCTGAAGCTGAGGAATAGATTTTTAATCCTTTGCCACATAAACTCCGCCACAAAAACCCGGACATAAGGCACTGCTTGAACGCCCTTACTGTCAGTATTCCCAGTCTCTTTAGGAACTCTCAGGTTAAAACGGGTTGTTCTAAACCATCAACCGTTCCAGTGTTGAGGTGAATTCCGGATAGGAGATGGCAGCGGCCTCTGCCCGATGAATAATGGTGCTGCTCTGGGCATTGAGGGCGGCGATCGCCAAACTCATCGCAATCCGGTGATCCGTATAGCTGTCCACCTCTGCACCGTTCAAGGGAACGCCCCCGGTAATTTCCAGGCCATCCGGTCGTTCCACCACCTTTGCCCCCATCTTGGTTAACTGGGTGGCCATAACGGCGAGGCGATCGCTCTCCTTCACCCGCAGTTCCTCCGCATCTCGAATCACGGTGGTTCCCTGAGCAAAAGCGGCAGCAACTGCCAGCACGGGAATCTCGTCAATCAGTCGGGGAATCAGAGAACCCCCAATTTCGCAAGCTTTCAATGGAGTCGCGCTATCGGTGCTGCACCTCACTCGCAGGTCGGCCACTGGCTCCCCGGCCACCGTGCGTTCATTCTCCAGCGAAATGTCTGCCTCCATCAGCGCCAGCGCCTCCAGAATTCCAGTGCGCGTCGGATTCACGCCCACGTTCTCAATTAATAGATCAGAGCCAGGAACGATCGCCCCCGCCACCAACCAGAATGCTGCCGAACTGATGTCTCCCGGAACGACGACCGTTTGACCCAGCAGTCGGGCTGGCCCCACCACCGTTGCACTGATTGCCTCTGGATCCACCCGCACCTCTGCGCCAAATCCCCTCAACATTCGTTCGCTGTGATCGCGGGAAAGCGCAGGCTCGCTTACGGTCGTTTGCCCTTCAGTAAACAGTCCCGCCAGCAGCACGCAGGACTTCACCTGGGCCGAGGCGATCGGCGATCGGTAGTGGATCGGCTTTAATGCCTGTCCCTGCACGGCCAGGGGAGCCAGTCCCCCTTTGCGGCTCCAGATCTCAGCTCCCATTTGTTGTAGGGGCTGAATCACGCGGGACATGGGGCGCGATCGCAGGGAGTCATCCCCCGTTACGGTAAAAAAACGTCCAGTCTGAGCCGCCAGAATGCCCAGCATCAGGCGAATTGTGGTGCCAGAGTTACCTGCGTTCAGCACATCCTTCGGCTCTTGCAAATTGCCCAGCCCGATGCCCCGCACCGTCACCCATTCTGTATTTAATCCTGAAATTTCTGCCCCCATCGCCGCAAAGCAGGCAGCGGTACTGCGCGGATCTTCCCCCAGCAGCAGTCCCTGAATTTGTGTCTCCCCTTCTGCCAACGCCCCCAGCATCAGCGCCCGGTGCGATATGGACTTATCTCCCGGCACCCGGATCGTGCCCTTGAGCAACAGCCCCGCAGGGGGGTGTATCGTCAGGGACTGATGATTTTCCGTGGGATTCAGGGTGATAGAAGCCGGGTGCATTGCATTAAGCTGTTAGAGGACGCAGTAACACATCCTACCGCCTTCTCGCATCTACAATTCTCCTCACCCCCGTCACACCTCATGCTGACTCACCGCCGGATGCCCGTCTGCCTGTCTTTTCTGTCGCTTGAAACGCCCCTCTGGTCTACGGTGGAAACCTCCGCAAACCTGTATCAGAAGGAGCGCGATCGCTTCCACCTCCTCCTCACTGAACCCCCCGTCCTCGACCCCTTCGACCAGCCCTCCCAGCCCTCCGAAGCTCCCCCCCCCGATCAGCCCCAATCGCCTCGCCTCCTCTGGCTGGAACTGTCGCCCTACCGTGTAGTGATGACCATGCAGGGCAACGGCAAGTTCAGCTATCGCCACTTCTGGGAACAGGGCGTCTACGGCCTCAGCCGATACTGGCTCCAGAGCGAAAGCCTGACCGAACAGAACCAGCTCCGCCTGAGAAACTACACCCGCAGCCTTACCCTCAGTGGCCAGGAGGTACCCGACCACCTGCGGGTGGAGTACGAGCTGTGGTCGAATAATTTGAGGCTGGGACGGTACGTGCTGAATGTCGAAATTCAGCATTAAGGGAATTATGAGTCAAGCCAGATTTTGGGGGGTGTATCCCAGTTTTGGGGGGGGGGGGGGGGGGGGGGGGGCCCGCCCCCCCCCCCCGGGGGGG
>CAZVXA010000233.1:0-10471 GCA_964630955.1 uncultured bacterium | reverse complement strand
CAAGGCGGAAATCCGAAAACCTATTTTTAGCGTCTCTCGCGTGCCCCTGCGCCGCAGGGGCACGCGAGAGACGCTAAACGCATACGTACGCGAAGCGCAGGCAAAATCAAAAATCTACTGGGCTTTATAAGTATATTCTAGTACAAACTAACTAATATCATAGCATATTCGCTCAAGAGAGTTTGCCTCGACCAGCCCACCCAACCTGATGCTGATGAGAAAGTTGGATTAGGTGTTGAGCGATGACCTGCGCTGAAGTATCAAAAATTTCTGAATCGTTGTCGCGAAAATGTACTAAACTCTAGCGTGTCCGGTTTGGTGATCGCATCACTGACCATTTTTTCCTTTTAAGCGAGCCGCAAAGCACTGGTGTGAAGACACCGAAAGTATTGCAATTGGTTGTGCGGCAGAAAGATTTGGGGCGATCGCTGGACTCATGTAAGAAAACGTAATAGAATCCAGTCGATCCGATCCATCAGGATTTGATTTAAATTCCGTCATCAGATTGCATCAGGATTTAGGGCCAGATTATTGATTTTCTCGGAGCTATCTAGTGGGAGTTTTCAACCGCTTCTCGTTATCGCGTGACATGGGTATCGATCTGGGTACCGCCAACACGCTTGTCTACGTCTCTGGCAAAGGGATTGTCTTGCAGGAACCCTCGGTGGTGGCAATCGACCAGACGCAGAAAAGCCCTCTCGCAGTCGGAGAAGATGCCAAGCGAATGCTCGGACGGACTCCCGGCAACGTGGTCGCGCTGCGCCCCCTGCGAGATGGAGTAATTGCAGACTTCGATACCGCCGAGTTGATGCTCAAGCATTTCATTCGCCGCGTCCATGAAGGCCGGACGCTGGTTTCCCCCCGGATTGTGATCGGTATTCCCAGCGGTGTGACAGGCGTAGAGCGACGAGCCGTTATGGAGGCTGCTTCCCAGGCAGGTGCACGGGATGTATACCTGATTGATGAACCCGTCGCGGCAGCGATTGGCGCAGGGCTTCCTGTGGCAGAGCCGACGGGCAACATGATCATTGACATTGGCGGCGGAACTACCGAAGTTGCCGTATTGAGCTTACAGGGAACAGTGCTGAGCGAATCAGTTCGGGTCGCTGGAGATGAGCTGAGTGAGGCGATCACCCAGTATATGAAGAAGGTTCACAATCTGGTTATTGGGGAAAGAACCGCTGAAGAAATCAAAATTACCATTGGTTCTGCCTACCCAATGGATGAGGACAACGACGTGATTATGGACGTGCGGGGACTGCATCTGCTGTCGGGTCTACCGCGTACCGTCACGGTCAAAGGGCCTGAAATCCGCGAGTCGATGGCTGAGCCACTGTCAGTTATCATCGAAGCCGTCAAGCGCACTCTGGAGCGGACGCCGCCCGAACTGGCCGCCGACATCATTGATCGCGGCATCATGCTGGCGGGTGGCGGTGCATTACTCAAGGGATTGGATACGCTGATCAGCCACGAAACGGGAATTGTCACCCATGTGGCTGCGGATCCCCTGAGCTGCGTTGTACTGGGAACCGGACGTGTGCTAGAAAACTTCAAGCAGCTTGAGCGTGTCTTCAGTGGGCACTCCTTAAAGCTGTAGGTCGTCTCAGGGTGAACGGAATACGAAACTGAATGTTTACCTCAAGTCGCTGGTGGGGTCGGCAAGGACTCAAAGTTGGGCTGGTTGTGCTTGCCCTCGGTATCGCTTGGGCGCTACGGCAAGCCCAGGGTGCTCCACTACTGGAGCTATATCAGTTTTTGTCGCGCCCGTTTCAATCCTCCGGACTGAGCCAAGAGGAGGTATTGCGGGACGCCCAGACAGTAGAGCTACAGCAGCGGCTGATCGAACTGGAGAATCAAAACCGCCGCTTGCAGCAGCTCCTGGGCTACAATGCTACGAGCAAAACCCCCGGTGTTATGGCTCCGGTGATTGGTCGCAGTGCTGACCACTGGTGGCAGCAAATTTCCCTGGGGCGCGGCAGTCGAGACGGTATACAGGTCGGCGCGATTGTATCTGGCACTGGGGGGCTGGTGGGGCGAGTCATACAGGTCACTCCAAACACCAGTCGGGTACTGCTTATTAGCGACCCCACCAGCCAAATTGGCGTAACGATCAGCCGCTCCCGGTTTATGGGTTTCATGCGGGGGCAGTCGGGTAACCGGGCGGTCATCGAGTTTTTTGACAAGGTGCCCGATGTGCGACCGGGGGACGTGGTGGCAACATCCTCCTTCAGCCGTCTCTTTCCCCCCGGTTTGCCCATAGGCCGGGTTGAGTCCGTAGATTTCACGAAGAGTCCTGCTCCGGAGGCGGTTGTTCTCCTCTCAGCCCCAATCAGCTATCTGGAGTGGGTTGTGGTATCGCCGAACCCGATGCCTGAAGCAGAAAATATGCAGGGCTTACCCCAAGCGGAGAAAAGCAGCCCGTGATGGATTGGATTCAGAAACGTCCCCTGATGCGGCAGTGGGTCAACTGGGGAGTCACCATCGGATCGGCGCTCCTGTGTCTGATGATTTTGCCGACCCGGCTGCCTGGAATGGAAATTCTGGGGGTTGGGCCAAACTGGCTGTTAATCTGGGTGGTCGCCTGGAGTGTCAAGCGATCGATATGGCAGGGGGCGATCGCTGGCCTTGTTCTCGGTCTGATCCAGGATGGAATGACGGCTCCCAGCCCCACACATACGCTAAGTCTGGTTCTCGTTGGTGTTCTTACGGCTCGCCTACAGAAAGAGCGCTACATCCAGGAAGACTTTATTTCTGTAGCCCTGATCGTATTTGGGATGGCGGTATTAGCGGAAACCATCACGGCAATTCAGTTCAGTCTCCAGGGCTTTGGCTACTCCACCCAGGGAGCCTACAGAACCCTGGCAGAAATCTGGCTCTATCACCAGCGCATCGCTCTCAGCTCTGCGATTCTCAGCAGCCTCTGGGCACCGGTTGTGTACTATCCGCTAAATCGCTGGTGGCGGATGGTCAGTCTTGCGGAACAAGCCTCCTAAAAACGCTCTCCATTAATGCCGTGAGTTAGCGTCTCTTGCGTGCTCCTGCGGCGCAGGGGCACGCAAGCGATCCCTCAGGCCGCAGGTGCAGATGGCTGGGGTGTGGGAGCTAACTTCGGATAGGCGATTCGCTGATGGTTGAACTGCTGCCAGACCTGAACAAAGATCTCTGCAATACAGGTCATATCGGCGCGAGTCAGCCCTGAATCCACCAACTGCTCATCCTGCCAGCGGGCACGCATGACCCGGTTAACCATTGCCAGCGCTTCTTCGGGGGTGGCATCCTTGAGCGATCGCAGTGCCGCCTCGCAGGAGTCCGCCAACATAACGATCCCCGTCTCCCTGGACTGGGGGGCAGGCCCCTCATACCGAAAATCTGATTCGCGCACAATCAGCGTCGGGTCAGCCTTTGCCCGTTTCAGCGCCTCGTGGTAGAAATAGGCGATCTGCATCGTTCCCTGGTGTTCCGGAATGAACGCTTGAATTCTGCGAGGCAACCGATAGCGTCGAGCCATCGCCAGCCCCTCCGTGACGTGCTTTCTGATAATTTCAGCGCTCTTCCAGGGATCATCGATCAGGTCATGTTTGTTCGGCCCACCCATCTGGTTCTCGATGAAGCCCAGGGAATCATGCATCTTGCCGATGTCGTGATAAAGGGTGCCTGCCCTGACCAGTTCTACATTGCAGCCCAGTTCCCGCGCCGCCGCTTCCGCCAGCGTGGCCACAAACAGCGTGTGCTGGAATGTACCCGGAGCCTCCGCCGCCAGCCGTTTCAGCAGGGGGCGGTTGGGGTTGGCCAGTTCCGCCAGTCGAATCGAGGTCACCAGGTCAAACACCTGCTCCAGATAGGGGCTAATGCCCAGTGCCACAATACTCCAGGCCAGCCCGATTGCTCCCTGCACAATAGAAGCCACCAGCAAGTTATGCCAGACGACTCCCACCCCCGCAGTGGCAATCAATCCCGCAAAGAAGTAAATAATTCCCTGAGTCAACCCAACAGCCCCTCCCAGCAACGCCAGCTCTTCTCTGGAGCGCGATCGCCCCGCCAGCACTGCCCCCAGCAGTCCGCCCGCGGCACTGGCAATCAGCATACTCAAGTTCATCTCAATTCCAATTGGCAGGGCGATACTCAGTAGCAGCACCAGCGTCACCCCTAGGGCTGAACCATAGAAACTACCCATTAGCAGACCCAGTGCGGGCAGGCTGGTAGTGGGCACCCCCAATGCCGCCAGTAGGGGAGTGGTCACCGTCATCATCATCACCAGCAGGTGGTCACGTCGCCGCAGGCCGGGATGGAATCGCTGCTCAACCAGCAGAAACAGAGCAACACCCCCCCCCACAAGCAGGGCAAAGGTTACCAGCCCCAGCATATTTACCTGACGCTGACTCATGCCGAAGTGATCCAGCAGCACAAAGTCCGACTGGGAGATCTTTTCCCCCGCAGAAACAATGGTTTCACCTCGTCGAATGGAGACCTGAGCAGTTCTAACTGCAGTGGCATCCTGCTCTGCTCGCTGTCGGGTCTGTACCGGGTCCTGCACCAGGTTCGGCTGGAGCACATCCTGAAGCATACGCATAGCCAGTGCTCTGCCACTTGTCGGCACCTCCCCAGACACCTGGGTTCGAATGGCATTATCAAGCTGCCCATCAGGCAGACCAGGGGGAATGCCCTGAACCAGAATTCTTTCCAGCACCTGACGGGTGGCCAACTTGGTTGTTTCCCAGTCGCTGTCTGGCAGATTCAGAAAGGTAGTGTCGAAGAGCGAATATTTCTCAGGATTCGCTGTCAGCGGGGCAGTGGCCTTAGCGTAGTTCTGGCGGGCGCGAGTGACGATCTGCTTGAGCACTGTAAAGTCTTCGGATGAGACAGTACGACGATAATTTTGCAGTTCCAGCACCGCCAGTTGCAGGGCTGCATTGGTGGAGCCAGAGGCAGTGGCGGCATTGCCCAGACGAATCGCTTTGGGCAGAGAGGCGTTGTTGGCAGGGTTGGCCTGGGCAGCGGCGATCGCCCCCTGCCACTCCACATCGCTGGCCTGCCTCAGATAGCTTTGCGTAGACGTAGACAGGGTTGAGGTCGGTGCAAACGGAAACGCTCCTACCTGCTGCCGCAGTGCGTCTCCTTCGGTCAGCAGACGCTGGATGGACTGATAAATCTCCTGGTTAACCGTCTGGTTGATTTTCAGAACGGGGGGAGCGGTTACCAGAGCAGCACGGCGCTTTGCCTCGGTTGTTTTTGCATCGGAGACCGTGGCCGAACCAGGTGCCCGCAGCGTTTGGGGAGCAATCGTGTCCACTGCTAACTGGGGTTCGCTGTAGAAGCGGTAGCCAATCGTGCTGGTTAACACCACCAGCGCCAAAACTGCCAGCAACCAACCCTGAACCTCCGGGATGCGGGAGGACTTACGGCGATGAGGCGCTTTCAGCATCGCTTCAATCTCACTCCGCAGGCGGGGTGTGAGGAGCGATCGCCACAACTGGGGCAACCTCTGGGATAGCGACTCTCCAAAGAGGTGGTTATATTTCCCCTCCACAACCCAACTGCGTACCGCCGAGACAAACTGGCGGCGAGGGCGCGACCTGGGCGCTTTCTGACTCGGAACCATCCGCTTCGTGAACCGCCGAATCGACTTCATTAATGCACCGATCCCTTACGAGTGGACATCTTGCTCAACGGCAGATTGTTCAACCGTATATTCTGCCCAAAATGCGCTAAAAATCAAGCAATCGCAACCCAGTTAGGAGATTTCTGCAAAAGAAGTTACCCGTGGTGTGGGTGGTTCCCCCTTGCCGAGGGGGAACCACCCACACCACGCAGGTAGATTCATGGCTGGAAATTTCCTTAATAGTCATAGGGATTCTTTGGCTCAGGAATCTCTTTGAGCTGAGTTGCCTTGATCACCAGTTGCCGCTGTCCCTGCAGCGTTTCGGTGATTATCTCTCCCTGCACCTGCAGCCATTTATCGGGGGCGTGTTCCTGGCGACCACCCTCCAGTTTGACGGGTAGCCCAACCGGGTACACGTCCGCTGCACAGCAGGTGATTACGAATCGGGCGATCATAAAGTAGTTGTCGGGCAATCCCTCCGGGTGAATCACAAATCCCTCAACGTTGGCCTTTTGCCCGGTATAAGCGTCCGGTTCCGGGTAAACATTCAGCATTCGCACCCACTCAATCACCGATCGCTCTTCGGGACGGCTTCCGCCTCGAAATGCCTGGGGCTGCGATCGCGTCATTGACAGCGTATCAGTCACCCCCCGATTAAGCGCCATATCGCTGGCAAAAGCGCGGGGGGTAAATATCAGGCCCAGCAGCGCCACCAGCAGCAACAGCGCACTACTAATCCCCGGAGGAAACAGACTGTTGTGCTGGAGCTGAGCGCTGGAATCGGGGGCACGTTTTGCTTTTTGAAAAATTTGGAGCAGCTTCAGAACGCCCAGTGCAGTTAAAAAGATACCTGCTGACACCGCCAGCCAGACATAGTCCGGGTGCAACAGGACGTTGATCCGGCCGGTAATCCAGTACTTCAGCAGCAGTACACCCCAGGCAAGGATGGCCAGCGTATCAAGCCAGAGCTGCCCATTGGCTTTACCTGAGCGCCGGGGACGAATCAGTTTGTTGGGGTCAGAGGAAGCCATAGGATATCAAAGGATCAGAGAGCATGACGGATTAACTGATGTACAGGTTCACCAGCAGGGTCAGAATGAAAGTCATCTGAGCCGCCAGAACGAACAGGTAAACGATCGCCCGTGTTCGGAAAATCGACAGCAGTAGGGCAATGTTTTTCAAATCCACCATTGGCCCGAAAACCAGAAAGGCCAGCAGGGAGCCACTGGTAAAGGTGGAAGCAAAAGATAGGGCAAAAAACGCATCTACGGTGGAGCAAATTGATACTACCCAGGCCAGAATCATCATGGCGATGATCGACGTTACCTGCCCCTGCCCCAGACTCAGCACCACCTCCCGTGGGAGAGCAGTTTGTAGAATGGCGGCGATCGCCGTTCCGATAATCAGCACTCCACCCAGTTCCCGCAGCTCCAGCACCACGTTATCAAGCATCAGCCTCAGCTTTTCGGGCAACGGCTTTGACAGGACTGGATTTGCCACCAGCGCCGCCATTTCTACGCCGCCTGCATCCAGTTTTAAGGGTGCATTAGGTTGGGAGAGACTGGATTGTCCCAGCAGGTAAGTCCCTGACTCCAGCAGGTTCAATCCTTCACCAGAGGACTTGCGGGGTGCCGCACGCGAGGAGGGAAGCGCACGGGCCAGGGCCGGTTGGAGCAGTGGACGTAAATCTGTCTGAGTGCTGAAGATCCAGCCGATCAGAGTCGCAATAATCAAAGAGAATATGATTCTCAGGAAGACAATTTCGGGCTGATCCCGAAAGGCTGTCCAGGTAGCCCAAAACACAATCGGATTAACTGTTGGTGCTGCCAGCAGAAAGCCGATCGCCATGGACGCGGGTGCTCCCTGGACAATCAGCCGTCGGGCAACAGGAATGTTGCCGCACTCGCAAACGGGAAATAGAAAGCCAATCAGGCTTCCGGTCAGGGCGGCCAGAAGCGCGTTTTTGGGAACCGCTGCAACCAGCTTGCGCTCGTCCACAAACAGCAACAGCATGCTGGAAAATAGCACCCCTAATAGCAAAAAGGGAAATGCCTCCACCAGCAAGCTGAAGAATAGCGTCAGCGCATTATTGACGACATCCATGCAATTCCTTAAGAAAAGTTGATCCCTTTGGGGTTCGACAAGTCATTCTAGCGGAAAAGATTTGGAACAGGTGAGCGATCGCGCTTGAATTCAGATGAAAACGTCGCATTGAAATTTTCCGGTGGACAGTCTCTGCCTGATGCCTGGGGGCACTCGCAGTCTATCGAAGCGCTGCCAATTCTACTCTTCAAATTTTTTTTGAGTTTGAGGAAAACAAAGGTAACCCTCAATACAGCGTTAACTCAAACTCTTTTTGAAATCCCTGATTCATCCCCTGGGATCTATCGACAATCCAAAGAAATCCCTAAACCTCTGGGCGATCGCCAGTTTACCTCTCTAAAGTAGGAATGAAGCCGGGAGTCTGGAATTTCCAGACTGGCCATCCACAGAATTTTGATTGGTGGCTTTCAATTCCCCTACTTCTGATGAGCAGAATCATGCTCACCTGTACTCACCTGTTGCAACTTTCAACAATTACGATTTTCAATCCTCACTATCAGATTTTGGCTCGCAATTCTGTTTTTCAATTTGTAAGGGAGTGGGTGGATGGCTAATTCCAGTTTTCCAATTGATGTGGTTGACGCTTCACATCGCTCCGAAGGTACGGCCCCCACGCAGCCCGTTGATCGGGTAAGGCGACTGGTCTGGAAGATGGCGATCGCCACGTTAATTCTGATGGCCATTGGAAGTGCCACGCGGGTCATGAATGCAGGGCTGGCCTGCCCTGACTGGCCCCTCTGCTACGGCACCCTGTTCCCCCAGCAGCAAATGAACCTCCAGGTGTTCCTGGAGTGGATCCATCGCCTGGATGCCTCCCTGATTGGTCTGATGGCGATCGCCCTGGTCGGTATTACGGTCTGGTCTCGCCGTAAGCTGCCAAAGTGGACTCCCTGGGCTGCACTGTTTGCCCTGTTCCTGATCGTGTTTCAGGGCGTTTTGGGCGGTCTCACAGTCACGGAGCTACTGCGCTTCGATATTGTGACGGCGCATCTGGGGACAGCCATGCTGTTTTTTATAACGCTGCTGGTCATTGGTCTGCTACTGCTGCCATTTAAGGGCACTGGAAGCGTTGGCAAACTGCCCTGGATCAGCCTTACTGCTGCTGTGCTGATTTATCTACAAAGTCTTTCTGGAGCGCTGGTTGGCTCTCGCTGGGCAGTCCACCAGTGTCTGGGCGGCTCCCAGCTCTGCACGGTGATGAATAGCCACCTCTGGGGTGTGCTCCCGGCTACGCTGTCGGTTCTGCTGGTGGGCTTCTTCGCATGGCGCACACCTGCTCTGCATCCGGCACTGAGGAATCTGGCTTACCTGGCACTGGGGCTGTTAGTGTTGCAGGTCATCCTCGGTGTAGCCACCTTTACCCTGCACCTCCAGGTGGAGCCACTCACTGTTGCTCATCACACTACTGGAGCGACGCTGCTGGGAACGCTGGTTTGCTTCACGGTGCTGGGCCTGCGTGATACCCGCAGCAATACCTACAGTGAACAGCTTTAGTGCCAGATTGCCCTCGCTCTCCCACTGGCATGAACGTTGACTCGCTATGCCTCCTCCCTTTTCAAGAACCGGGACTGAGTTCCCCTAACGACGGGACATTCCCCTTTCATCAGGACAACCGAGAATGCAAGATACCATTACGACTACCCGCCACCACGAGAATTTTGGCCAGATCATCCGCAGCTACTGGCAGCTCACCAAACCACGGATTATTATTCTGCTGCTGATCACCACCGCTGGCAGTATGTGGATTGCTGCCAATGGTCAGGTGAACCCGGTTCTGCTGCTGGTCACTCTGTTCACGGGTGCCCTATCTGCCGCCGCCGCCAATACGATTAACTGCCTTTACGACCGAGACATCGATTATGAGATGGAGCGTACCCGCCATCGTCCCCTGCCCTCTGGTCGAATTCAGCCGAGAGATGCACTGATCTTTGCGATCGCCCTGGCCACTATTGCCTTCACTCTACAAACCGCCGTTGCCAACCTGCTTAGCGCCTGCCTGGAGATGTCGGGCATCGTTTGCTATGTTCTGGTCTACACCCACTGGTTGAAGCGCCACAGCACCCAGAACATTGTCATCGGTGGTGCTGCCGGAGCCATTCCCCCACTGGTCGGCTGGGCTGCGGTGACGGGTGACCTGAGCTGGGCAGCATGGGCCTTCTTTGCCATTATCTTTTTCTGGACGCCGCCCCACTTCTGGGCGCTGGCCATGATGATCCAGAAAGACTATGAGAAGGTTGGTGTTCCCATGCTGCCCGTGGTCGTTGGGCAGGTGGAAACCGCCAAGCAGATCTGGATTTACAGTCTGATTCTGATTCCCCTGACGCTGGTGCTGGTCTACCCTATTGGCGTCATGGGAGCCTTCTACGCTGCCGCTGCTGTTGGTCTGGGTATCATTTTTCTGATGAAAGCCTGGGCGCTGCTGGAAAACCCCCTGGACTACAGCGCTGCCAGAGGTCTGTTCAAGTATTCTATCTTCTACATGATGCTGCTTTCGGCGGGAATGGCTGTCGATAGCCTGCCCATGACGCATCAGTTGACGGGGGCGATCGCCGAGAACCTCGACACGCTGATGGATTCCCTGATCAGTCAGATTCCCCTCTAGTAGTCCACCAAAGAAACTTTGCCTGGTTTGTGTGGCGCGCTTCGCGCGCCACACTAACAAAGAAAGAGTTGAGTGCAGCGCGACGAAGTCGCGCTGCACTCAACATGAAATCAATCAATGGGGTCTGATGATTACTCACCAGACCCATACGTTGGTTGAATTTGCTG
>CAZVXA010000232.1:0-10510 GCA_964630955.1 uncultured bacterium | reverse complement strand
TTGCCCCCTTGTGGGGACTCCGTCCCCACACCCCTCTAATGTGCAGGTTCATATTAAATTGGTATTAATATTATGGTGAGTTGAAAGTCGGTGTATTCCGTTTGATTGAAATATTTATTTGAACATTTATGGAGCCACAGAAAATCTCGCTCTTATCAGTACTGCTGATTGTCATTCCCCTGGCCATTTTTTCTACCCTGGCGATCGCCGTCTATCAACAAGGTGCTGGATTTCTGTGGGATATACCTGTCCTTCAGTTCATTCGTGCAACATCTCAGCCAGAGTGGCAACCTTTTGTTGGAGCGCTCACACGTTTGGGTAGTTTTCGGGGGATTTGCTCGATCACGGTCATGATCAGTTCAGGTCTGCTAGCCCTGAAGTACCGGAAATTACTCCTTCCTGGAGAAGCAAAGCGATCGCTCCTCTATCTGACCCTGACAGTTCTGAGCAGTGGTTTTCTCAATCGCACAGCAAAGCTGCTGATCCACCGGGAGCGGCCTCACCTGTGGGATACTCCCTTTCCAGAGCTAGACTATGCTTTTCCCAGTGGACATGCCATGTTGAGCATGACGCTGTTCGTGGTGCTGGTCACCTTGACGTGGGGGAGTCGGTGGGCGAGTTTGGTTCTGGTTCTGGGTGGCCTCTTTGTGGTGGCGATCGCCTGGACTCGACTCTACCTGGGCGTTCACTACCCCAGCGATATTGTGGCAGGCTGGATGCTGGGACTGGCCTGGTCAATAGGGATGGGGTGGCTGCTTCTGCCTCACTCCAGAATGGCTGACTCCAGCGATTCCAGTGGAATCGTAAAGACCTAAAAACTTTATCCTCGATAAATGATATACATTCCGCCCAGGTACAGCACAATTAGTCCAACTCCATCCCAGGTAAGATAAAGCCGCGATCGCCGTGCCGACCGATAAAGCAAGCCAGTTAATGCGATCGCTGTCATCATGATTGCAACGATGGTCGTGAACAAATGCACCGAGTGATTGATGTCGGTTAGCAAGTTACCCCGCAGGTAAACCAGATCGTAAATACCCAGAATTGCCAGATTAAATAGATTTGATCCAAAGAGATTCGAAACAGCTAAATCTACTGCATTCAACCGAATTGCTGCTAGAGATGCCACCAGTTCCGGTAATGAAGTTGCTGCTGCCAACAGCAATGCTCCCACAAAACTTTGCCCCAACCCTGTAACTGCCGCCACCTGATCGCCCAGCGATGCCAGCCACACCCCCAGCACGACGATCGCAACCGCCAACAAAGTGAAGGAAAAATAAGCCTGCCTGGGTTTAATGTGGTCATACTGAAAGGTTTCGGCCTCCTGCTCTAACACCTGTTGCCGTCGCCGTAGTTCAAATTGAGCAATGATTCGCGCACTGGCGAGATAGAGAATGATCAGAACAATGCTGGGGAATCCCCACCAGGCGATCGTTAATGGCGTACCTGCCTGAGCCAGAACAATACCAAGCGCTGCACTCCCCAGCATGACACAACCTAAACCTGCCGCCAGTCCATGACTGATTTGAGCACGATGGAGTAAGGGTTCTGGCCCAGTGAAAATGTCCAGAATTGCCAACAACAGCAAATTAAATAAACAACTTCCTAAAACCCCTCCAACCGCCAGGTCAGGCGCATCAAAGACAGCAACAGCACTGATTCCGGTTGCCAGTTCCGGCAAGGATGTTGCACCTGCCAGCAGAATTGCGCCGACCCAGTTGTGTCCTAATCCTGTCTTTTCTGCCAGCACATCAGCACTTTGGGAAAGCTTCGTCCCGACCACGATAACCAACCCAACACAGATGATCACTTGCAGGAATAACAGCATATAGCAATCCTTGTTGATTTACGAAAGGGGTGCAGGGGTTCCACCCCTGCGTGGGGGCGGTGCCCACACACCCCTTTTCATCACTGAGTTAGTGCCTCGGTGATCAAATAGGGTGCATTGCACAAAGACTCTTTATTCGTAGGATGGGCAAAGCGAAGCGTGCCCATCTAGCCTGTCGTTGGGTGATGGGCACGCTTCGCTTTGCCCATCCTACGCGGGGTCGGTTCATTTTCGCATTCTCTAAAGTCGCCGAGGTAATAGTGCCTGCTATAGCAGGCACTAACTCAGTTTATTCAGTGCCATGATACGTGGTTTTAGAGTTTCACCATCATCGATTTGCCCTGGTTGCCTTGCGTTCACTGTAGCGATCGCACAGGTAGTCCACATGGTCACGTAGCAGGAGTGTGAATTTGTAGAGTTCTTCCATGACATCAACGACGCGATCTCGGTAGGGCGAGTCCTTCATCGTGCCATCTTCATTGAACTGCTCATAGGCTTTGGCAACGGAGGACTGATTGGGAATGGTGAACATTCGCATCCAGCGTCCCAGAATCCGCAGAGTGTTGACCGCATTAAAGGACTGTGACCCCCCGCTCACCTGCATCACTGCCAGTGTCCTTCCCTGAGTAGGGCGAATCGCTCCAATGCTGAGGGGAATCCAATCAATCTGGTTTTTCATAATGCCGGAGATCTGCCCGTGCATCTCAGGGCTTGACCAGACCTGCCCCTCTGACCATAAACTCAACTCCCGCAGCTCCTGCACCTTTGGATGGGTATCGGGAACGCTCCCGTAGACAGGCAGATCGCGGGGGTCAAAGAAACGAACTTCTGCCCCAAATTCTTGAATAATGCGGGTAGCCTCTTCTGCCAAAAGACGGCTGTAGGAGCGCTCTCGAAGAGAACCGTACAGAAACAAGATGCGGGGTGGATGAGTTGAGGGTGGCATAGGAAAGTGAGAGAGTAAGAGTTGCGAGAGGAATGCCGGGTGCTGGACATGACACCCGGCTGCTTTTAGGAGTCAACTTGAGGCACAGCACACAGACAACGGATCTGCCTCCGTTGATTCCTGATCACGGATTGAAGAATCCGCCAGAACGGTGTAGACCTCCCAGGGAGCGCCATCGGGATCATGCACCCAGACTTTATCTTGAAGTGCATAGCAGCAGGTGGTTTGCTCCTCGAACTTTGTTTCAAGGTTCAGTTGTTGGAAGCGATCGGTTGCGACCTGCACCTCCTCAGAAGTCTCCATTTCAACCCCCAGGTGATTCAAAGTACCTGACTGACTGGGATTTTCGATTAGCACCAGTTTGAGGGGAGGTTGAGCGATCGCAAAGTTGGCATATCCAGGGCGGCGCTTGGCAGGCTCAGTCTGAAATAGCTTGCTATAGAAGGCAACAGCTTCATCGACGTTACTCACATTTAGCGCCAATTGAACTCGTGACATCGTAGGATTCCCTTAAATTGACAATATTGACAGATATCAATATAGTGGTGGCATATATCGATATCTGTCAATATAAAAAGTATGAATTTACCTAAAGCTCAGCCCAACTGTTGTTCCCTCCTGCTGTCCAACGTGTTTTCTGTCGAGGAAGCAGCGCAGATGGCAGGACTGTTTCGTGCATTGGGAGAGCCTGCTCGACTGCGACTGATCAGCTTGATCGCGACCCAGCCAGAAGGAGAGGTCTGTGCTTGTGATTTGGTGGAACCGTTGGGTCTGTCACAGCCTACCGTTAGCCATCACCTCAAAGTGTTGTACGAGGTGGGATTGCTAGAAAAAGAGCGTCGTGGAACCTGGATCTACTACCGGCTTGTTCCTGAGCAGCTCGTAGCGCTCCGAAATGCTCTGGCAGCACCTCAATTTTTAGCGTTCTCGGAAGCCAAGAAGCCAGTATAGTTCCTGTCTTGTGTCTGCCTGTGCTGTAATAGACGGCAACCCCATAACCCAACCAGTTCTGCTGGTTGACAAAACTCAGGAATTCCTCAATCTGGGCGGGGGTAGGGACAGAATCAACGGCGATCGGGAGCCAGATGAAGGGAATACCTGATTGCTGATACAGATCTAAGTTGGATGTGAGATTTCATCGATTGTAGGGTCAGGGGCTGCATTTTTCAAAACTTTCCCACAGACTATGGATCGTCTCGAATGCCTCCCTTGCCGGGAGTTTGCCGCTACTCACAAAACTGGCAATATAGCTCACACGGGTTGAAAAATCTTGCAGCCTGGTATTGAACGCCAGACTGAAGGAATCCCTTTTACCGTGATAGGGAGCACGGGCAGAGATGAACTGGTTCAGTTTAGGTGCGCTGAGAAGTTGTGATACTTGGTCTTTGATTTCATCTCTGACCCGGCGAAAGACTTCAATCGATTGCCCATCGGGGTCGTCAATCTGCCAATCCTGAAATCCATCTAACAGCAGCCAATCGGTTGGTAGAAACACCCCACACCCACACAGCGAGACGACCGCATCAAAATCTTGGGAATTAAACCCTTCAATCGATTTTGATGTGTGCTGGCTGATGTCGATGCCAATTTCTTGCATCACTTGAATTGCCATCGGGTGTACCTGAGTCGGCTCAAACCCTGCGCTGGCGACTGTGACCTGATCGCCTCCCATTGCACGAGCAAAACCTTCTGCCATTTGAGAGCGACAGGAATTTTTATTGCAGGCAAACATGATTCGCTTCATCACCGTGTCTCCAGGAAGTATGGATGGGTTATGTAATGGGTGGGTCATGTTTCAAATGTGTGGTTGGTTGTTGTGGGAGGGGCGCTAAGCGCCCTTCCCACAACAACCAACCACACGTCTAGAGCATTACCTAATGGGTGTTGCCTACGGGTTGAGACTGCCTTTGAGACAGCGGGGGTCAGGGAGGGTTGCCTTTTCAGGCTGGCGGGGAAACCAGAAAGCTGTCCGTTTACACAATTCTACCAGCATCAGCATGACAGGCACTTCAATCAGAACGCCCACTACAGTTGCCAGGGCTGCACCAGAATTGAGTCCAAACAGCATGACAGCGGTGGCGATCGCCACCTCAAAATGGTTGCTGGCTCCAATCAACGCAGCGGGTGCTGCATCTTCATAAGCCAGCTTGAGCTTCTGTGCCGCAACGTAGGAGATCAGGAAAATAAAGTTTGTTTGGATAAACAATGGCACTGCGATCAATACAATATGCAGTGGGTTACTGACAATCAGTTCACCTTTGAAGGCAAACAGCAGAACGAGCGTGATCAGAAGCGCGGTAATGGCGACTGGACTGAGATACTTCAAGAATCTTTGCTCAAACCACTGCCGTCCTTTGTGTTTAAAGATCCAGTAGCGAGAATACATTCCCGCAATTAATGGCAAACCCACGTAGATCAGCACTGAGAAAGCGATCGTTTGCCACGGCACCGTCAGATCATTCGCCGCCAGCAACCACCGACCCAGCGGTGCATAGAGAAACAGCATTGCCAGCGAATTCACCGCCACCATCACCAGCGTATGCCCCTGGTTGCCGTAGCAGAGATACCCCCACATCAGCACCATCGCCGTACAGGGTGCAATCCCCAACAAAATGGCTCCGGCAATGTAGGCGTTTGCCAGTGGCACTTCCACGCCCCGAATCAGTTCAGTTCCCATAATCAGTGGACGAAATAGCCAGCCGAGGAAGAACTGAGCAAAGACAACCATTGTAAACGGCTTGATCAGCCAGTTTACGGCCAGCGTCAGGATGACAGGTTTGGGGGTGCGGACTGCCTGCGCTGCCTGGGAGAAATCGATTTTCACCATGATGGGATACATCATGAAAAACAGGCAGATGGCGATTGGGATCGATACCTGATAGAAGCTCATCGAGTCGAGAGCGATCGCCACCCCTGGAAACGACCGTCCCAGCAAAATGCCTGCCCCAATGCAGAGCAATACCCAAAGCGTCAGGTATCGCTCAAAGAAACTGAGCGATCCACCTGCCTGTACAGCATTTGGGTTGAGGGAAGGGTGTTTAGGTGTCATGGGAGCAGAAACGAGGGTAGAAGGAAATTAGTCGCCATCGCCCGCTTTCCAGGCGATCGCTTTACTGGGTTGTGGGTCAGGCAGCTTCAGCGAGATCGCCCATGCCGCCAGCACAAAGAATGAGGAAACCCAAAGGCAACCCACCAATCCGTACAGTTGATACACTAAACCCGACAAAACAGTGCCGATGAGGCGTCCACCGGAATTGGCCATGTAGTAGAAGCCAACGTTCAGGGCAACTTTGTCGTCATCAGTGAATGCCAGCACCAGATAGGAGTGAACCGCAGAGTTGAAGGCAAATACAACACCAAAGATCATCAACCCAACAATGATGGTCACATCGGGTGGGGCATTCAGTTGCAGGGCGATCGCGATACTGGCAGGAACGGCGGTGAGAATGCCTGTCCAGAACTGAATTGTGCTGGATTTTGGCGGTTCCCCAGTGCCAAATCGCCGCAGCAGCATCGGTGCCAGGAACTGAATAACCCCGTAACCAATCACCCAACACGCTAAAAATCCACCTGCCTGGAAAAACGACCAGCCCAGAACACTCCGCAGGAAGACCGGAAGCGCCACGACAAACCAGACATCTCTGGAGCCAAACAGGAAAAACCGTGCCGCCGACAGAATATTAATTTCACGGCTCTTTGAGAAAAGCTGGGTAAACTTGACCTTTGTCTTGATTTTGCCCATCCCCCTGGGCAGCATTACCCCGGTTGTCATGATGGCCAGTAGCCCGACCGCCATGATCCACAACGAGGGGACAAAGCCAACCGTTCCCAGCAGCGCGGCTCCCATAAAGAAGCCCACACCCTTGAGCGCGTTCTTTGATCCCGTCAGCACCGCCACCCACTTGAACAGTGAGGACTGCGCCTCCTGGGGGACAACCAACCGGATTGCACTCTTGGAACTCATCTTGGTCAGATCTTTGGCGATTCCCGAAAAGGCTTGCGAGGTCATCACGTAGAGTACCGCCACCCACTGCGCCCAGTCCCGGTTCAGGAAGGACAGCATGATCAGCGAGAACACCTGAAGCCCAATGCCTGCGTAGAGCGTCACTTTTAATCCCAGTTGGGAGCCGATCCAACCACCCAGGAAGTTTGTGACAATCCCAAAGACTTCGTAGAACAGAAACAGAAAGGCGATCTGAATTGGGGTGTAGCCAATCTCGTTGAAATAGAGCAACACCAGCATCCGCAGAGCGCCGTCAGTGAGGGTGAAGCCCCAATAGGCAAGAGTGACCAGCGCGTAGTTTTTAATATTGGCACTGGAAGCCGAGGTAGAAGCCATGCTGAAAACTCCCTAATTGAGGCTAAGCGCAACTTTTCGAGCCAGTTCCACCATCCGATTGGAGTAGCCCCACTCGTTGTCATACCAGGCATAGATTTTGACCTGGGTTTCGTTCACCACCATTGTCGAGAGCGCATCCACAATCGAGGAGCGGGGATCATTGAGGTAGTCAATCGACACTAGAGGACGCTCCTCATACCCCAAAATTCCCTTCAGTGGTGCCTGCTCCGATGCCTGTTTGAGCAACTGATTCACCTCTGCGACGGTGGTTGGCCGATTGACTTCAAACACGCAATCGGTCAGCGACGCATTTAACAGAGGAACCCGCACCGCCAGTCCATTCAGCTTGCCGTTGAGTTCCGGGTAAATGAGTCCGATCGCCGTTGCCGACCCGGTGGTGGTGGGAATCAGCGACAGCGCGGAGGCGCGTGCCCGCCGCAGATCTTTATGGGGAGCATCCACCAGCGTTTGAGTGTTGGTGTTGTCGTGAATCGTGGTAATCACCCCGTGCTTGATACCAATCCCCTCGTGGATGACTTTTACCACTGGCGCAAGGCAATTGGTCGTACAGGAGGCTGCGGTTAACAGGTTGTGCTGGGCAGGGTCATAGAGATGGTCATTCACTCCCATCACTACATTCAGTGCCCCCTCCTTCACTGGCGCTGCCACAATCACCTTGCGAACGCCCCGCTTGTAGTAAGGATCAAGGGTTTCAATGGTGCGGAATTTGCCAGAGCATTCCAGCACGATATCAACACCCACCTCATCCCAGGGTACCTCTCCTGGTTTCGAGTGGTCCGAGAAGGTAATCACCTTTCCATCGATGTAAATCCGGTCCTCGCCTGCGGCCACCTCTGGTGCCCAGCGACCATGTACCGAGTCAAACTTCAGCAGGTGGGCAGCGGCTTCAGGTCCACCCTTGACCTCGTTGATATGGACAAACTCCAGGTCTTCCCACCCCCAGGCGGCTCTCAGGTCTAACCGCCCGATTCGACCAAACCCATTGATCCCAACTCGTATCGTCATTGTGCCTCCATTTCAAGATAAGTTGATACGTAGCTTATCAAATTTTATTGATTGATTTAACGAAACGATACCAATCACTTGCTCTCCGATTCAGCAATCTGTCACAGCAAAACGAAAGTTTTGTATGAGGTGAAGGGGTTTCACTCCTTCTTCAGGATGTCGCAGAACTCCGTAGGATAGACTTCTAGCCTGCGCGGGCAAGATACCCGCTCTGCGGTAGAAATTGCCACCGAGGTCTACTAATCAGTGCAGGGACGGGCAGGCAGAATCGGACTGTATCGGCGGAATTCCGAAAGGTATTGCTCTAAAACAACAAACTGGGGAAGGTTCAGACTGTAGTAGATCCAGCGTCCCTCCTGACGCGATCGCACCAGATTTGCATCTTTCAGTGCCTTAAGGTGAAAGGATAGCTTGGATTGAGCAACGTCCAGTGTCTCACACAGATCGCAAACGCAAAGCTCATTTTCCCGCAGTAGATCTACCACCTTCAGGCGCAGTGGGTCAGAGAGGGCATGAAAGCCTGCGACGACCAGTTCGGGAGGTAGGGAGACAGCCTTTACCATGCAAGTTCACCTTGCTACACAAAGTTTTGTTGATGTAATACCCCTATCCTAAGGCATCTGCTCCTCTCTGCCATCCCGTATTCTGTCTGTCCAGAAAGTTTTTCTAGTACTGTCTCTGCTTCTGCATCACCTCTGCGATGGTCAGATTCGGCTGGGGTCTACCCTCATAGGCACTTCCCACCTTACCCCGGTAGAAATGTCCCAGCCCGACCTCATAGGCACCTCCAGGCAGAGGGGTATAGCCCACCTGCTGAACAGTTTGTCCGGCGTTCTCCATATAGAACACGATGAAATCTCGCAGTGCCAGGTTTCGCTGAGCAGCTGCCCCATTCACGTAGATAAACAGAGGACGGGACAACGGTTGATAGGTGGCGTTCTTTACAGTCGCCTCAGAAGGCGCGACAGGTCCTCCTCCTCCATCTACAGCCAGCGCTTTCAGGCGATTGCCTTCAGCTTGAAAATAGGCAAAACCAAAGTAGCCAAGTGCATTGGGATCTGCTTCCACGCCTTTGACCAGCGCATCATCACTCTCGCTCGCGGTGTAATCTTTGCGACTATCGACTCCATCACCAATGACGACATCCGTGAAATAGTCGTAGGTGCCCGACTCCGTTCCCGGCCCGAACAACTGCAAGGGACGATTGGGGAAAGAGGAGCGGACTTGATTCCAACTGGTAATTTTTCCCTCCGCTTCGGGTTCCCAAATCTTCTTCAATTCATCAACCGTCAAATCCTGCGCCCAGGTGTTCTGGGCATTCACCACAACGGTCAGGGCATCAAACGCGATCGGAATCTCAATGTACGCAACGCCTGCGTTTTTACAGGCTGCCATCTCCTCCGTGGAAATCGGACGGGAAGCATTGTTGATCTCTGTTTGTCCTGCACAGAATAACTTGAATCCACCTCCCGTTCCAGATACTCCAACGGTGACTTTCGCTTCGGTATTGGACTGGCGAAACTTCTGGGCGATCGCATCGGTAATCGGAAAAACGGTGCTGGAGCCATCCACCCGCACCTCTGATATTGCTTGAGAATTGCCTGCTTCTGCTTGACCTCCGGTCTGAGTAGCAGAACTACAGGCAGAGAGTGCAAGAGCACTGACAATGAGCGCAAAGGGAATGCCAAACCATGCTTTCATATAAAATCTCATCAAGTTTTGGTTGAGTGAAGCGCAGGTTCTACGAACGTTTACCAGGGAACCAGGAAACAATCCCATCTAAAAAAATTGATACATCGACTTATCTTGATGGGTCAAGTATAAGGGCATACAGTAACCTAAATCTTAACAAGGCGCTAAGTAACTGGAGTTTTGACTAAATCGCGCCGATTTTTCCTGAATCACTGACTGCGTCAGCGATTCAGGAAAAATCGGCGCTAAAACCACAGATGCCGCGAAACGCTCTCTAAGAGAGCGTTTCGCGGCATTGTACGAAAAATAGTCAACAGTCCAGTAAGTAAGGGAAACCCCACCCCAGCCCTCCCCCTGATAAGGGATAAGGTTGTACTCAGGGATTTCTATTTCAGAGCTACGGGGCACAAGGAGTCAGGGTTGAGATTGACCCGGAACTGGTCAGCGTGCAAGTTCTAGTGCGCAGCAAGCGGGTGTGGGCGATCGCTGTCACTTTGTCACTTTCTTGTCACATTTGTCATAGAGCCTTGAAATAGAAGCATCGAAAGGTGAACTACGTTTTTGAAATGGCTTGCATTGCGCTGTAAATGAAATTATTTGCGTCGTGTGGATGTCTCCCCCGCGGCGCGGGGGAGACATCCACACGACGGGTAATTTCTTTCGTAGAAATCTCCTTAAA
>CAZVXA010000231.1:0-10548 GCA_964630955.1 uncultured bacterium | reverse complement strand
AAATCTGAACAAGAAATGAGCAAACGGTCTGATGGTTCCTCCGATTGCTACACTAGGCTTCACGTCAAATTGAGGAACGATTCATGACCCGCGTCATCATGGAAACTGAGAAGGGAACCATCCATCTGGAGCTTTTCGATAAGGATGCGCCCAATACCGTTAAGAACTTTACCGATCTAGCCAACAAGGGCTTCTATGACGGACTGAATTTTCACCGGGTCATCTCCGATTTCATGATCCAGGGGGGGTGTCCGCTGGGAACCGGAACGGGTGGCCCTGGTTACCGGATCAAGTGTGAGATTAACCCCAACAAACACCTGGCCGGATCGCTCTCTATGGCCCACGCTGGTAAAGATACAGGCGGCAGCCAGTTCTTCATCTGCCACTCCCCTCAGCCTCACCTGGATGGCATTCACACCGTCTTCGGCAAGACTGAAGACATGGACGTGGTGAACGCGATTCGTAAGGGCGATAAAATTCTGTCGGTAAAAATCGAATCGTAACGCGTAACCACAACTATGGCAGATTGGCAGCAGATTTCAGGTGGGGTGACGGCCCCCAAAGGATTTAAGGCAGCGGGAATTGCGGCGGGGCTGAAGCCATCGGGTGCACCAGACCTGGCCCTGATTTACTCAGAAGTGGAGGCGATCGCCGCCGGGGTTTTTACCACCAGTCAGGTTCGAGCCGCCTGTGTGGACTATTGCCGTCAGCGATTGCAGAATAAGGCTGCAGCGCAGGCAATTCTCTGTAATGCGGGTCAGGCCAATGCTGCGACTGGGGCACAGGGATGGGCCGATGCGTTAGAGAGCGCTCAATTGCTAGGACAGGCACTGGACATCTCACCGGATCTGGTGCTGGTGGCTTCCACGGGGGTAATCGGTCAGCGGATTAAAATGGATCCACTGCGATCGGGAATTCCCACACTGGTTGCCTCCGCTACAGAAACGGGTTCCGATGCTGCGTCCAGGGCGATTATCACCACCGACCTGGTGACCAAAACCTTTGCCCTGGAAACGACCTTTGATCACCGTCCGGTGCGCATCGGTGGTATCTGCAAAGGTTCCGGCATGATCCACCCGAACATGGCCACCATGCTGGCTTTTGTCACCTGTGATGCGGCCATCTCGCCGCATCTCTGGCAACACATGGTGAGCCGCGCTGCGGACAAGAGCTTCAACCAGATTACGGTGGACGGGGATACCAGCACGAATGATACGCTGCTGGCGCTGGCCAATGGGCAGTCCCGGACGCCTGCGATTACCGAGATGGGGCCGGAGGCAGAGAAGTTGGAGGCGATGCTGACGGAAGTCTGCATTGGGATGGCGAAGGCGATCGCCCGCGATGGGGAAGGCGCAACGGTTCTTCTGGAAGTCCAGGTCAGTGGTGCACCTGACGATGCTGCTGCCCGTCAGGTGGCTCGCACGATTGCCGGATCAGCACTGCTCAAGTCTGCCATTTTTGGCCGTGACCCAAACTGGGGACGAATTGCCGCTGCTGCAGGTCGGGCAGGGGTTCCGTTTGACCAGGGCAGTCTTCAGATTAAATTAGGCGACTTTTTGCTGATGGAACAGGGTCAACCGCTGCCGTTCGATCGCGCTGCCGCCAATGTCTATCTGAAGCAGGCCGCTGCCGGAGAGTATTTGAGAACGGATACGGTACTGATCTCAGTCAACCTTGGTAATGGCCACGGTTCAGGCTCAGCCTGGGGCTGCGATCTCAGCTATGACTACGTAAAAATCAACGCCGAATACACAACCTGAGCGATGCCTGCGGTTTCTCTGTCTGAACTGATCGCCGCTGCCCGCGACGGTTCCTATCTTGTTAGTTTTCCAACAGATACTGTTCCTGCGCTGGCGGCACGTCCCGCCAGCGCAGGGATGATTTTTGCTGCCAAACAGCGCAGCGAGACGAAGCCGCTGATCTTGATGGGGGCAAGCGCGGAGGATTTGTGGCCCTATGTGCAGGGCAGTTCTGAGGATTTGACCGTCTGGCAACAGGTGGCGGATTGCTATTGGGGAGGTGCCCTGACGCTGGTGTTGCCTGCGAGCGATCGCCTCCCCCGTCAGATGAATCCCACCGATCCGACGAGTATTGGTATTCGGGTGCCGGATAGCGCGATCGCCCGTCATATTCTGGCTCAGACCGGCCCTCTGGCCACTACCAGCGTGAATCGGTCCGGGGAATCTCCGTTGACGACCATTCCAGAGATTAATGCAGGTTTTCCAGAAGTCCTGACGCTTTCGGTGGAGGAACTGGCCGAGTTACAGCAGCAGTTAGAGCCAGAGAAAGTTGGGGCGGTTGCGTCGGGAGTACCTTCGACGGTGGTTCGATGGATAAGGAATGGATGGGAGGTTTTGCGGCAGGGGAGTGTTGATTTGACGGGTGGGTGAGGGATTCTGGATTTGGGTTTATGTAGCGGTAAGGTTTGGCTGAGAACCAGAGATCTGGAGGGGGTAGCTTACCCCCCCAGACCCCCCGCTCAGGGGACGAAGCGTCCCCCGAACCCCCTCCTATCAGGTTAATCGTGGGAGGGCAACAGCCCACAGCGCGTTACCCACGGTCGCAGCATAGCCGAACTGTGGGAAATAGAAGTGTCGCCTCGCAGGCCGAACCGTTGGGCTGAAGCCCTAACGAGTTCTAAGCTTTTACCCTCCCTGGTTCAACCATGCTCCTGGAGAGGCTGAAGCCTCTCATCCTATACTTGTCTCCTCCCACCGTTCAGCCATGTTCATGGCAGCGGAAACCCGCTGATTCGCTGTACGTCGCCCACGAGAAATCTAGTAGTAGGGGGTTTGGGGGACGCTTCATCCCCCAAGCGGGGGGTTTGGGGGGTAAGCTACCCCCCAAGAAGCCTGGTTTTGCCCAAAACCTAAAAACCACCTTCCCCCAAAACTCCCTCTTTCTCGCCACCAATCCCCACAAAACTTACCTTCAGACAAGTTCCCTACCCCAACCGCAGCGGTAGAATGATCTGGTCTTAAGCGCGATCGCCACCAACCCTACAGGCACACACCGCTGGAAGCTGGAAGTTCTATGAATAAACTTCAAAACCCTCAGGGACAGGCCGCTGCCCTTGCTACCACCACCACAGAATTGACCCTGGGTGCCTACGCCCACGAAATTATTGGGAAACAGTTTCGGCAGGTCTTCAAACAGGCAAAGCACGTCCTGGACGATAAACATCCCGAACATCTCCATCAAATGAGAGTTGCCAGTCGGCGACTTTACACAGCTCTTCAGGTGTTTGAGGGAGCGGTTAAGCTGCCAAAGGCAGCACGGGCCGAGAAGGTGCGATCGCTCGTCAAAGTCCTCGGCAACCTGCGCGACCTGGATGTGCAGACTGCTGCCCTGGAAGACGACTACCGTCCCCAACTGTCCAAAAAAGAGCAGCACCGACTGGACGAAGCCCTTTCCAGCATCAAACAGCAGCGACGCAAAGCCTTTGTCGCCACCGAAAAACTACTCAACCAGCCCCTCTATCAGGATTTGTGCAACGCTTTTTCTGCCTGGTTAGAACGACCTGAATATCAGCCTGTCGCTCAACTTCCCCTGGTGCCGCTGCTTCCCGACTTGCTGAACCCACTTCTCTCAGAACTCTTCCTTCACTCCGGCTGGCTGATTTCTATCAACGACTTGACCGACGACAACGTTCACACTCTGCACGACCTGCGCAAAGTTTGTAAGCACGTCCGCTACCAGGCTGATTTTTTTCAATCGTTCTACGGCGAACCCTTCCAGCAGTGGATTGATGAGATCAAGGAATTGCAGGATAGCCTGGGTCAGCTCCAGGACATTCAGGTGCTCCACGAGCTGCTCTCCGAACACCTGCCCAAGGCTTCCAGAATTGACGGTCTGCTGGCGGTGATGGGCGATCGCCAATCTCAAGCACTGGTGCATTGGGAACCCACCCGCAAGAAATATCTGGACGCCCGATTCCGCCGCGATTTGCATCACTTAGTCCTGGAAGGTGCTCAAACCACCAGTAATTAACCGGATTCCTCTATTCCTCTTCCCAGAGCCGCTCCAATTGATATCGCCATGCCCCCAGCACCTGCTCTCGCTCGGCAGCGTCAGCATCGATCGTCCCCATCACGCCTTCCTCATAGAAGCGAGTCAATGCCTGCATCGTACTTTCTAGAGAATCGCCCCGCTGTTTCGCCGCTGTGATAATTTGACGAATTTGACTTTCGGCAAGGCGATTAAAGCTGGGAGTCAACTCTTGCTGCTGAAGGTAAAGCAGGCGGGAGAGGGCACTCTGAAAATCTGCGACGGTTAACCCCGCTAAACTGTGCTGAAACACCCCCCAGAGTACGCCCTGAAAGATGGCGTAGCGGGTTTCCTGGGTGTCGTCAAAGTTGGCCTCCATCAACTGGTGCAGGTAGGGTTCCGCGTCCTGAGCAGGGGCGATAGAAACAAGCGATCGCAGCCAGGAACTATCCTCTGACAGCAGCACCAGCAGCCGCACCCCATCCATCTCGATCTGCCAGGATTCGGGTTCAGCGTTTTGCACTGCTGCGCCAAACAGCGTTGTCAGAACTTGTGTAATGTCTTGCGGTGTCATAGAGGAAATCATAGCAAATCAGCCGCCCACGCCGATGAATTGTGAGCTTCAGCCAGCAACCGAGAGATTCTTCTCGTTTCAGGCTCCGCCTGGAATGCCGATTCTGGAGGCTCTGCCTCCTGCTGTGATACCAACTCCATTGGCTTTAGATGCGGTATGTTGTTGAGATTCCCGCGTAGCGGGAATCTCAACAACATACCGCTACTTTCGATCTGTATTCCGTATGAGATGGAGGCAGAGCCTCCCATTAACATTTCCAGGCGGAGCCTGGAAACGAGGGAGTAGGAGGAATTGAAAAGCGGGAGAGCGCAGCTTGCTGCGCTCTCCCGCTTTCGTGAGTCAGAGATTTTTGGCGTTCACCTAGACGTTCACCGGGGTCTTGGCTTCAGCAGGTGGACTGTACACCTTCTCCGGTGTAGCTTTGGGAGCCACGGAGACCGGATGCGTAATCAGGCGAGCTGCACGATTGCGGGTGACGTAGCTCCAGACCCACTGGACTGCCACCACCACCTTGTTTTTGAAGCCCGCCAGGAAGAACACGTGGGCCACCATCCAGATCAACCAGGCGAAGAATCCCGTCAGCTTCAGACCACCCAGATCGACAACCGCGGCGTTGTGACCGATAACGGCCATGCTGCCCTTTTCCTGGTACTCAAACGGAGCAGTTGGCCTGCCTGCCAGACGGTTCTTCACCAGTTTGGCAACGTATTCACCCTCCTGAACGGCGACGGGAGCCACACCGGGAAGAGGCTTGTCGCCCTGGTGAGAGAAATTGGCCAGGTCACCCACCACAAAGATATTCGGATGGCCAGCAATGCTCAGATCCGGTTCTACCTCGACTCGGCCCACGCGATCGAGCTTAGCTCCCGTCCGTTCCGCCAGAATCTTGCCAACGCCTGAGGCTTTCACCCCCGCTGCCCAGAGAATCGTCCGGGCGGGAACGTGCTGAATCTCATCGCCCTGCTTGGTGGTGACAACGTTGTTCTCGATGTTGGTCACCAGGGTACTGGTCTTAACGGTGACCCCCAGGTGGGTGAGTTCGGCTTCAGCGTTGGCAGAGAGTTGGGGAGCGAAGGGCGGCAGTACACGGTTCAGTCCCTCCAGCAGCAGAATCTTCACCTCGCGGGTGTCGATGCTGCGGAAATCTTCCTTCAGGGTGCGGAAGGCCAGGTCGGCGATCGCCCCTGCCAGTTCTACCCCGGTCGGGCCACCGCCCACCACCACAAAGGTCAGCCATGCCTGACGCTGGACGGGATCGGCCTCCTTCTCAGCGGCTTCAAAGGCAGAGAAAATGCGACGACGGATTTCTAGCGCATCTTCGACGGTCTTGAGGCCGGGAGCATCCCCACTCCAGTGGTCGTTGCCGAAATAGTGGTGGCTGACTCCGGTGGCCACGATCAGCGTGTCGTAGAGGACTTCACCATCCTCCAACTTGACCATTTGCCGCTCAGGGTCGATATCGACGGCCTGACCGAGCAACACTTTCGTGTTCTTGTTCGTACCCAGCAGGGAACGCAGTGGAGTGGCAATATCTGCTGGAGAAAGGGTGCCCGTTGCCACCTGATAGAGTAGTGGCTGGAACAGGTGAAAATTGCGTTTGTCGATCACGGTCAGGTCTACCGGAGAACGCCCCAGCGCCTTTGCGGCATATACTCCCCCAAATCCACCGCCGACAATCACTACGCGATGCGCCTGCTGCTCGCTCATGGTCTCCTACTTTCCCCTAGAGTTGTTTGACTGACAGCACCCGTTCCGCCTGGACGAACGCCTTGTAATAGTTCTTTACACATTATGCCGGAAGCGATCGCTTATGACATTGCATTATTAAGGTTTGTTTATCGTCTGGGCGGTTCACACCAACGCTGCTGACAAAAATCTAACCGTGAAATCCCGGAGTGCCCTGGAACAACCTGTGGAATTTACGGAAAGTTTAGTTTACATATCAAAATATTAAAAAGATGTTGAAGTGACTGCTCAAACACCTTGTATTTTCAGGCTCTCCTCAATCTGTGGCCAGAAGCCTTCACAAACCGACAAACCGGATGACTGATAACTAAGCTGGGCTTTACCCATTCAGGCGGCATAACACAACAGGCTGAACCAGCAGTCCAGTAAAGCTTTTGGTATTTTCACCATATCGGTAGTTGCAGCAGACAGTGAGAAGAGTCGAGCCTGCCAAAACCGTTGACGCACCAAAGCGAATGCATCAGCAAACATGGGCAATGATTTCTCACACCAGGCCGTCTGCTGTAGCACAAGACTGATTTGAGATTGAAGCTGATGCGCCAGCAGGATAACAATTGAAAACAAAGCCAGTATCCCTGGAGTCGTGCGCAGCATCGCTAAGTCAGACCACTGCCTTTGCGTCTCTACGCCCAGATGAACTCGGACTTCCTCAAATGTCACCTCGACCTGCCAGCGTTGGCGGAACCACAACAAGATTTGTTCACGTGTTACCTCCAAGTTCGTCGAGAGAAACGCCTGCGGTTCCAACTTGCCTGCGGGTCTCTCACCAGTACCCAACGAATGGGCACCGCAGGTAATCCAGGGTGATACCAATAAATGCTTTTAGCTGCAATCCGATTCCCTCGGCGTCGTGCGAGGGATTTAAGGGGGATCGTATTATTTACCACTCACAGATGTGCTTCTCAAACACCCTCTCAAAAGGCGTTTCACGGCGTGGTAGGAAGAAATAGTCAAAACTCCAGTTAGATGCTGATCTCCTGAATTTCTTCCAGTTGTGGCAGGAGGTGCTTCCCCTGGGATTCTTGCTTCCCATTTCGTTGACAGCGCACTGCAAAACAGCAGCCTGAGCAGTGCCCTGCTGAAAGAGCCACCTGTGGTAAGGGGATTCCCTGTTCGTATTCCTGCAGCCATTGAGTTAACTGTTGCAATTGCTGTGACAGGTTCTGGCTATTTTGCTGATGCTGATGGGTGCTATAAGCAAAGGTCAGCGATACAGGTTGATCGATTGCTTCCGCTGAAAAAGCAGGCTCTACAAACCAATAGGTCATCGAAATTTGTTCCGGGAGATAGTCGTCTGTCTCCTTGAGAACCAGCGGATAAAGCCGTGTCTGCCAGTTTTGCTGAAGCCATTTTGCCTGTTTGGGTCTGGGGTAAGTTTTCCAATCCAGGATCTGCGCCTGCGACTCCTCCAGAATTACCAGATCGTAGACAACAGTCAGCAAATAGCCTTCAAATTCCAGACTGCGGCGATGTTCGCTCTGGCGGAACTGACTGGACGTTTTAGAAAACAGGTCGGGGGTGGCTTGGCGAAACGCTTCAATGCACTGCTGAAGGGGATCGTTGGGGGAGCCAAACCAGGGGAGACATAGTTCTCGCTGCTGCATCCCTAGATGAAAGCGATTGCCCCATTCAATGCGGCTCTGTTGCTCCAGTGGTAATGGAGCACCGAGTTGATCCAGGTAGACGTGCTGAAATCGGCGGGGACACTGCTCCAGCAAATTGAGCTGCCCCTGAGACAGACGCATCAGCATGAGCTACCTCACTCGCGTCAGCACAAACACGTTCCCCTCATTCCCCCTGCCGATCCGGAGATCATCATCCAAGTAAGTGATCTCAAGCCAACCCTGCTGGTTCTGAGCATTGAGTCGCACATCCAGTGCTGTAAACCGCTGTCCCGCTCTGATCTGCTCAATGTAGTCCTCACAGGTGCGATAGCCAATCAGCCGCTGCGCCCCCAAAATGAGCCGTTCAAACCTGACATCCACTCGTCGCTCAGAAACTGCCTCAAAGCGAGCTACAACACTGACCAAACCCTCCAGGTAGGGCAAGCCACTGACCTCAGCGACGTTGTAGATCATGGCATCGGCAATAGAAATATATTGATAGACCTGCCCCAGACTGAGCAAAGGGAACCGATCAATCCCCAACAATTCCTGGCTGGAGGTGTAGAGCAAGCGCCAGTTCCCCTGCAACTTATCTCCAGTTTCCAGGGGCCGTGGGGTAGGGTTGCGATCCTCAAGCTGAGCGATCGCCCCCAAAATGGACTGCCGATCCTGCTCTGTTGCCAGCACACCCCGGTTTTTCCCGGCAATCGCTTCGAGTAGTGTTTCTTTTCCAAGCATGGTTTGGGGGTGGGGAGTGGATGGGTGGATGAGTGGATGGGTGGATGGGTGGATAGGTAGGGGCGGCCCTTGCAGCAACGGCGAAGCCGCGCAGCCATTCGCCCGTACAGGGATAGGTGGGTGAGAGGGTGAGAAAGTGTCCTATAAAAAGTGTCCTATAACTATGCGGCGATCCCGTTATCCCATCCCCCCATCATCCCATCATCCCTCTCTCCCCTCTCCAAACAGACAATTTCCTTCAAATCCACCCTTCGATCGATGAAAAACCCTTGTTTTGTTAGGTAAACCTCTTGACAGAGCGGTTGACATGGGATGAAATGTGAGCTAGTGATCGCGGAAACGCTATCATTAGTGCCACTTTTCCAGTCCAAGTCCTATGTATAATCCCTCCCTGCGTGAAGAGCCACGAAATAAACCTGCTGCTGTGATTCCACTCCAGCACGATGCGTCTATTTTGACATGGTTGGAGGGTACAGGCCGTCTGCTGTCCAGAGATAGCAGTGACTTTGACTATTTAGATCAGGAGGAGGAGATTAACGCACTGATGGCCGGCGATGATGGCGGATTCGACGGCCTGGATGATGACGACGATCTGGATTTAGATGATTAGTCGGTCTATTTTGCGGGAAAATTTAGAGCAGTGTGGTGCTTCTAAAGTTTTTTGAGAATTATCGAAGGTTGTCCGAAATCTTCTGATTGTGGTGTGTATGGTCTGTGGTGTGAGGAGTGCAATAGTAACGTTGTGGATGCAAAACTCTCTCCCGGCAGTTCGCTGGGTTTAACAGGCAAAGGTTTATTGGCAACATTGGGCACTTTCCTGAGTGCCGCAGCGATTTTCATCGACTATTTAGCGGGTCGTTCCCCCTGGCAACCTGCCTCATTGACGCTACCCTTTCTGCTTTGTGCCCTGCTCACAGGGGCGCTGGGCTTCTGGATGGTGCCCCAGTTGAGAGCATGGAAAGCAGGTCAGGTGATCCGTGAGGATGGTCCCAAGGCGCACCTGAAGAAAGCAGGTACGCCGACGATGGGTGGAATCTTTGTGGTTCCAGTCGGGTTGGCGATCGCCCTCCTGTTCTCCGGTTTTCAACCCACGGTGGTGGCCGCGTCAGCTCTGACGCTGGGATATGCCTTCATCGGTTGGATCGACGACTGGCAAATTCTTCGTAAGCATTCCAATAAAGGAATCTCTCCCCGTCAGAAGCTAATGCTGCAAATTGCCTTTGCGGCATTGTTCTGTTTGTGGGTGCTGCTGAATCAGCCCATTGACGTGACAACCCTGCTGCTGCCCCTGGGACTGACGCTGCCGCTAGGCTTTCTGTTCTGGCTGGTGGCGGGCTTTGCGCTGGTTGCCGAGAGCAACGCGACCAATCTGACCGACGGTGTAGACGGGTTAGCGGCGGGAACGGGGGCGATCGCTCTTCTTGGTCTGGCTGTCCTGATCTCCCCGAATCACCCCGAACTAATGGTTTTCTGCGCCAGCATGGCAGGCAGCTACTTCGGCTTCCTGTTCCACAACCGCAACCCGGCTCGTGTGTTCATGGGTGACACGGGATCGCTGGCACTAGGGGGTGCCCTTGCCGCTGTTGCCATCCTTAGTCAGTGCCTGTTTGGCCTGCTGATTCTGAGCGGCATCTTCCTGGTCGAGACCCTCTCCGTCATCGCCCAGGTGACTTACTACAAAGCGACGAAAGACTCCAATGGAATTGGCAAGCGCCTGTTTAGGATGGCCCCACTACATCACCATCTGGAACTGACCGGCTGGCCCGAAACCCTGGTTGTTGGACGGTTCTATATTCTGGGTGGGGTGCTGGCGATCGCCTGTCTCCTGGCCTACCAGTAATGCCATAGCGCTTCGCGCTTGGATAAGGTACAGATTTTTGTGAGAGAGCCGCGCGGAGC
>CAZVXA010000230.1:0-10570 GCA_964630955.1 uncultured bacterium | reverse complement strand
TTTTGGGTTTCAAGTTTAATCGCGCCTATCTACTTATCTCAGCGCAAAGCGCTGTAAGTAACTGGACTTTTGACTCGATTGCGCCGATTTTCCCGGAAAATCAGCGCAATCGAGTCAAATATGCTGAAAAACGGCCTCTGAGAGGGCGTTTCGCGGGTATCGCACTCTTGCAGGTTTGCAAAACCAGTTTTTTGCGTGGTGTGGGCTTAGCCCGCACCACGCAAAAAACTGGCTGTACCCGAAGGTGTTCTATCGCCGCAGCGGTAGAACACCTTCGGGAGTTTTGTGCTTTCTGCCAAGTGGCTTGCCTGACGGCAACAGAATTGGGATACAGGGCAGTCGTCCCTGGACAGCCCAGACTTTGTAGCCTCTGTCACTGATTGGCTTTATTTATGGGAAGCAAGGTGAAGCAAATCAAAAGATTTATAGGCGTCCGGGATTCGAGTGATACACCTATAAGAAGTAGGCCGCTGGGAGTAGCTCTTAAGGAGCACCACAACACAGCGGCTAAAATGCCAGCAGTGAGCCATGCCACAGTACCAGTAACCCCAGATCGGTCACCACTGCCCTCCTCTGTACTGATTGGTTGCAGGTCGCTGCAACTAGTTCTTCCCCAACCCCTTAGAAGCACTCATGAAACAAATTCCAGCCTCAATCCTGACCCTGGTGGCTGGCGTCCTGGTCTCGCTCATTAGCCTCTGGTATGGCCAGAATCACGGTCTGTTGCCAGAGCAGGCGTCAGTTCAGGCCCCAATCATCGATAACATGTTCAACTTGATGGTGACGATGAGTACAGCGCTGCTGCTTATCGTGCTGGGAGCCTTAGTGGTTTTTATTATTCAATTCCGCTATCGTCCGGGGGATGACGGAGATGGTGTGCCCATTGAAGGCAGCTTATCTCTTGAGGTATTCTGGACACTCATTCCAGCAGTCCTGGTTCTCATTCTGGCGGTTTATAGCGTTGATGTCTTTCAGCAGGTGGGTGGTTTTAACCCTGGGGAGCATTCGTCCCATCTCGCTATGATGCAGCCTATGTCGGAGGCGGTAACAGATGTCGCTGCTGAAACCAGCCCTGCTAAGAAGGCACCTACCTATGGTTTGGGTACTTCGGCTGCCAATGGCCAGGATCTGATCGTCAATGTGACGGGGATTCAATATGCCTGGTTATTTAATTACCCGAAAGAAGGTATTACAGCGGGTGAACTCCACGTTCCTATTGGCAAGGAAGTTCAGCTCAATCTGGCCGCAAACGACGTGATTCACTCCTTTTGGGTACCCCAATTCCGATTGAAGCAGGATGCAATTCCAGGTGAAAGCACCGAACTGCACTTTACCGCCAGCAAGTTGGGAACCTATCCTGTTGTCTGTGCCGAGTTGTGCGGGGCTTACCACGGTGGAATGCGGAGCCAGGTGATTGTGCATACGCCCGAGGATTACGAGCAATGGGTGCAGCAAAATATTGTTGCACAGCGCACGGATGACCAGCCTGTGATTGGTCTCAACGCCTCTGAACAATCCCCTTCTGAATTCCTTGCGCCCTACACCAGAGAGATGCAGGTCACTGCAAAGGCGCTTGCCCAACTGCCGCACCAACACAGCATGAATTAGGTTTATGACAAAAGCAGAACTTCCTCTGACAACTCCGGCTGCGGCGGCTGAGAATACGCCCGCTCATCCTAAAGCCTGGAAATGGTACGACTACTTCACGTTTAATACAGACCATAAAGTGATTGGCATCCAGTACATCGTGACTGGTTTCGTCTTCTACCTGATTGGTGGAATGATGGCGGAAGTCATGCGAACGGAGCTGGCAACACCAGACCCGAACGTGGTTGCGCCAAACGTCTACAATTCTCTGATGACAAATCATGGCACAATCATGATTTTCTTCTGGATTGTCCCCGTGGCGATTGGTGGCTTTGGCAACTACCTGGTGCCATTGATGATTGGCGCAAAAGATATGGCGTTTCCTCGCCTGAATGCGCTGGCCTTCTGGCTCAATCCGGTGGCCGGACTGCTGCTGGGTCTTAGCTTCTTCTTTGGCGGTAGCCAGTCGGGCTGGACGGCTTACCCGCCGCTCAGTTTGATCACGGCCTCAAATGCTCAATCCTTGTGGTGTCTGGCGATCGCTATCGTTGGCACTTCTTCAATTCTGGGATCGATCAACTTTGTCGTGACCATCTGGATGATGCGCACGCCCGATATGAAGTTGGATCAAGTTCCTCTATTTTGCTGGGCGATGATGGCCACCGCCATTCTGGCACTGATCTCCACCCCTGCACTGGCGGCTGGACTGATACTGCTACTGTTTGATATCAACTTTGGCACGTCCTTCTTCAAGCCTGACCAGGGCGGCAATGTTGTAATCTATCAGCACCTTTTCTGGTTCTATTCCCACCCAGCGGTGTATCTGATGATCCTGCCCATCTTTGGTCTGATGTCGGAGGTGGTTTCGACCCACGCCCGAAAGCCGATTTTTGGCTATAAGGCGATCGCCTACTCCAGTCTTGCCATTTGTCTGCTGGGCACGATTGTCTGGGCGCACCATATGTTCACCAGTGGAGTCTCACCCTGGCTGCGTGTTTACTTTACGATCGCCACAATGATCATCGCTGTTCCCACCGGGATCAAGGTGCTGAGTTGGACAGCGACCCTCTGGGGTGGCAAGATTCGCTTCACCAGCGCTATGCTGTTTGCGTTGGGCTTCCTGTCGATGTTTGTGTTTGCTGGGATCACTGGCGTTATGTTGGCTGCCTCAGCGTTTGACATGCATGTCCATGACACCTACTTTGTGGTAGGACACTTCCACTACACCTTATTTGGTGGCTCCGTGTTTGGTATTTACGCCGGACTGTACCACTGGTTCCCCAAGATCACGGGACGAATGATGAACGAACCGCTGGGTCGTATTCACTTTGGATTGACCTTCATCGGCACCCACCTGACGTTCATGCCGATGCACGAGTTGGGGCTGATGGGAATGCCGCGTCGTGTCGCCCTCTACGACCCCCAATTCCAGGCTATCAACCAGATTTGCACTATTGGCGCTTATGTTTTAGGAATCTCGGTACTACCGTTCCTGTTTAACGCCATCTGGAGCTGGATGAAGGGGCCGAAAGCGGGGGATAACCCCTGGAATGCCCTCTCGTTAGAGTGGACGACCAGTTCGCCTCCACCGATTGAGAACTGGGATATTGTACCCGCCATTACCCACGGTCCCTACGACTACGGTAAAAATGGTCGCAGTGCTCAATCAGAGGAGGCGATCGCAGAGGCAACGGTTAGTTAATTACCCATTCCCCACCCTCAACCTATGCAAGGCTCTACTGTCGATTCCTCTCAAGTGATTCTCAATTCCTCCCATCCACCGACCCCGGTTGCTGAGGCCCATCATGGTGAGCATCCCGATCTGCGGGTCTGGGGGCTGCTGACCTTCCTGATCTCCGAGTCGGTGATGTTCTTCGGGTTCTTTGTCACCTACCTGCTGCTGCGGAATATGACCGCCCAGTGGCCGCCTGAAGGAACTGAGGTGGAACTGCTGGTGCCGACGGTCAACACCGTGATTCTGGTTTCCAGTAGCTTCGTGATCCACATGGGCGATGTCGCCATCAAAAAGAACGATGTCGCCGGGATGCGCAAGTGGTACGGTATCACCGCCATCATGGGGGCTGTGTTCCTTGTCGGCCAGGTGTATGAGTACATGACCCTGGGCTACGGCCTGACCAAAAACATCTTTTCCAATTGCTTCTACCTGATGACGGGCTTCCACGGGCTGCACGTCTTCATTGGCCTGCTGCTGATCCTGGGTGTACTGTGGCGATCGCGCCGTGAGGGCCACTATTCCGACAAGAAACATATCGGCATTGAGATGGCTGAGATCTACTGGCACTTCGTAGATATTATCTGGATCATTCTGTTCACCCTGCTCTATGTCCTGACCATGTTCTAGTCGTTCGCCAAGCGAACTTTGCCTGGAGTGTGTGGCACGTGAAGCGCACCATACACCACAAAAAAAGGAGAGCCTCCCGCTCAGCGGGAGGCTCTCCTTTTTTGTAAACCGTGAAGCTTTGGAAAAGCCCTATGTTCTTCCAGAAAAGCGTTTCAAATTCCCTGTAGTAGCCTCTATCAACGACGCATCCGCCCCCAGCAACTTCCTACCACTATGAACCTCAAGTTTCTGACTGCATCCGCCTGCCTGTTGATCACTTCCGCTCTCACTGGCTGCTCCCACCCCTCCTCCAGCGTCAATCCTGCCCCCAGCGCATCCGCTACACCTGGTGCTATAGTCGCCAATCCTTTCCCTGATGCTTCTCCTGTGCCTGTGGTGTCCAGCCCTGCTGCGATCGCCGCCGCTCCCCCGGTTGCATCCTCCGCATCTCCGGTGGTTCACCCGAATCTGCTCCCCAGCCCCCCCACTGTTCTTTCCAGCCCATCGGGACGAGTTGAATTTGCACCGGGGACTGATTCAGCGATCATTCGCAGCGCTGTGGTTCGAGGAACAACTAACAATTATCAACTCCGGGCGGCGGCAGGGCAAACGATGACAATTCACATCACCTCGCTGGAAGACAATGCGGTCTTTGATGTGATCGCCCCCGGTTCACACATTATGCAGCAGGGCACAACCTCCTGGAGTAACCCGCTTCCCGCCGACGGAGATTACGACATTGTAGTGAGCGGTACACGAGGGAACGCTACATTTGAATTGACGGTGCAAATTCAGTAGAACGGTTGAGATGAGCCGCCGCAGATATAGCGCTCCGCGCTCAGGTAAATCACAGATTTTCATGTGAGAACCTCGCTCCGCGAGGCTCTCACATGAAAATCTGTACTGCACCAGCCTGAGAAACGCTATACGGCACTTTGCAAGTGCATCAGGTACAAAGTTTGTGTTGAGAACCGCGCTCCGCGCGGTTCTCAACACAAACTCTGGTTCTAGTTCAGCGCAAAGCGCTGTATTACCTCGGCAACATTTTAGAATACACAGTATTCTATTCAACTGCCGAAGTAATCACTTCCGATTCTCGCAGATAACCTTTCGGCGGTCGGCTCCATCGATTTGTTATCCCGATTGGCAGCTACATTCCGCTTACTTTCCAATCATGTGCAAGGCTTCAATCCAAATTTTTAGCTCTTGTTCAGCTAAGGTTCTATCAGTTAACTCCTTCTCCTGGTGGGCAATGTAAGTATTCCGAAAATCATTAATGCGTGTGACGGTTTCCAAGAATTTTCGTCCGCCTTGAAAATGCAACTGGGTATGCAAGGCTTCAAATACGCCGCCGATTTTTGTGGTGTCGTTGAGGGCATAGTCTAAACACGATCGCAGTAGCCCAATCAGTGATAGCCCATTATTGAAGATTAATGTTCGCTTCAAGTTTTGTGCTAGTTTGCGGTAGTAATCCTCCGATTTGCGATCGACCTGACGAAGACTCGGCGAAAACCAATCCTTTTGGTCTTATATGGCAACGGGCATTTCTGGCTGAAGGCGGCGCACAATGAAACCTTTGGCGACTTCATCGATTGAACCCAGTAGAGCGGTGAAAACTGGGGCATAATTCATCCCTTCTTTGTTTTCAAAAAAGCGGTAGAGCATTACAGCTTGATCAGCCGCACGGCGATAGCGAGAGGGGAGAGCGTTGAGAATTGCCGGGTCAATCAGGCTATCAATCACAGTTGCGTCATCATCAGCTTGCCCAAAGTTGACAAACAGGGGCAAGTCCTGGAATTCTTCGGCTTGGAGCAGGTTTTGCAGGGCGGGGCGCAGGCGCGGGCAAGTTCAGCGACGGTATCGCCTGCCATGCGTTCAAAGACACCTTGGGGAATATTATAGATACTGCCACTGTAAGGTTTCCGTAGAGGCGGCTTCACACCAAGCGATCGCTGCCTTCGCTTTCAAGGGCAGATCCCGGTCTTCCCGACCTTTGGTTTCAACCAGATAGTAGTGTGGCTTCGTTCCAGGCGGAGCCGGAGTCCCAGACGTGGTGGGCTTCGTCGTTGAGGATCATGACGCGGCGATGGGTGGTGATTCTGTCTCGTAAGGCTGCGCCGGTATCGAGGGCTTTGGATTTGGAGACGGGAGGCCCCATCCAGGCATAGCCGTCATCGGTGGCTTTTTGTTTGCGTTTTTCGTAGAGGCGGTGAATGTTGGTGAGGTAGAGGGTTCCGCCTGTGGCTGCGCCACTGGCTTCGTCTTGTAGCACCACAGAGAGATTCCAGTCACCGCGCCATTCGGGGGGAATCAGCGGATCGGGGTCAAAAACGTGCCCATTGCCAAAGTCGTCTTTGAGGCGTTCGTAGACGGTGAGGTTGGGGGCGATGACAACAAAGTGCCGTGCCATTTCGGAATCAGATTCGCGCAGGGCATGGAAGTAGCTCCAGACAATGCAGAGGCTCATGACTTTGGTTTTGCCTGCACCTGTAGCGAGCTTGAAGGCATAGCGGCTCCAGCTATCTTCGTCTTCGGTGATGCCAAGGGCTTGCAGTTCAGCGTTTGTGCCGCCAAATTCGGCAATGATTTGGGAGGGCGATTCCAGGTGGCGGACTTCTTTGAGGTAAATTAATGTCTCGATCGCCTCTCTCTGACAAAAATATTACCGAAACTCAAAGTCTTCGCCGCTGGCAGTAGTTTGGCGGTGGGCGCGTCCAAACCAGTGATTCAACAGTTGAATCGTAGTGTCGCTGGCTCCGATGTAGAAGGCTTCGCGCCAGTCGCGCACGGCTGAGCGGAGGTTGCTGACGAGATCGATCGGCGAAGCTCTGCGTCCCTGCACAATCCCTGCTGGATCACCTGCCTTTTCTGCCCGGATGCGATGGGCGTTAGGCTCTGCCCAGGGTGCAAACAAGGGTTCGAGGATGGTGGGATTGAGGATATCGGAGGTCATGGAACGCCCAAAATTTAGAATGAGAGCTTTTGAAATAAATCGGCAACAGGATGCGTAAATCCAGGAATCACGTCTTCGCCATCTAGAGCATCTGCTGATTTGAGCAGGCGATCGGGTTCTTGGGCAGAGCGATAGACTAGGAGTATGAATCTTTCCCTTTACCCCACATATCCCTGTAGGCAAGCATCTCAAGAACAGATTGTTCTTTGAAAACTGCATCTTTCTCCCCGATCGCCACACTCATCGAAAAATCCGCGCCCACATCAAACGGTGGATCGATATAAATCAAATCCACCTTGCCCTTAAACTCTTGCAACAGCGAAGCCATCACCAGCTTGTTATCACCCCACACCAACCGATTGCGAAAATCATCCACCCGTGGGTTCTGCTGCTCAAATAGCGTCAACTGCTGACTTGCCGCTGCCTCTCGTCTTGGCTCATCAATCCCCTCAATCTTCTGTATCGGCATCGCACAGCCCGCAATATCCACCTCACGGCGCTGCCCATACTCGTCATACTTGCCCTCCCACAGCAACTCCGTCCGCATCTGCGACAACGGGTGCGGGTTGTGGGGACCGTAGAGGGGTTGCTGGGTCATGGGGCAATGGAGGAGGAGCGCGATGAACTGCCCCAAATTATAGCAACCGTCAGAAGATTCGCCCTGATTATTGCCTCGGCAAAGTTTTAGAATACAGAAATTGAATAGAATGCTGTGTCTGGGCGCGCTTCGCGCGCCCAGACACAGCATTCTATTCAATTGCCGGAGCAATAAAGTGTGGGCTATTGGGCAGTGAAGGGGGTTGGGTTGGGGGGCGATCGCTTTCAAGGACTGCCTCAACCACTGAAGGAACTCAGCGTGCCGCTTTGCGGCACGCTGAGTTCCTTACTATCAAGCTGCGGTTAACAGAATGACAGGTTGCCCAATCAATTGATCGTAAGCATCCTCCACGTCGTGCAGTTGAGTCAGCACATCGTTATCCAACAGGTTCAGCCGACGCTCCTCAGCTTGCTGGTTAATCTCGTGGTCTTCTTTCTGGCGAATCAACTCATCCAGCTCCGTCTTGCGGGCTTGAATGTCGTCATTCATGCGTTTGACTACTTCCTGCTGGTAGGTGTCGAAGCACTCCTTCACCGCCTGATACACCTGGAAAGATTGCTCCTGCGCGATCTGAGGCAGTAGCTTTACCAGTTCCTCGCGCATGGCCAGAATCACTTTGCGACGCGCCATTTCAGCCGAGAAACTCCCCAGACCCAGACCTGCCAGGGCCATCCCCACAGGCCCCAGAAAGACCCCCGTAATCGCATACACCATGGATGTCACCAGAACAGCGCCACCAAAATTGAACAAGACTTGCTTCCAGTCGAATACACCTGTACCCGCCATGGCGATCGTCCCTACATCCCCCGTCGTCAGGGCGTACAGCCCGACGGCCCACTTAGCCCAACCGGGAGATTTATTTTCTGAACCCAGGTTCGTGTTGGGAATCACCTTCTGTCCGGTGAGTTTCTCGGTCATGCGATCGGTGACCTGGGTGTAGGATTCACCGTACTGGGTGGCGCTCTTAGCCAGTCCCACAAATGCCTCGTCGATTTCCTTCTGGGTGGTCAGACTCCAGGCAGCGATTTTATCCAGCAGGTATTTCTCGAACGCGATTCGCAGGGAGGCTTCAAACTCTTTGCGCTTATCCTGCCGCAGGAAGTCGAAAAACTTCAGTTCGGGTTGATAGCGAACAAAATCAGCCTCAAATGTTTGAGTCAGTCCCGGCAGGTAGGCTCGAAACGAGTTGGCGCTGGTGCTGGCCTGACGCTCACCGACAATGCGGATTTCGTCTTTGAACTGGTCGCGAATCATCACCAGTTGATCGAACTCCGGCTGCACTGAGCGAATTTTCTGTCTCAAATCATGCACGCTTTCGCTCAGCAGGGGAATGCGGCGATCGCACGCCTCATGCACAGTGCGATACGCCTGACGGGCCACCAGCTTGGCCTGCCGCAGCTCAGAAACTGCCCGCTCTTTGGTCAGAAAATGGTTCAACGCTTTGATGAATTCCGAGAATCCGGTACCGTCCAGCGGGGCATCTTTTATCCGTTGACGCAAAGCATTCAGAGAGGAAATCTCGAACACGCGATCATTATAGCGATCGTCACCCTCCACCTCACAGTAAGGTGTCAAATTCGTTCTAAAGACCTGTCGCACCCGATGCTCTGCTTCGTGCAGTGCAGATTCATCTTCAGGATCAATCAATCGGTTCTGAATTTCATCCCAGTGGTTTACCAGGAAGAACACCGACAGCCCTCGATCCTTAATGTAGTTTTCTAGATAGCGCTGTTCTCCCAGCGTGAAGGGCTGTGTGGCGCTGAGCACAAACAGAATAGCGTGACAGTTGTTGATATAGCCCAGTGTCAACTGGTTGCGCTGCTCGGTGTCGTTCAGTCCCGGACTGTCAATGATCTGCACGCCTTTTTCCAGCAGGGTGAGGGGATACTGCACCTCAGCATAGGCAACGTTGGGGAAGGCGATCGTCCCTTCCTCCTGCAACTTCTTCGCCTCTTCCGGGGGGATTGTGTAGCGTTGCTTGAAGGATTCAAAATCCAACAACTCTGGCTCCCGATCGTCCTTGAAGTGAACGGTGACCTGCTTTTCCTGCCCATAGCTGAGCACAGTCAATACAGCGGTGCAGGGGTTCACATCGGTGGGCAGAATGTTCTCGCCAATCAGAGCATTAAGAAAGGTGCTTTTGCCCCGCTTCATATCGCCCAACACTAGCAGACGAAACACGCCTTCACCCAGATTGCGGCTCACCAACTGCAAATCATCAACTGTACTTTCCAGGCCCAACTTGCCAGAGGCCGTTTCTCCAACTGCTTCTGCGTGGGTGAGGGTTTCTGCGATCGCACTCAAATATCCCGAAAACTCATGACGCGCTTTTGCAACCCTGTCCAGGTCGCTGATAAAACTTTCTGCTTTGTAAGCCATTGACACTCCTTTCAATGTGGAAATACGACATACGAAATCGGCGTTCTGCGGCGTAAAGCACGCAAAACACCAGCAAAACGAACAGCCATTTCCAGGTGAATTCTTCTACAGTAATTGGGCTCAACCGTTCAAGCCGGATGATCAAACAATCCTCATTCCCTGCTCTCTACAGCCCAACTTCAATGAAATGCTTGTTTCCCTATTATGCATAAAAAATTTAAAAACGACATTTTCAAATTAAGTTTCGTTTTTCTACAGCACTTTGCCAGCGCGTGAGGTACAAATTTTTTGTTGAGAGCCGCTCTCAGCAAGGCTCTTAATAAAATTTTGGGTTCTATTTCAGCACAAAGCGCTGTTATTTTGAATGCGATTGGATAGCAAAGCGCTAAGCACAATCAACGTCTTAATTGGACACTTTTTTAAGTGGATTACAGCCTTTTCCAGGCGAATCAGGTACAGATTTCGAGGTGCAGGTCTTCGATGTGGGATCAGCGTTCGATGGCTCGACTGAGCGCTCGCCGAAGTCTGAGCGCTCACGCGGATCGAGTGAGCCTCGCCGAACTCCGAAGTCCGAACGGGGTGAAGATGCAAATTATTCATCCTACAGCGCTTCGCGCTTGAATTAAGCCACAGTTGTTTTTGTGAGAGCCGCGCTCCGCGCGGCTCTCACAAAAACAATCGGGTTTTAAGCGTTTGAACAGCGCTGTAAGAA
>CAZVXA010000229.1:0-10626 GCA_964630955.1 uncultured bacterium | reverse complement strand
CATGTCTGAAGCCAGGGGCATTGCATCCCCTCTCAAACTCTCCCCTTCGGTAAAGTGCTGCTGAGATAGATCGCTTCCAGAAGCGGGAACTCTGGGCGTGGCGTTTACTGCGATCGCTCCCATGCCCAAACCACGCCGCACGGCTTCCCCCTCCAAAAAGCCAGCCGCTGCCCAACCAACCCCTCTTCTTCCCCCAGCGCCTGCTCCACAACCACTGCTGGATTTCAATCAGGTGCTGATTCGGCTGAAGGAACCGCTGCCCGCTATCTCAACCCGTGTGTTTTCAACTGCCACGGCGGAAGCTCTGGGACGACTGGTGGCTGTGTTGCAGGATTTGCGATCGCCCAATGGCTGGGACCCCACGATCCCCCAAACGCCGGAAAACCTGCTGCCTTACCTGACCGATGAGGTGGTTGATCTGCTGGAAACTGTAGAAGCCGATCTGGATGCCCAGTCCCAGTCCTCTCCGATCACTTCAGCGGCGGGAGCACAGCAATGCTCCCTGGCTATCTGTCAACCGATGGACCACTGGGCACCCCGCTTACTCTGGAGCATTGCCCGCAGTTCCTACGGCACGATGCGGTTGATGGAGGGGGCGATCGCCACGGTTCAGCTCAGCCCTGTCCCCGGTCACCCAGCCCCTCGGCCAAAGCCTCCTACGCTGCAACGGGGCATTCTGCGGCTGGCGGCCCTGCTGGAGATGGAAATGGCGGGAGTGTGCCACACCTGGGATCTGATTACCCAACAATCACCCCTGACCCCCCGTCCTCCCCTGGCTGCAATTCACGCCTGTGAGTCTCAACCCCTGCCACAGTCCATTCCGGCGGACGCTTTTTTGCAGCGGTTGCAGCAGCAGATAATCAGCATTGCGTCCGAACTGCAACCTTTACTGACAGGTGTTTCGGCGATTGCCCCGGTGGAGAACTGGGAAGCCGCCGCCCTCATCCCCGGCAGAGAGTGGCAGACGGTTCAACTACGATTGCGGCTGGAGTTGGAGTTTCTGGCCATGGATTGTGAATCGGGGGACGAGCATTGTCCCTCTGTCCCTGCTCCGGGCAATGATTCTACCCTGCACTTTACAGATACGGCCTGGTTAGAGGCTTACCGGGAGACGCTGTTACGGCAGTACTGGATGGAGGGATTGTCCCAGTTGTTAGGAGTGGAGGCAATTACCCAAACGCCGCCGCCAACCACGGAAGAAATCCTACCCCAACTGATTCAAGCTGCCTGTGAGGTTGCAGATCAGCAAGCGGTCTGGCTGGAAGCCCAACCACTGCTCCAGGTGCAGCCCCGCCTCAGCGCCGTTGCGTCGTTGCTACTCTGGCGAATCAATCGCAGCGCTTACGAGACGATGCAGATGCTGGGTGGGGTTCCCGGTCAGTTGCTCTGTCCGGGAGCGGACTGGAAGACGGGAAGCCTGCGTCTGGTGGCTCGCCTGCTGATCAAAACGACCGATCACGACTGGAGTTTTGATTTAACTGGTAATCAGCTCTCCAACGAGACTGCACCCCTGATCCAGCAGGGAATTGTTCAATTTCTCCAGGGGCCATACGCGAATCAAACCCTCCTGGTGGAATCTCTGCTGGCACAAGTTCATCACGAACTGCTGGCGCAGGCTCCTGAACTGCAACACCTGATGGATGGAACCGGGGTGGACTGGCTGACTCTCGATGCGGAGCATTCTGCCGGACTTCAGCTCCAGCTTGGCTTTGAGCTAATGGAGTGATTCAAGGTGCTGTTTTGCCCACAATATGGGTAAAACAGCACCTTGAATTATTTTCGGTTAGGCGATCGCGGAATCTGGTTCGTCAGCCCAATCCGTTCACTCAACTGCCGCAGCGTGCGGGCCATATCGGGGTTGTTTTCCTTCTGCTGCCCCACCTTCTCACAGCTATACATCACCGTTGTATGGTCCTTGCCACCGAACACCTCCCCAATTTTGGGCAGGCTGAGGTCGGTGTGCTGGCGCATCAGGAACATACCGATCTGACGGGCGACACTGATTTCGCGGCGGCGGGAGTTGCCCTTCAGGTCTTCAATCGGAACGTTGAATACCTCCGACACAGCAAAAAGGACGGCATCTGGGGAGGCTTCCACCTGTTCACTGGGGGGATTCAGCACCGGAGCGATATTTTCCACCGTCATCGGCAGACCGGAAATCGAGACGTAGGCCACTGCGCGGATCAGCGCCCCCTCCAATTCTCGAATGTTGGAGGTGTAGCTGGAGGCGATGTACTCGATCACCTCACGGGGCAGACGCATATTCTCGTACTCGGCCTTCTTCTGGAGAATCGCCATCCGGGTCTCCAGGTCGGGAGGCTGGATGTCGGCGATCAGTCCCATTGAGAACCGGGAACAGAGGCGTTCTTGCAGACGGGGAATCTGGTTGGGGGGGCGATCGCTTGCCAGCACCACCTGCTTCCCGGCCTCATGCAGCGCATTGAAAGTGTGGAAGAACTCCTCCTGGGTGTATTCCTTGCCCTCAATGAACTGAATGTCATCCACCAGCAGCACATCGATCTGGCGGTAGTGCTCCCGGAAGCTCTGCATACTGTCCTTCCGAATCGCCGCGATCAGCTCGTTGGTGAACTGTTCGGTTGAGACGTAGAAGATGCGGGAATTGGGGTCGATTTCTAAGCGGTAGTGCCCGATCGCCTGCATCAGGTGAGTTTTGCCCAGTCCAACGCCGCCACAGAGGAACAGGGGATTGAACTCTCGCCCCGGTGATTCAGCAACGGCCAGGGACGCGGCGTGGGCCATGCGGTTGTTGGCACCGACGACGAAGCGGGAGAAGACGTACTTGGGATTGAGGTCGGCGGAGCGGGGGCGCGTCTGGGGGGAAGTACTTTCAGTGGGCGGTTCCACCGGGAGCGGCCACAGCACCTCAGTGCTTGCCTCCTGAGAGGTATCCAGTTCGCCATCCTGACGTACCACAATCTGGATATCGACAGGATGACCCAAAATATCCTGAACCACATCGGTGATGGTTTTCAGGTAGTACTTCTGGAGCCAGTTGCGGGCAAAAGCATTGGGGGTACAGATGACGAGGCGATCGCCATTCAACTGTTCTGCCGTTGCAGACTTGATCCAGGTCTCAAAGGTAGGGCGGCTGAGCTGTAGCTGAAGACGCTCTAAGACCTGATTCCAAAAGTTCTCTAAAACAACGACCACGACTGACATCCCCTCGCCTGAATTGCCTAACCTAACTGCGCTGCTCGACGTAAACCAGACACCCTTAAAAAGCCATACCTATCGGACAGATTCAAAACCGTTTGGGAAAGCACCGCCACAAAAACTACCCCCACCAGGAGACACCTGTCTCTGGGGATCTGGAACTGCTCCAGGTCTGAACTCTAACCTTACCTGAACACTACTAGATGTGCCGTGTGAGCAGATATACAAATTCCATATATAGCGATTTCTTTTGGAAAATGTAAAACTTCGAATCGGACTTTTGATTGTATCCCAGGTTGAGGTTTGGTCTAAGGTTCGTTTGTTCTGCTATTCCCTCTCCGATCGGGGATCAGCCGATTCTGAAAGGCATTGGTCAATTCTGAATTCAATCTAATTGCCGATCTCCTCAATCGACCCGCTCCAACTGCCACAGGATCTGGTTCCCCTCCCGCCGTACCCGCGTCACCACCCAGTTACGCCATACCCAGTGATCCCCTCGACTGGTGACGGCGCTGGCATTGACATCCATCAAATCGGCCAGCTCAGAACTGGTGATGAGGTAGCCATTCTGGGCGATATCATCCGCCATATGCAGCGCATCAAGGGTGCTGCGGAGATGCGCCACCCGGACTTCACGGGGCAGGTTGTCGGTGCTTTCAAAGCCAGGAGCGGTAGAATCTGACATGACCCCAGGGGGACTCGCCCCACACCAGTACAGAAGAATTGTACAGAGAATAAGCGGATTTCAGGGCAATTTTCCCCCCGCTTCATTGAGCCTTCAAACCGTCTCTTCCAGGATAATTTGCTTCAGGGCGGGGGGACTGCCCAGAGAGAACCCACGGGCAATGGTGTCACACCGCTCGTTGCCCGTATTGCCGCTATGCCCCCGCACATAGCGCCACACCACCTGCTTTGAGTTGAGCCGATCCAGCACCTGCCATAAATCCTGGTTCAGCACTGGCTTCCCCGTTGAGGTCTTCCAGCCTTTTTTCTTCCAGCCCTGGATCCACTGGGTAATCCCCTTCATCACGTACTCACTGTCGGTGTAGAGGGGAATTGGCTCCTTTGGCTGGGCAGTGGCCAGGAATTCAAGAGCGGCGATCGCCGCCTGCATTTCCATCCGATTGTTGGTCGTCTGGGGTTCTGCCCCGCCCATCTCATGCACAGATCCATCGGCAAAGTACACCACCGTCCCCCATCCCCCCGGTCCCGGATTGCCTGAGCAGGCTCCATCGGTGTACACGCTCTGAATGGAAGGAAAGGTCATCGCTTTTACCGTAATCTGCGCAGACAACTTTAGTTCATTTGTTCATTCGGGTCAAGCGATCGTAATGCCGCTCCCTTCGACTCCGCTCAGGGAGCTACTTGGCATCCGACTTATGGCCCCCTGTATTAAAAAGATTCTTCTAGAATAGGAAAAATTTCTTTTACTCTGGGCTTGACCATGCTGATCGATGATGTCATTTGGGTTGTTACCGAAGACGAACCACAGAAACCCGAAGAGGGTATGCGGGGGCAACAGGGCAGGAATCCATACGAAGAACCCGCGTATGCGCGGGGTAGGGGAGTACCTATCAAATCATCCGTCCTCGAGGACAGTATGACTACACTGCTGCAACAGGTAGGGCGAGTGCTGAGTCACGCCAAGCAACGGGCCGGAGAACTGGCTGGCATGGAACTGGAGGAAATTGAGCTGTCGGTGGAGATCAGCAGCGAGGGACAGGTGAGCCTGCTGGGGTCAGGAGTGAAGGCAGGGGGAAAGGGGGCAATGACGTTGAAGTTCAAGGCGACGAAGCTCAGTACGATTTAACCTGCTCAGGAGTAGGCAAAGTTTTTTTCTGTTGATATAGGTTTATCTCGCTGATATGGGAAGAAATTGGGCGATCGCCATTGGCATTAACAGTTATAACCCCAACAACTTTGCACCACTGAAGTATGCCAAGCGCGATGCCGAACTGATGCGCGATTTTTTTCAAGAAGCTGGGTTCGATGAGGTCTGTTTTTTTTCAGATGATTCTCCAGCAATGCAATTGCAGAGCGGTGCTGTTATCCCTACCTATCCTTCATATGGAAACTTAAGGGGATTTCTGCGCGATCGATTTGAAACTCCATTCCTCTCAGCAGGCGACAACTGTTGGTTCTTCTTTGCAGGACATGGAATGCAGTACGTGAATCGAGACTACTTAATGCCTATTGATGCAAACCCCCGTGACCCCGACATTGCCATTCCCGTTACCTTTGTGCGCGAACGTTTGAGCCGCTCTGGAGCAGATAATATCATTCTGATGCTCGATGCCTGTCGCAGTGAGGGTGGTCGCGATAATGGAGGGGTTGGCAGTGAGGTTCAGCAAGGAGTTATTACGATTTCTGCTTGCAGCCCAACTGAAAAATCTTGGGAAATTGATATCCTTCAACAGGGGGCTTTTACTTATGCTTTGCTTGAAGCACTGCGACTTGAGGGAGAAAGAAACTGTGCTACCGTCGAACGGCTCAGTCAATACTTGCGTTACCGCGTTCCAGATATTTGTCGCCAATATGGTAAAACTCCCGCTCAGATGCCACGAATAAGTGCTGACCCTATAGAGAAGATGCACTTTATTCTTCAAACTAAGTTTGCAACGCTTACAGATCTTGCCACATTGAAGAATGACGCGTATCGCGCTGCACAAATTAATGACAATTATGATTTGTCAGAGCAGATTTGGATTCGAGTCTTAGCAGCAGCTAACGGAAGAGACATGGAAGCAATTCAAGCTCTTCAAAAACTAGCCCTGACGAAAGCAAACTTCCCGTCTAATCGTTATCCCAAGTCTACTACAAAAGAACAAACGATTAAGCCTAAGGGAGGGAGAGATGTATCCTCTTATAATGATTTAGATAGATCGGCCACCAAACTTCCAAGTGGAAGAAAAATATTAACACCCCAAAAAACAACTCGGTCGATTGTGAATTTTCGTGGCAACTCTCGTTATGAAGCTGAGGTTAATTATCAGAAATTAGAGTCTGCTTTAATTACACATAATTGGCAAGAAGCCGACAATGAAACTTATAGCCTAATGTGCACGATATCTGGTCGGGCTGACTGGTTGCGTATTGAGGATATGAAGCAATTTCCTTGTGGTGTTCTTGGCAAAATCGATCAATTATGGAGTGATAGTAGCGGTGGAAGCTTTGGATTTAGTGCTCAGAAACGAGTTTATTTAGCTTGTGGTGGAAAGTTAGACGGCAAATATGAGGAAGGAATTTGGAATGAGTTTGGAACTCGCGTTCAGTGGCGTGATGAGTTCGAGTGGTTTTGGCAATCAGGTATTCAATATAGCCTTTCAGCTCCAATTGGCCACCTTCCTGCTAGTCCGTGGATCAGATGGATACTGTTCAGGCGAACAGGTAAGGGTGGCTTGATTCCTGCTCTCATTGCAAGACATGCAAAATGCGGCCTTTAATTGTGAGTTTCCTGCTTATGCCCCGCTCTGAAAATTTCTTCAGCCGTCACAAGTAGCTCACCCAATTGAGGCGAGACTATCCGATCGCCCCCTCTAAACTGCTGTACCTCGTATTCACCTTCGACCAGGTTATAGACACTCAACGTTGGCTGTTTTGGATTGCCAATGTAGAGCCTTCCTCCCAGTCCCAAGTAATGGTGGTGGTGGTGGTGTTCGGTGATCCAGTAGTCCTGAACGCTGAGCGCCTGATAGTCTGCCAGCTTGTAGAGGTAATCGTCCTGCCAATTGGTTGAAACTACCTCGACTATGAGTTTGATGGTTCGTCCTGCCGTGATAATCGATTCTCTTTCCCAGCGTGGCTCATTTTCCAGATTGGAACGATCGAGAACAACGACATCTGGCTCATAGCCCGTATCATCCGAGAGCTTGACAAGGGACTCCTTGGGGATGAAGTAAGGGAGGTTTGCTGCATCGATCGCTCTGTCCAGTTGCTTAGCGAGACTCTGAGACTTCTGGAAGCCACTCGATGAATTGGTCAAATGTGATTGGCGCTTGGATGGCCTGAACCATGGCGATCGCCCCTTCTCAACTTATGCTTCTTGTCTCAAAGACCTAAGCGACTTTTATCACTGTCGGTTCAGGCAGTGGTTCGTTAATTGCTTCATAAGCGAGAATCAAAGATTCCAAAGCTTCAATTCCGTTGGCTACCGCTGACTCATAGGTATCTCCATGAGTTCGCCACTGTTGCCCTGGAAAATCGGGAAAACCAACGAGGAAACAGCCATCCTCCTCCGACCATTGAATTATCATTGGGTACTTTATCGGAATCACTGTTTCCTCCTATGATTGCCGCCGCTTGACTTCAGCGATCGCCTGGTTCACTTCCTTCTCTTGATATGGCTTTGCGTCAGCCCCATCCTTACCTGAAATTGTAATCTTCCCGCTATACAGCGGATGAACCCAGTTGGTATGGCTTCCCTTTCCCGGGAGTTCAGAGAAACCAACCTGTCGAAGTATCTGCTTTAATTCCCGAATTTTCTTGGGCATCTATAGCAGTCCTGAATCATTTGTGAGATGGGTTGCTATACGTTGGTTAGAGTTAGCAAAACCTCGGAGGTCTTCAAGACCTCCGAGGTTTCGAACAATCAGCCCTATCAAGAAGCGAGATAGGTGTAGCGATTGAGCGATCGCTCATAGTTCTGCAACAGCAGTTGCGCCTCCTCCAGCGTAATCCGTTTCTCCTGGAGGGCCTGCTCCGTTTGACGGCGGATGTCTTCGATCAGGTCTTCCACGTCGTACTGGACGTAGCCCAGCACCTCGCGCATCGTGTCGCCTTTGACAACGTGCTCGATCTGGTAGCCCTTGGGCGTCAGGTGGATGTGAACTGCGTTCGTGTCGCCGAACAGGTTGTGCAGGTTACCCATGATTTCCTGGTAGGCTCCACCGAGGAACATCCCCAGGTAGTAGGGATCGTGAGTGAGAGAATCGCGTCGCTTCAGGGCGTGCAGTTCTAGAACAGACTTGACATCCTTCAGGTCGATGAACTGGTCGATCTTGCCATCGCTGTCGCAGGTCAGATCCGCTAGCGTAGCCCGTTCGGTGGGTTCTTCATCCAGACGGTGAATCGGCATGATCGGGAAGAGCTGATCGATCGCCCAGCTATCGGGGGCCGACTGGAACACCGACAGGTTGATGTAGTAAATGGAGGCCATGATTTTCTCCAGATCCTCCAGGTCGTCGGGGACGTATTCCTGCTGGCGGGCGATCTGAAGAATCTTAGCGCAGCAGGCCCAGTAGAGGCGCTCCGCCCGTGCCCGTTCCGTCAGGCTAACGTAGCCGAAGCCAAACATACTGATGGCCTCCTCCTTGAACTGGGTGGCGTCGTGATACGCCTCCTGGTAGTTCTCGGCAGTGATGGACTGGTAAGTCTCGTAGAGGTTACGGATGATCAGGTGCTCCTTCTCGGCAGGTGGCTCCGGAGTCTCGGCCACCACATCACTGGTACCCAGCACATCGAAGACCAGCACCGACTGGTGGGAGGCGATCGCCCGTCCACTCTCACTCACCAGCGTCGGCACTGGTAGGTTGCGCTCCTCGCAGGTCTCCTTAATCTCCGCGACCACATCGTTGGCGTAGTTCTGGATGCTGTAGTTCTTGGAGGCGTAGAAATTGGTCTTGGAACCGTCGTAGTCTACTCCCAGACCACCCCCCACATCCAGGAAGCGCATGTTTGCCCCCAGACTGGCCAACTCTACATAGATCTGGCTGGCCTCCCGGATAGCATCTTTGACCACGCTAATGGAAGAGATCTGGGAACCGATGTGGTAGTGCAGCAGTTGCAGACAGTCCAGCATCTCAGCGGCGCGGAGTTTTTCAACCGTATGCAGAATTTCGGGAACGGTGAGGCCAAACTTGGCGCGATCGCCCGCCGAAGTGCCCCAGCGTCCTACACCTTTGGTGCTGAGCTTGCCGCGCACACCCACAATCGGGTGGATCTTGAGCTTACGGCTGGCCTGAATCACCAGGTCTACTTCTTCGATCTGCTCCAGCACAATGATCACGGTCTTGCCCAACTGCTTCGCCAGGATCGCCGCTTCAATGTACTCCCGGTCTTTGTAACCGTTGCAGATCAGCAGTGCCCCCGGAGTGTCCAGCGTGGCGAGGGCAATCATCAGTTCCGGCTTTGATCCGGCCTCCAGACCAAACTGGTGAGGCTTACCAAAGCGCACCAGATCCTCCACCAGATGCCGCTGCTGGTTGCACTTAACGGGAAACACGCCCCGGTAGACACCTTCGTAGTTGTAGCGGGCGATCGCCTTGGCAAACGCTGCATTCAGCCGCTCAATCCGGTCTTCCAGAATATCAGAGAAACGAATCAGCAGGGGAAGCCCCAGATTCCGCTGTTTCAGGGCATTCACCAGCTCAAACAGGTCAAGGGAACCGCCGCGATCGCCCTTGGGAGACACTGTTATATGCCCCGCCGCATTGATCGAGAAATAGGGGTCACCCCAACCCTTAATCCGATACAATTCCTCACTGTCCTCAATCGTCCACTTTTTAGGGCGAGATGACTCGACGGTCGGGTTAGGCGATCGCTGCACCTTCCCATTGCCTCCAGGCTTTTCAACCTCCACGCCCTGTACGTTTGCCCCCATGTGCTGTCCCTCAATTCAAGAATCAAGATGACAGTCTAGCTTATTTTTTTGTAAAACAACGCCAATTCCTTCCCTGGTAAGGGTTCGGGTTAACTCCTGATTAAGATTGAAAACCGAAATTCACCGCTGCACTTTACAAAGAGTCATATTTTTCTGAGCATGGTAGAGGGAAACCTAATTCTTTTGGAGAACGCTTGTGGAACGCACTTTTCTCGCAATTAAACCCGACGGCGTCCAGCGTGGCCTGGTCGGTGAAATCATTCGCCGCTTTGAGACTAAAGGCTTTACCCTGGTCGGCCTGAAGTTGATGAATGTCAGCAAGGAGCTGGCAGAACAGCACTACGGGGTTCATAAGGAGCGCCCCTTCTTCCCCGGTCTGGTGGAATTCATTACCTCTGGCCCTGTCGTTGCAATGGTGTGGGAAGGCGATGGCGTGATTGCCAGTGCGCGTAAGGTCATCGGTGCCACCAATCCCCTCAACGCTGAGCCGGGAACTATTCGCGGAGACCTGGGTTCCAATATTGGCCGCAACATTATCCACGGTTCTGATGCGCCTGAAACGGCTCAGTTTGAGATTGGTCTCTGGTTTACAGACGCTGAGCTGGTAAGCTGGACGCCGACCATTATGCCCTGGATTCACGAGTAGGGATAAAGCGCCTGCGATGCAGGCGCTTTTCGCTTAGTCCCTCGTGCCCCTCGTTCCACGCCTCTGGCGTGGAATGCCAACTGGAGGCTCTGCCTCCATCTGCACAGGAGGCAGAGCCTCCGGTAGACATCACCTGGCAGAGCCAGGTGACGAGGGGAGCATCCCACTTTTGCAAATTTCCAAACTCAGTTTTGCGAGTGGCGCGGGC
>CAZVXA010000228.1:0-10706 GCA_964630955.1 uncultured bacterium | reverse complement strand
CAACCAGCAGATGGGTGGGATGACGAGCGCATAGAAGCATGGGAGCGAGAGTTGGGGGAAGACGAAATTCTCCTACCCATCTACCTAAACAGAATGCTCTGTGTGGTGCGCAAAGCGCACCACACAGAGCATTCTGTTTAACTTTGCTCCCGCTCATTCCTCCGCAGGGACTACATTAATCTTCCCACGACAAATGAGACGCCCATCCTGAAGCAGTAGCTCCTGAATTTCGACATCAGTGCCCAGATCCAGAGAATAGCCGTCCAGGTCATCTAATGCGAAACCGCGCTTGGCCTGGGGAGTAGGAAGCCATTCAGGGCGAACCAGGCACAGATCCCGTCCGTTAGAAACGCGCAGGCCGGTGCGAATCACAAAGGGGGTAGCGGTACCCTGGCGGGCGGAGATGATATCAGCGCGGAGGCTCAGCAGATCAGGCTCGATACGCGCCCGCAGGTTGTCGAGAATAACTGGCTGTTGTTCGGAAGGATCTACCAGTTCGGGGGCGGCTCCTGCCTTCAGTAAATCGGTCAGCAGGTCTGTAACTGCGCCCGCCAGCAAAGGTGATTCCAGAGAAGCGTTCAGGTCTTGCTGAAACAAAACCAGTTCTCCCTGAACCGGAACGGTGCGCTCCAGACGCAACGATTTGCCCCGCAAAATTTGACCAAAGTTGACCTTGATACCCCGCGCCATCAGCTGCACCCGACTCAGATAGATCCCCTGATAGATGGCGTTGCGGGCAGCGACGGTGACGCGAGGCACTAAACCGGAAAGGAGTTGGCGATCGCCCCCATCGATGTGAAACTGCAAATCTTCCACATGCTCAACCTGCGATCGCAGCCAGAGACGCACCGCTGGAGACAGAATCGTGCTGATAATATGACTCTGCCGGGGGACGGGAAGATTCCGGTCGGGATCGTAGGCAGGAGAAGGGGATTGGGGACTGGGAATCGGTTCTCTATAGTCGGTCACCGAGTCTTCGGGATAGGGAGATTGCGGATTATTCATAACAATTAACAGGTGGGGGATAGGGAGTACAGGATGCAGACCATCCCTCACCCTGAATCATTGATGGAAGAGTGCTTCAGCAAGACGGGTCAGCGTCCAGCCTGAAAATAAGTAGCTTAATCTTACCGAATTTCGTTCTGGCGATGAGTGTGGAAAATACACCCCAGGGGCACCTGCTTTCCCAAACACCCATGAGTAGAAGTGGCGCAGTGCAAAGCACCGCGCCACTTCTACTCATAAGTTGCTAAAAAGTTAATTATCGTCCTGATTCTGCTCACTGCCGCCAGGGGAAGACTTAAATAGTGCATCCAACTGTTCGCGAGCATCATCAACGGAGATAGAGCGCATCACCAACAGGGGTTCATTAATCACTTTCCCGGTGTCGTCCAGCAGTTCAGGGTGGGGGATGCCCTGGTTGCGACCCGCCCCTGCGGGATAACCACTGCGCGATCGCGTTCCATATCCTCGTTGAGCATCGGCTCCCAAAGTAATAAGGTTGCGGATCAAGTTGCCGACCGCCAGAAATGCCAGAACCGTGAAAGCGAGGATGTAGAGCAAATGGAGCATAATGCTTTCCTCTAAACCAGATTGCCTTGAGACAGGCGTAGAAATTTGAATGGGGGATTCGTAAACGATTGAGCGGTAAGGTTACAGCAGTGAGCATGGCACTCAGACCTGCTCTACTAGAAACGCTATTCGACAGAGCTTTCCAGCCGATATCGGATAGAAACCTGCCAGCATTCGGTGACCAGTTGATGCCAGGGTATGAGCACGGAAGTCTCAACCCCAACCTGACCATCAGTTGCATTCATCAGCATTTGGGCTGTGCTAACCTCCTGTCTGGCCTCCCTGACCCGTGCCAGTAAATCCGCCTGCTTTTCCGCACCGAGGAAGTCAATCGACTGCGTTTCTAAGAGAGACTGCGATCGCTCAAACCAGTACTGAAAATCTTCCAACAGTGGTTTCAGTAGCGTCTTCAACAAATCCGGTTCAGGTGAATTAGGAGCCATCATAAAAAACAGATTACTATGCTATCAAGTAATCTTAACGCGGTTTACCTTTCGCAACAATTGTTGATGGGCAGAGTTTCCGGCTTCCTGAAGCATCTCAGGGAACAGGGCTTCCTGACATGGTCTAACGCCACAGTAGAAGCTCTGTGGGCAAACCGAGATTTCCAGGAGGCTCTAAGATAGAAGGGACGGAATCTGAGCGAAACCATCTGGCCCACCTCAGAATGATTTTGAAACACAGTTAGCAATGCCAAACGACGCCTCCGCTCCCGCTCAGGAGAACGCTCAAGAGAAGATTTACCTGCCCCGCACCAGCGAATCTGAGAACCTGAAGAAGATTCGCCATACGGCCTCGCATGTCATGGCGATGGCGGTTCAGAAGCTGTTTCCCAAGGCGCAGGTGACGATTGGGCCGTGGATTGAGAACGGCTTCTACTACGACTTCGATAGTCCGGAGTCGTTTACTGAGAAAGATTTGAAGGCCATTAAAAAGGAGATGACGAAGATCATCAACCGCAAGCTGCCTGTCATCCGGGAAGAGGTGAGCCGGGAAGAGGCAGAGCGGCGGATCAAGGCCATTAATGAACCCTACAAATTAGAAATCCTGGAGGGGTTGGAAGCTCCCATCACCATTTATCACCTGGGCGATCAGTGGTGGGATCTCTGTGCTGGCCCCCACCTGGAGTCAACGGCAGCACTGAACCCTGACGCGATCGAACTGGAAAGCGTCGCCGGAGCCTACTGGCGTGGAGATGAGAACAAAGCCCAGCTCCAGCGAATTTACGGCACCGCCTGGGAATCTCCAGCACAACTCAACGAGTACAAGCGCCGCAAAGAAGAGGCGATTCGGCGTGATCACCGACGCCTGGGTAAAGAGCTGGGCCTGTTCACCTTCTCCGATCTGGTGGGGCCGGGACTGCCTTTGTGGACGCCCAGAGGAACACTGCTGCGATCGACCCTGGAGAATTTCCTCAAGCAGGAGCAGGTGAAGCGGGGCTATCAGCAGGTGGTGACGCCGCACATTGGCCGCGTGGATCTGTTTAAGACCTCCGGGCACTGGCAGAAATATAAGGAAGACCTGTTCCCAATGATGGGCGATGAGGAAGACGAGAGCTTTGTCCTGAAGGCGATGAGCTGTCCCTTCCACGTACAGATTTATAAGTCCAGCCTGCGCTCTTACCGGGAACTGCCGCTGCGGCTGGCGGAGTTTGCGACGGTTTACCGATTTGAGCAATCGGGCGAACTGGGCGGGTTGACTCGCGTGCGCGGCTTTACCCAGGATGACGCCCACCTGTTTGTCACCCCGGAGCAGCTCGACGACGAATTTCTCAAGGTGGTGGATCTGATCCAGTTCACCCTGAAGGCATTGCGGCTGGACAACGCCTTCAAGGCTCGCCTCAGCTTCCGGGACCCCACCTCAGATAAATACATTGGCTCCGATGAAGCCTGGAACCAGGCCGAGAATGCCATCCGACGGGCAGTGGAAACCCTGGGCATGGATCACTTTGAGGGCATTGGCGAGGCGGCCTTCTACGGGCCAAAGCTCGATTTCATGATCCGCGACGCCCTGGACCGAGAGTGGCAGCTTGGCACCGTGCAGGTAGACTATAACCTGCCAGAACGGTTTGACCTGGAGTACGTGGCAGAAGACGGCTCCCGCAAGCGTCCGATCATGATTCATCGTGCCCCCTTCGGCTCTCTGGAGCGACTGGTGGGCATCCTGATCGAGCAGTATGCTGGGGACTTCCCGATCTGGATGGCTCCGGTTCAGATCCGGCTGCTGCCCGTGACAGAGGAGCAGTTGCCCTTCGGTCAGCAAGTGGTAACCCAGATGCAGGCATTGGGCATTCGGGCAGAACTGGATGAAAGCGGAGAGCGCCTGGGTAAGCTGATCCGCAACGCCGAAAAAGAAAAGATTCCCGTGATGGCAGTGGTTGGCGCGAAGGAGATGGAGACCAACAGTCTCAGTGTCCGCGTGCGGGCAGGCGGCGACAAGGAGCTGGGTGCGATTCCTGTGCCCCAGGTGATCGATCGCTTGCAGGCGGCGATCGCCAACTTCGCCGATTTCTAGCGCCCTATGGTTCAGACCGTCTCCCCCACTGTTATCTTCGTCAACCCCACCAGCGGCAACGATAGCGCCCCCGGTACCCAGACCAGCCCCCACCGAACGATCGCCCGATCGCTGCGGCGGGCGCGTCCGGGAGACACTGTGCGCCTGTTGCCAGGAACCTATAGCATCGCCACCGGAGAAACCTTTCCGCTGGTGATCCCGGAGGGAGTGACCGTTCTGGGGGACGAGGCCAGCAAGGGCAAAGGAATTCTCATTAACGGAGGCGGAGCATTCGCCAGCGGCAGCTTTGGCCGTCAGAGCGTGGCCCTCTGCATGGAGAACGGTGCCACCCTGCGAGGCGTGACGGTCACCAATGCCACCCCCAGAGGAACCGGGATCTGGATTGAGGGAACAACTCCAACGATTAGCCACTGTACCTTCGTCAACTGCGGTCGAGAAGGAGTGTTTGCCACGGGAACGGCAATTGTGGCGATCGCCGACTGTCTGTTCCAGCAAAACGCCGCCAGCGGGATCTCCTGCTTCCGCAACAGCAAAGGCGAACTGCGCCGCAACACCTGCCAGAACACCGGGTGCGGCATCGCCATCAGTGATAGCGCTGCCCCCCTGGTGACCGGCAACCGTTTGCTGGAAGGGGCCACCGGGATCCTGATCTCCGGCAACGCCCGCCCGGTTCTACGCAACAACCGCATTGAGCGCAACGGCAGCGGCGGTTTAATCGTGCGGAACTCCGCCGTCCCTGACCTGGGTCGTCCCCAGGATCCCGGCGGCAATATTTTCCTCAGCAACGGCCTCTCCGACCTGCGCAACGAAAGCACAGTCCCCGTCCTCTCCATCGGCAACGGTCTCACTCCCACCCGCGTCAACGTCGGCATGACCAATGCCCAGCCCGTCAACTTTGCCGCCGCCGAAGTCCCCACCCAAATCCTAACCCCCCCCCTGCCCCCCCCTACTCCTACTCCCCCTACTCCTCCTGCCCCTTCCCCCACCCTCCCCCCACTCCCCACTCCCCCCACCCTCACCGACACCAGCGGCCATTGGGCAGAAGCCTTTATCCGCGAAATGGTAGCCCGTGGGATGGTCAGCGGCTTCCCCGATGGCACCTTTCAGCCTGACATGGGAATTACCCGCGCCCAGTATGCCGCCCTGCTGGCTCGCGCCTTCAATTTGCCTGCCCGCCGACAGGCCACTACCTTTGTGGACGTGCCCCAGGGCTTCTGGGCACAGCAGGCGATCGCCCGTGCTCAAGAAATGGGTTTTCTGGAGGGCTTTCCGGACGGCACCTTCCGTCCCGGCCTGAATTTGACGCGGGTACAGGCGATCGTTTCACTGGTGAACGGCTTACAGCTCACGGGTGGCCACCTGGATGCGGTGGGGATCTATCGTGATCGCGCTCAGCTTCCTACCTACGCCACACTGACCGTCGCCACCGCCACCCAGCGCCGGATTGTGGTGAATCATCCCCAGGTGGATCTGCTGGAACCGCTGGTGGACATCACGCGAGCCGAAATTGCGGTGATGATCTATCAGTCCCTGGTGGCGACGGCACAGGCAAAGGCCATCCCCTCGCCCTATATTGTTACCCCCAGCCCGACCATCGTTGCCTTCTCTGATATTCAGGGGCACTGGGCAGAGGGTTTTATTCGCGGACTGGCCAGCCAGGATTTGATTAACGGTATGGGAGATGGCACCTTCCAGCCAAATAGCAATATGAACCGCGCTCAGTATGCTGCCCTGCTGGTGAGCGTGTTCAGTCCCCTGCCGAAGCGATCGCCTGTCGCCTTTAGTGATGTGTCCGCTGAGTTCTGGGCCAGTAGCGCCATCCAGCGAGCCTTTCAGGGTCGATTGCTATCGGGTTACGACGACGGCAGTTTCCGTCCGCAGCAAAACATTACTCGTCTGGAAGTCCTCCTGTCTCTGGTCAATGGCCTGGAACTTCCACCCGCCAATGATTCTTTGCTAAGCCGATTTTCTGACCAGGCCGCAGTTCCCAATTTCGCACGGGCGGCGATCGCCAGTGCTACAGCTCAACGTCTGGTAGTGAACTTTCCCCAGCCCTCCCAGCTCGATCCCCTGCGACAGGCAACCCGCGCCGAGGTCACGGCGATGGTGTATCAGGCTCTGGTGCGCATGGGACGATCGCCCGCCATTGGATCTCCCTACATTGTGGATCCCGGCGCTGCGGTGGGGATGGGGGTGCAGGGAGGAACAATGGGAACTGGAGTGAGGCAGGGGCTGATGGGGCAGGCGATCGGACAAACCACGCCACCCACCCGCATTGGATCAAATCTGGTGGTGCTGGATCCGGGGCATGGTGGGACCAATACCGGCGTGATTGGAGCCGCAGGATTGCTGGAAAAAGACCTGGTGCTGGCGGTGGCCCTGAGGGCAGCAGCCATTCTGAAGCAGCAGGAGATCCCCGTGCTGTTGACCCGCTCCATCGACAGCTCAGTTGATCCAATTGAACGGGTGAATCTCGCCAATCGCAACGGGGCCAGCCTGTTTATCAGTCTGCACATCAACGCGACCAATCCTCCCCGACCCGATGTCAATGGTCTGGAAACCTACTATTTCTCCGCATCCCCTGAAAGCGCTGCACTGGCCCAAACTCTACATTCCGGCATTCTGAAAGCTCTGCCTCTAGCGGATCGGGGCGTGCGTCAGGCCAATTTCTACGTCCTGCGCAGTCAAAGTATTCCCAGCGTTCACCTTGAGATGGCCTACCTGACTGGAGAAGCAGACCAACCCCACCTGACAAACCCCGATTCGCTGCAAAAACTGGCACAGGCGATCGCGTTTGGGGTCGTACAATTCGTGAGAAAATCCGTTGGCTAGTTTGTCCCATTCCCTGCGTGTCCCATGCAACCCTGCACTCCTCCCCGCCCACTCCAACCAGGTGACCTGCTGCGGGTGGTCATTCCCAGTGGTGCCCTGCGTGAGGTGGAGGCATTTCAGAAGGGGATCGATGTGTGGCGCAGGTGGGGATTTCGGGTCGAAGTGCCACCGGGCTATGATCGACGCTGGGGCTATCTGGCGGGAACGGATGAAGAGCGGCGATCGCAGTTCGAAGCCGCCTGGAAAGACCCCAACTGTCGAGGTGTTCTCTGCGCCCGGGGGGGCTACGGCGGCGCACGACTCCTGGAAAACTGGCACTGGCCAGAGGTTGAACCCAGATGGCTAATCGGGTTCTCGGATATTACTGCTCTGCTCTGGAGTCTCAGCCAACAGGGAATTTCAGGACTGCACGCTCCCGTGTTGACGACACTAGGAGCAGAGCCAGATTGGTCTACTCAACGGCTTCTGGACTGGGTACAGGGACACGCTCTGCTCCCCCTCAAGGGCGTCGGCTGGGGGGGCGGACAGGCCAGCGGGCTGCTGCTCCCGGCCAATCTCACGGTTGCCACCAGCTTATTAAATACCTCCATCCAACCGAACCTGGATGGGATTATTTTGGCGATCGAGGATGTCACAGAAGCTCCCTACCGAATTGACCGAATGCTCACTCAGTGGCGGCTCAGCGGTGCGTTCGAACAAGTGCGAGGAATTGCGCTGGGCCGCTTCAGCCAGTGTGATTCACCTGTGGGGATCCCCAGTTTTACAGTGGAGGGGGTTTTGCGCGATCGCCTCTCTGATCTGGGTATTCCGATCGTCTCTGACCTACCCTTTGGCCACGATGGCCCCAATGCTGCACTTCCAGTCGGGATTCCGGTTCACCTGGATGGTGACGAGGGCACTCTGAAGTTCTGTTAGGATACCCCAAGCCATGGGATACACCCGAAAACCAAAATTTTGGAAGGCGCGATGCTATAGCGTCGCGCCTTCCAAAATTTTGGTTTTCGGATAGGCTCTTAATCACGCCTACCTACTCAGCGTACCAACTCCGTATTAATCTCATTCACCGATCGCCGTCTTAGCTCGACCGATTCTTCACGGGGCAGCAGATCAAAGACTTTACGAAACGCATCGTCGATCTTCTCAAAGGAGATCACACCCTCCTCGTTCAAAACGACCTTGCCCGACTGGTCAAACAGAACCGTTTGGGGCACGACTCCTTTGTAGTAATAGCCCGGTTCATTTGGCTCATAGCGGTCTTTGGGGGGCAGCATATCAATGCTGATGGGCAGGAAGTCGGTGACACGCCCGTAGTAAGCATCGAGTTGCGAAACGATAGGGGCAAACTGTTTGCAGTCCTTGCTGTCATCAACGTAGAGAACGAGCAGCGTTGGATTCGGGCGCTTGAAGGAGTCTGCCAGCGAGACACGGGGGGGCACCAGATAACCGTTCCCCGCGTACAGGGGGAAAATGTTGCCATCGTAGTGGTCATCATTCAAAACTGCCAGGACGGGTGCGGGTGCGAGCGTCATCATGCAAACCAGTAACAGCGATAAAGCCAGCACCAGGCAGGAGACGGCACCGAGCGACAACCGTTGGCTGGCTCGCTGCTGCACTACACTGCACCAGCAACCCAGAACTTCCCAAAATCTTCTTAAATTTGCATTCATCGGAACATTACACACAAAGGGCTGCTCTGACCATTCTCAGACATCAGGGGGACACTTGCACAGCCGCAGTTTTTGAGAGGAGGGCCATGATCAGAAGCGCTTCGCCACCGCTGATCACGGGTTTTGAAACCTGATCTACTTCGCCTGTTCCTTCTCCGTATACCCCCCCGCATAGGTCACCACGCAAATCGAGGGGAACTCCCGGTCGCCCACACAGGCCGCCCCCGTCGTGCGATATTCCTGACTCAGCAACGCCCGTCGGTGTGCCCGGTTGGGCACATTGTCATCGATCAGCAGTTGTAGAACGTGCCAGCGGGCGCTAATAAAGGGGCTATAGCTGATATTTTCGCCGTTAATCCGCTGCCAGGTGCCATAGCGCTCCAGCCGCTTGGAGGGATCGCTGCGATCGCTGCCAATATGCCCCATCAGATTGTTTCTTGCCAGGTCATGGGCGTGGTCTTTGGCCGCAAGCGACATGCCCTGGGAGGGAGCAAGGGGAGGCAGGGGACGGGTGCTTCTCAGGGTGGCGATCGCCTCTCGTACAGGCGCGGCCCCTTCGACCGTTACCAGGGGCGGCAATCCCGGCATCCGCAGCATTTTTCCGTCAAAGTACTGCTTCAGATGTTCCAGTTCCTCCGCATAGGCGACAGGGTCTGTCCGCAGGCGGTTTGTCTCGGCAATGATCTCGCGCTCAATTGCGTTAAGGTAAGCGACCGTTGCGACCGGGGCATAGTGGGCGGTCTGGGTAATCGCCACCATTACCGTTGGAATTCGCGCAGCCCAATCATTTGCGGCTGTGGAACCACCCTTGAGCTGTATTGGGGCAACCGTCGAAACGGAAGCGGCAGACGATTTTGGAATTTCTGGTACGGCAAGCCAAAAGCCTGCACTACCAGCGAGAACCCAACGCACCCATGATTGAAAAACAGGTCCAGGCATGTTCTGTGAATTCAGCTTGGTAGAGGAAGCCACCAGCAGTTCAGTTGCAAGTGGTTTCACACCAAGCGCTGCGGCAATCCGCAGTCAGCCTGTGGAACCGAACATTCAAGGTGAATCGACTGGGGCTGCTTTATAATACCCACGTAGGAAAAGGAAGCAACGCACACCCTTGTGCAATCGCCCTAAACCTTGGCCTCCAGCGACTTGAGGTACTCCGTGTTGACACCGGACTCACGGGTGAGGGCAATTTTTCCGGTGCGGGCAATTTCTCGAATGCCAAAGCGGCTCAATACTTGAACGATCGCCACCATCTTGCCAGGGTCGCCGACCACTTCGAACGTGAGGGAGTCTTCGGCCACATCGACGACCCGCGCTCGAAAGATTTGTCCCAGTTCAATAATCTCAGAACGGTTGGCGCTGTTGGCATTAACCTTCATCAGCATCAGCTCCCGCTCCACGCAGGGAACTTCGGTAATGTCCTGCACCTTGAGGACGTTAATTAGTTTGTAGAGCTGCTTCGTTAACTGCTCGATCGCCTGATCGTCACCGGGAACCACCATGGTAATGCGGGAGATCCCCTCCTGCTCGGCTGGCCCCACCGCCAAACTTTCAATGTTAAAACCACGACGAGCAAATAAACCGGAAATTCGAGACAGAACTCCTGATTCATCCTGAACCAGGACGGAGATCGTGTGCTTCATAGAGAGGGAATGGGTTGTCAGACTTTTTATCTTATCTTGAGTTGTCCCAGGGATTTTTCCAGGAAGCTTCCTGGATCATTTAACCAAAGGAATGAGTCGGACTTTTACTCTGAGCGGGAAAGTGCGGCGCGGTGCGCCGCACTTTCCCGGCAAAATCATCCTGCCTTAGAGGACGCTTGAAAAGATCAGTCGTCAGTCACAAAACAGATCTGATCCCCCTTACATCCCCCTGCCCCCTTGAGGGGAAATAACTGGAGTTTTGACTATTTTTTCTGCAATGCCGTGAAACGCCCTCTGCGAGGGCGTTTCACGGCATATTTAATTTTTGCGCCGATTTCCCCTGAAACGCTGACTCCGTCAGCGTTTCAGGGGAAATCGGCGCAATTTAGTCAAAAGTCCAGGAAATAAGGGATCTGCTGTTTAATCAAATCCCAGTTTTCGTTTGGCGCGGCGGAGCCGCGCCAAACGAAAACTGGGATTT
>CAZVXA010000227.1:0-10741 GCA_964630955.1 uncultured bacterium | reverse complement strand
GATCGCCGTGTCGCCCAGGTCTAGATCAGTGGATGTAGACACCGTTACGGTTTGGAGGGTATCGGTAACTCCCAAACGGTTCACCGTAAAGGTCATCACCCCACCCTCAGTGCTCGAACTGCGTGCGATCGAGAATAGCGCCGATGTTACCGTAATTGATTGGCTGGTGGCTGAGCTGATGTTCCCCTGAGTATCTGACTGGACGGCTGTGATTACTTCGTTTCCTTGTCCAAAGGCGGTGATGTCTGCTGCAGTGACGGCGATTGACCAAGTTCCATTCGCTATTACAACTGCTGTATTACCATTGACGAGAGTGCTATTACTATCAAACGTTAAGCTTACCGTTGCGCCGGGTTGCCCAGTTCCCGTAATGTTGAAACCAGTTACAGCTTCTATTGCGTTGATTATATTGTTTCCTGCGATTGGATTAATCACAGGTGCGGGTACCTCGTCAGGGGTGTCCGTAACTGTGATAATTATTGTTTGTGCACCGCTTGAGCCACTACTGTCAGTAGCTGTAACAATAACTTCATAGACATTGGAGCCTGCTGCACTACCGGGGGCTTCAAAGTTTGGTGTGGTTTTGAAGCTCAGGACACGGGTATTGGTATCAAAGTCAAACTGACTGGCATCTGCTCCGCCAAGACTGTAAGTCAGGGAGTCTCCTGCATCAGGGTCGATTGCAGGGGTGATTGCTCCTACCACAGTTGTGTTTTCTGAGATGGAGAAGGTAGCGGTGGGAGTGGCAAAACTGGGGGCTTCGTTGGCATTAGTGACATTGACAGTGACCGATTGAGTCGCAGTCAATCCGTTGGCATCAGTGACTGTTACCGTCACACCGTAGACATTGGAGCCTGCTGCACTACCGGGGGCTTCAAAGTTTGGTGTGGTTTTGAAGCTCAGGACACGGGTATTGGTATCAAAGTCAAACTGACTGGCATCTGCTCCGCCAAGACTGTAAGTCAGGGAGTCTCCTGCATCAGGGTCGATTGCAGGGGTGATTGCTCCTACCACAGTTGTGTTTTCTGAGATGGAGAAGGTAGCGGTGGGAGTGGCAAAACTGGGGGCTTCGTTGGCATTAGTGACTGTGATGGTAATTGTTTGAGTATCGAACAAATTGCCACTGTCAGTAACCGTGACGTTCGCTGTGTAAGTATTGCTGCCTGCTGCACTCCCCGGAGCCTCAAAATCAGGAGGAAGCTTAAAGTTCAGAACACCTGTTGTTGTATCAATCTCGAATAGAGATGCATCTGCACCGCCACTGATCGAGAAGGTAAGCGTATCATCCGGGTCAAAATCTTCTGCCGTTACCGTTAACACTGAAGCTGTGTTTTCAACAACAGTTGCTGCACTACTGGAAGTAATAACAGGGGCATCATTCCCCTCTTCATCCACATTTGATACTGTGATCGTAAGCGTTTGGGAGTCGCTTAGGCCGTCGCTGTCAGTACCTGCGACTTTCACGATATAGGTGTTGTCGCCAGTAGCGCTTCCACGAGCTTCAAAGTCAGGGGCAGCCTTAAATTTTAATGCTCCGGTAGTTGCGTCGATCTCAAATAGCGCAGCATCTGCTCCGCCATCTATCGAAAATGTGACCACATCTCCTGTGTCGGGATCAGTAGCAGTCACTGTTAGAACATCCGTGGTATTCTCTGCGACACTTGCCGCTAGACTTAAGGTGAGTTTTGGCGCTTCGTTTACATTTGTTACAGAAACGGTAATTGTCTGCGTGTCACTCAAACCGCTGCTGTCGGTTACAGCAATGTCCACGACATAGGTGTTGCTGCCTTCACTACTCCTTGGTGATTCAAAGTCAGGGTCGGTTTTGAATTTCAGGACACCAGACTGTGCATCAATCTCAAACAAAGAAGCATCAGCTCCACCCGTGATTGAAAAATTAATGGCTTCCCCCACATCTGGATTGGTAACCACGATAGTTTCAACTGTCAGAGTATTTTCTTCTACGCTAGCAGTGTTGCTAGAGGTGATAACCGGGGCATAGCTGATGTCAATCAAGTTTGGTTGAGAGTTGCCTACCTGGGACAATACATCCCGGCCTTCTTTCAATTCAAAAGGCTGCACATTGTGGAGAATTGCCAGGTCAATTTCCTGATCCACGAGTACAGCTGTTAATTTTGTAGCTGTGATTCCACTACGAGTTGCTTTGATAGTGGTGACGTTAGGCAAGCCAGCGATAATGATGCGATCGCGCGATACCTCAAAATCTTTAACCACTGCCATTGCCGTGGGAACCGAAGCATTCGCCAGAAAGAAAGTATCGGAGCCAAGTCCACCCGTTAGTGTTGCACCTTCACCGGCAAAAAGAATGTCATCTCCCTCGTCACCCAACAACTGATCAGTAAAGACTCCCCCATATAAGATATCGTTACCTAGACCGCCAACTAACTTGTTATGACCTGACTTTTCTGAGGCATCCAGAATATCATCACCTGCTTCTCCAAGCAACTGATTGAAACCATTTCCCTCAATGACTCGCAAGATATCGTTGTCATCACCGCCAAAGAGTTGGTTATTCTGTCCTTCTACAACCAGAAGTGTATCTTTCCCAGATCCTCCCTCCAATCGATTTTGCCCCTGATGACCAGCGGCAAGCAGCAAGTCGTTTCCTGTGCCGCCCGATAAAACACTCCGATTTCCGCTAACCAGTAGATCATCGCCTGCAAAGCCAAAAACCAGAGCATTATCCTGCTCACTTACCGTATCAAAGCGATTGCCCTCACCTGTGCCCCAAAACAGCGTCAAGCCAGAGTTATTGACAAGTGTTGTCTCAACTGACAAGCTGATTTGCCCAGCCACATTTGACTGGAATAAGATAAAAGGAAAACTCGCCCCCGGTGCCAGGGGGCGAATTGATCCTTCTAAAGTTGCAAGATCAACAAACCAATTCCCCGTCGCATCCACCAGTGTCGTTTTTTCTGACTGAGTCGATTGGGTGTTTTCAAAGCGCAGAGTGACAGTTGCCCCAGGTTCACCGGTGCCCGTCATTCTGATGTTTACTCCTGATTCAATCCCATCGACCGTGACAGGATTAACCTGCGGCGGCTGCAAAGTCATCGTCGCAGTCGATTCAATGCCAAAGTTAGGATTAATAGGGAGTTCAGACATGACTTCTTAGAACCTCGTAAACAAAACTTTCGAGTGAGTAAGTTATCCAGACTGATCGGAGGAAATCAAGCGGTTGTTCCTCTGGAGAATGCCACCTGCTGCCGCTCAACAGCGGATTGAGAAAAACCTGGAGGAAATCAAGCGGTTGTTCCTCTGGAGAATGCCACCGCCCGGTCGGCTCAAAACTCAAGCAAGCGAATTCGTAAATATGAATTGGTTAGCGTTGGTGATGCTGAGTAACGCTGATGTGACCCCTTCTACCAGCCCCACCCCAGCATCGCCGACCTTAATCAACGTGTTGCCATCCTGCGCTATCAAACTGACTCGTGCAGGTGCCACGCTGCCAAAGGCCAGTCGATCGATACCCAGTTCAAAGTCCTTCACAACGTTGAGAGCATCAGGCAACGAACCCGCAACCGCCAGGTAGAAGGTATCTGCGTCGGCACCGCCCCACAGCAGGTTATTACCGTTCTGACCAGCAAACAGGGTGTCATTGCCCGTACCCCCGTAGAGGCGATCACTCCCACTTGATAGCAGTTCATCATCTCCAGAACCGCCATATAGTCGGTTATTCCCCCCTGAACTGGAAGCATCCAGGCGATCACGACCAGAACCACCAAATAACAACTGGTCACGGCTCTCGACGACACGCAACTCATCAATATCAGCACCGCCGAATAGCGTGTTCGATGCTGATGCTTCGAACACATGCAGGGTGTCCGCGCCATTGCCGCCGCTAACCGTAGTCCCCCCTACAGGACCAAGGGTTCCCAACAGGAAAGTGTCAATGCCGTCACCACCACTGGCATCAGTGTTGGATCCCAGGGTGATCTCATCATCCCCTCGTCCACTGTAAATTTGAGCGTCGCGAGTCAGGCTGGTGTCGATCTCATCATCCCCGTCCCCAGCAAACACCTGACGACCCGGTTGAGTTTTACCCAAGATCATCTCGTCTGCACCAGGGGTTCCCTGCTGGATGAGGGTGACCTTACCCTGAGGCGTTACCTCAAACTGACTGAGAATGCGCGGTGTCCGCTCCAGCACAGCGGTTGGATTCGCTAGCAGTTCAGCTTCACTATAGGTGTCAATCCCCCAGGTAGTGACAGTCAGTTTTTGAGTCACGGCATCAATCTGAAACTCTGACCAGCTATAAGCGTGGGCAACCACATAATCCCCTTGTAGCAACCTGGCATCAATTCGCCCCTGAGATTGAGGAAGGTTTTTGTCCAGACCAATGGGGTCATAGCCCGCAGGCCCAATCGCTAGATTTTGAAATGCAGCTTTGAGGAAGTCATCTTTGTCATTGACGAGGTCATCCGTATCAGGCGCAATCGGCAGTTGCTCGTAGAAAGCAGCCTGAGTGGACGACAGTAGCCCAAGGTTTTTTGCCGCATCAACCACCACCGGGCCAAAGGGTTGGTCATAACCCACTGAGCCTGTAGTGATTTCAAAGACTCCTGTCGAAATGCGCTCTCCACCTGGTACCACTTGATAGGTAAGGTTATTGACGAACGTAGCGTGAATATCAGCAGCCACGAAAACAACGTTTTCAATTCGGTTTGCTTCAATGAACTGAAGAATTTCAGTGCGTTCGCGGGCATAACCTTCAAAAGCATCCACATTGTAGAGACCCAATTCCTGGATCGGTTCTGGAACCATCACAAATTTCCAGGTAATACCATTCAGATGGGCTGTCAGCAGATCCTGCTTCAGGTCGTTCAGTTGAACATCGCCCAGAAACTGGCGATCGAGGGTGGCGGACTCGACGAGGAAGCGGCCCACATCGGTAGAACTGGTGACGTTCGGGGCGACCAGTGGTTTGTCACGAAATGAGCGTGTGTCCAGGATGAAAGTCGCCGCATCGCTGCCAAAAGTGTTGAAACGGTAAAGCTTTCGTTCTCCACTGGTGCGGGGGTCTCCAGTTTCGCCATAAAACTCATCACGAATCGGATTGTATTCCTGGAATGCCTGAAGCCCATTCTCAAACAAGGTGCTGTCGTTGATTAGAGCGTTGGGATTATCACTTGGGAATGCGTTCAGAAAACGTGGATCATCGCTAATCCGCTCTCCACCTGAAAAGTCATTGGTTACTTCATGGTCGTCGATGGTGGCATAAATGGAAGTAGAAGCCCGCAACTCTGCCCAGAAGTTTTGCCCGAAGCGATCGCCATATACTTCAGTATGTTTTGCCCGGTATTCGCCCAGGGTGATGGCCTGGTCTTTGGGAGTTCCGTCGGGATTCAAGACCGCCGGGGAGTCGTCATCAGCGTAGATTGTGTCACCGTGTTCAACAAAGAAATTCAGTTGTCTTGCGGGAACATTGGCGATCGCGGGATAAGGAGCAAGTTCTCCACGCCAATCACCCGCTACACCAAAAGTGAGTCCACCCTGTTGTCCCAGGGGGGCAGCGGTGGTAAATCGTCCGGTTTTGCTGGCTCCAGCAGCATCAATGACACGATAGTAGTACGTAGTTCTGGCATCCAGTTCAGTGACCGAAACCTTAACGGGGAGCGTAATATCTGTCACCGTTGCTGTCGCGGTTCCTGCGATCGACCGAAAATTAGCGTCAGTGGAGTATTCAAACGTGACTAAACCGGGGAATGTACTCCGCGCCCAGAGAACAACAGAGTCCTGTGTGACATCGCCACTGGCGACACCATTCACAATCGATTGGGGTTGAGGATTCCGTGGATTGAAACTGGTGGTGTCAATTGTTAAGGAATTCTTGAAGGAATAGGCAACAGAGTCCCAGGGAACGAACTTGAAGTTGGTGCTGTTGTTTTCTAACTGCTCATCGTCCTGTACAACATTTTGTGGATCGTTTGCTCCATCTTGCAGAACCAGCAGCCCATTGGGAAACGCACTTCCTAACGAAACATTGATCACATCCAGACCATCGGACTCATTCACCTGATCGATTGCTCCATTGCTTCCCACAACAAAACTACCCAGATACTCATTAGTACCTGTTCGGCTGAAAACTGCATAGGAAGAATCACCCTGGCTATTGGCAATCAGGTAGCCCGTACCGTTTGGGCCGTAATAGATACTCAACCCTTCGATATCAGGTACGAGATAGTCTGCCCCGACGGGTTGGAGAACAGTGAAGTGATCGCCTCCTTCTGGCTCTGCGGAGAAGCGTAGAATGCCCACCTCATTCTCCAAAGAAACGTACAGCAAGCCCAACTCTTGATCCACTACCAACCCTTCGGACTGTGAATCCCCCGGATCACCCGTAGGCACCGGCAATTCTAAAATCCTTACGACTTCAGCAGTGACATAGAATTTGTCAGTCGGGCCAATCTGTGGAATGAGTTCGATCTGGGCAACTTTGTTACCGCTGGCCTGGGTGACGAAGACGTAGCTTTTGCCGCTTACCGGGCTAGTGTAGGTCGCAAGGCCATATACTGTTGCCTCACCATCATCTACACCGAAAACAGTTTTCAGCATCTCCGGGGAGGTGACATCGTGAATCTCTCCGGTTTCAGGGTTGATTTGCAGAATGACCAAGGTATCGTTTTCGCGATCGCTCACTACCGCCAGATCGGTACGAAACTCACCCATGCGGCTCATGCCTTTGAAGCCGTAAACCAGATCCACGTTGTTGTAGCGAATGTCACCAAAAGCAGCAGGACGGTAAGTCTCTACAATTTCGCCCTGGAGATTGAAGCTGACTAAGCCACCATCTTTCAGCGTGGCAAAGACTCGACTCTGACTAGTATCGGTTGGGTGTACCCAGATCGCTGGATCATCAGAATCTCCTGCCAGAAGGGGATTGGAGGCGGTTAGCAACTGATTGACTGAATCCGCATCATCAACGGTATACGGTGTTTCAACGTCGGGGAGAACCGCTGGCGTCGTTTTCAGATCGAGTGCCAGAGCGATAAACTGAGTCTTTTGCGCAGCGTTGAAGTTATTATCGCTAACAATGATAAGAGATTGACGACCATCGTGTAGAACCGGACCAAGGGCAATGGCTTCCAGGTTATCCGGCGCAATCCCTAGGTCAGCCTGGATATCCAAAATTTCTGTTTTAGTAACCGCCGGATCAATGACAAAAGAACCTGGAGGAAGAAGTTCGTCGTCCACCTCAACGGGTTCTTCCCGGAACAGATCGGGCAGGCTTAGTACATCTAACGCCCCCTGGGTATTGACCTGGTACAACTTGACCGTTAGCCCCACTCCCGTCGCAAAGGTTCGCTCCAGAGCCAGGAATGTGCCATTATTGTCCAGGGCAAGGAGTTCTACTAACCCGTTGTCCGCGTAGGCCGTGTCTGGAATCGGAGGGGTGGCAATTGCCTCAACTTCGTAAACAAACTCTGCAACAGGCTGCCCCGTGGACAGGTCGTATTTGAGGATACGGCTGAGGCTTCCATTGGCCACACTGGCGGCAGAGCCATCTTGAAATAGGGCGTTTTCTGTCGCGGTGTAAAGATAGCGCTGGTTTGGAGTAAGGGTGAGGCTTTCAAAGGCCAAATTGTTGCGAATGCCGCTGCTGCGATCGGCAGTAGGCCGATATTTCTCTAGAACGGGTAACTCACTGATCTGTTTCCCGGTAAGAGCGAATTGCCGAACAAATGGATCGATCAGTTGGTTCGTATTGCCTTCGGAGGCAATGTAAAGTGTCCCAGTGCCTGTCAGGGCGATTCCTTCAGGATCAAGGAAACCATTCGGAAAGGGGTTGTCTTCCGCATCACGTAATTGAGTGACCGTCTGGAAGGTAATATCTCCAGGATTGAGACGACCATCGCTGAGATCAATGTTGAGTGTGTAGAAGCGAGCATTGGGCGTGCGATCGTCTGAGAGTGCATAAAACACCCCTTTGGCTGCATCGTAGGCAAGACCCGATAGTCCTCCTACTACGGTACTGTTAAATTCAGTTCCCGTTGGGAAAGAAACCTCACCCAGGAATTCAAAGCTACTGACTGTTTGGCGGTTCTGGTCGGCACCAGGACGAGCGATCGCCACGTCTGCATAAACCAGACGATGGTCAGAACTGGGAAAGGGAAAATCCCCCACGAGATTGAAGTTGGCTTCTTGTGCTGTAGGCCAGAACACTCCCGCATGCAGAATATCTAGGTTTTTGGAAGGCAACACGTAATCAGCCCGTAGATTGCCAGGAGTCCCATCAGCAAAGTCTGCGGTATCGTAGGCAGGATCACTAAGATGGGTGGTGTTAGCTTGCCCCTGGCGCTGAGCGGCATCAGGGCCACCGAGACTATCTGGGGTAACGGATGTATTGACCAGAGGATGGTTCAGAAGTTGCTGAATGGCACCGGGAATGCTGTCGCCATCAAAGGGATCAGAGTTTTGATCACCCATAATCACAAATCGCGACCCTGCAGCCAGACCACCCGCTTTTCCGGTGTCATCGTAAGTATAATCAGCGTCGTTGATGTAATCGGCCCAGAAGCGAATTTCATCGTAGTTGCGCGTACCGTTGCGGTCTTCTTGTCCATCAAAGACTGGAGGTGTGGGGTGACTGGCCAGCACATGAATGGTTTCCCCATTCACCTGAATGGGAATGTCCCAATGGCTCTTGGAGGATAACCGGAAGACATCCAATTCGGCAGTGTTGTACCAACTTGTGGTATTCCCATTACCATCAGCATCGCTGGGGTCAGCAGGCAACTTCGCCCCGGGCATGTCTTTCCACAAAAAAGTTTGGAAAGTGCGTACTCCCGTCTGATCAATAGGATATTTTGAGTACAGTGCCATCCCGTACTGACCAGGGTAAAAGCCAAACCCAAAGGCATCATCAGAACCACCAACAGTGCCATTGTTGTTGAGGTCAAATCCGGAGGAAACCCCGGTATTTGACGGTGCCACGTAAACGTAGGGATAGTCAACTGGAGCAACTCCGTTCTGGCTGACACTCAGGTAATTGGTCTTAAATAGACCAGCAGCAACACCAGCAGCATCATAGTCAAATTCATTAATCAATAGAACATCTGGATTGACCCGCTGAATGATTTCAGCAACAGCTCTAGCCTGTTGGTTATTCGAGGTAAACAAATCAGCAACCAGACTACCCTCGCTGGAACGGTTCAAGGATGCATTGAAACTTGCAAAACGAATGGGGGTAATTTTTGCAGACATAAATACCTCGAATAAAGTCAAAGAGCGCTGAAACATGGAGATGGGAGTCCAAGAAGTTTTCAGTCTGATGACTCAGACATGAAAGCAACTTTGGACTCCCAGATTAGACACCGTTATGCAAAGACGAACTGGTTCGAGTTGTTCACGTTCAGCAGAGCCGTAGTGACTCCCTCCACGCGAGTAACAGTTGTACCATTGACTCGGATCAACGTGTTACTGTTCTCAGCAACCAGACTCACCTGAGCAGCCGTCACTCCGCCCAGCGCAAAGCGGTCTACCCCCACTTCAAAATCTTTCACAACGTTAGGAGCATTGGGCAGTGAACCTGCCATTACCACGTAGAAAGTGTCAGCACCCGTGCCACCCCACAGCAGGTTATTGCCACTCTGACCAGCGAACAGGGTGTCATCGCCCACACCGCCGTAGAGGCGATCGCCCTGATTAGACAACAAGATGTCATCACCAGAGCCGCCATAGAGGCGGTTATTGCCCCCGGCACTGGAGGCATCCAGCCGATCATTGCCAGACCCACCAAACAACAGTTGGTCCTGACCTTCCACCACGCTCAGGGTATCGAAACCAGACGCACCCAGAAGCATATTTTGCCCGCTTGCTTCGACAACGGTGAGGATATCTGCGCCATCACCGCCATTGAGGGTAGTGCCACTGGCGGTTCCTGCTACACCGAGGATGAGGGTGTCGATATCTGCGCCACCATTGACATAGACATCACTGCCAACAAGAACAGTATCCTTGCCCTTTCCCGCATCAACAGAGACGTTGCTGGCTTGATGGACCTCTACCCGATCATCTCCATCTCCAGCAAATGCCAGCCTTGGAACAATCAACGTGGTGTTGATAGACATCTCATCGGAACCGGAGGTGCCCATGGTTAGCTCAACCGATGACCCTGGCTCTATCCCAAACATTGTCCGGTACATGAGCTGATAGATCTCGGTATTGTCCAGCGTGCTAGGTAGCTGCTCAGCATTCATTCCGTAAGCTTTGGAAACGATGCTACCAGGGAAGTCCGGTGTACCAACCCAGGCAACCCCAAAATTACCCATCGGACCATCAATGCTGTTCGCTGCGGTGAAGGGTTTCCACGGGAATTCATTGCTTGCCGTGCTGCCATTCACCCCATCCAGATAAACCCTGGACGTGTTGGTTGTGGTGCGGTTGACGTTGATGAAGGGAACTTCAGGTTGACTATCAGCCAGGTTGGGGTTGCTGTTATCAAAGTTACCCGAAGGACGGGTGTAGGGGGCATACTGGTAAACCTGCAAGCCACCTGCGTCGCTGTCAGCAGCGGTGAGGACAAGTGTATTGGGGTCTTTGGTGTTGACGTAATTCATCGCTACCCCAATCGCTGCGTCTGCACGTCGCATGGCTTCAATGGTGCCGACTGCATTGTTGTTATTGCCGAAATTATCCGTTCCTTCTTCTTCAAGAACAACAAAGAACCCGTCTGGATCCTTGCTAACAAGCTTTAGAGCCGCATCCAGCATCTCAGCAA
>CAZVXA010000226.1:0-10771 GCA_964630955.1 uncultured bacterium | reverse complement strand
TTTTTGTAGAGAGCCGCGCTTAGCGCGGCTCTCTACAAAAATTCATCCTCCCAATTAGCAATGCCGAATTCTGATGACTGGAACTCCGCAGGGTTCACCCGGTGGATTACTCGCCAGAAAGATATTCCATAATCGCGTAAGCCCTCCCGGAGGTGCTGTTGTAGATCAGAAAGAGAAATGAAGCTTTTTGACTTCCGGGTATTGGCTTAAAGTCTGGCCCTGCGCGATAGATCTGGATACCCGGCTTCAGAAAGGAGACCTCATTCGAGTTCTGCTCAGTATGAGCGCCCCAGGCGGGATTGGTAATGTTGAGATTGATGGAGCTGAGGTTGTCCCTGTCCTGAGCGTAGAGTTGTGCGATCGCCTTCTGGTCTTTGATTTCTTTCAGGGAAAGAGACTGTGTCAGGGAAGGCAGGTCGGGGCTGGCAATATCAAAGGCAAAGTAACCTCTCTGTGATTGGTCAAACATACCATCTTCGATCGGGGAAATCTTCACCGAGGAGTCAATCTTGTGCAGGAAGTAATTTCTCAGATGAGAAGAAGCCGTCTGACTGCATCCAATCAAGCAGGTGGCCATTCCAACCAGAAAAAAGCTCACGAGGGGGTTTCGCTGCATCTGCATAGGGGTACCTTTCTCAATGTTCCGCTGCACCCACCGGGCAAAAATATTTTTCTGATTATTGCCCATCGCTCATTCTAGCCAATCATTCTCTCAGCGTCAAAAATCAGATTTACTGCGCAAAGCGTTATCTCTCAGTGCTTTGCGCTGAGCCAAAAGCAAATTTTGAGCGCTCTGTGCAGTTCCCAACTCAAAATTTGTACCTGGCGCACTTGCAAAGCACCGTACAGCCTTTTTCGAACTAAAAGCCTATCCGAAAACCCGAATTCTGGGAGGCATGATGCTGGAGCGTGGTTACAACTATCGTCGGGCTTTTCTCAGCTCCTGCTCACACCACCCAACAATGACTGCACCCATTGCATAGGCCACCAGATCTTTCCAGTCAAACGTTGTGCCAATTACCGTCGCCCAGAACCGATTGTCTCGCAGACCCAGACGGTCTACCAGACGAAAGTACTGAGCCAGTTCGGCCAGACACGCGAATAGAAAGATGGCGGCGATCGCCCGATTTACCGGGATATTCCAGAAAGTTTGAACAAAACAGTAGATCAGCGCGATGACCAGAACATCGCCAACCAGGGGACGAATCAACTGATCATTGATAAAAATAGCAATATAAACCTCTACAAAGAACAATATAAAGGTTAAGAAAAAATAGGTGGGATGAAATCTCATAACGTTTTTGCTCTAAATGCCTGGATTTTAGCTGTTTCTTCCCTGATTGACTGACAGATTTTACCGTAGGTTGGGTTGAACAGCGTGAAACCCAACACCAGCAGCGGTTATGTTGGGTTACGCTGTCGCTAACCCAACCTACGCAGGAATTGGGGTTTCAGGAGTTTTGTCAGTCAATCAGGTTTCTTCCTGCTATGCCGCGAAATGCTTTCAGGGAGGACGTTTCGCAGCAAATTTAAGTTTGGCGTCAATTTTCCTGAAACGCTGACGTCGTCAGCGTTTCAGGAAAATTGACGCGATTTAGTTAAAAGTTCAGGAATTAAGCAACACCCAGAATTTTTCAATTCTCCCACTTGCTGAAGCGCCCGGTCAGAAATTGATTTGATTTCCTTCTTCCTGCACATGAATTTTCGCATCATATTTCTTTAGATTGCAGATACAGTGCTTCGCGCTGGGACAGAACTTTGAACCTCACGCGCCTGAAAAGCACTGTAATTGCCCTGATCAACAGTGATGAGTCTGCTTCTAGAACTGGTAACCCAACAATCCCTCTGGTATCGAATACCCGCTGTACTTTGGGTGATGGCGATCGCCCTGCAGCTAATCCTCTCCCTATGGTTGTATCTGCGGGAGTGGTTTTGTGTGAAACGACGGCGCGTCAAGATGGCCAGAAACAGCCCCTGCCAGAACTGCCGCTACTTTGACAGCAATCCCTTTCTCCACTGTGCTTTGCACCCCACGGATGCCCTGAGCAATCAATCGAAGGATTGTTTGGATTACTGGACTTTTGACTAAGTGCCTATCTGAATAACGAAAACCCAAATTCTGGAGGGCGCGCCCTCCAGAATTTGGGTTTTCGGATAGGCACTAAATCGGCGCTGCAACCAAATATGCTGCGAAAGGCTCTCGCAGAGAGTCTTTCGCAGCATTGTAAAAAATAGTTAAAACTCCAGTTAGATTACACACCATGCACGATTATTGAAACTCGAAAGTCTACCCTGCGATAGATATATAGCCCCTCCCTTTGGAGGTTAACTAACGATGGAGGGTTGCCAATATCAGGAGGACGCCGTTTGGATGGGCGGCAGAAGCAAAATTTTGGAAATACTGAAAGAACAGAAAGCGGAGCTTTTACAGGAATGGACCAGAGAGTTGTTTGCTGCCGGACTGCGAACAGATTTAATTAAAGAGGCAGAATTGCGGGAGGAATGCCGCGAGTTCCTGGATCTGTTTTCGGAGGCAATGCTGCAGGACGGGTGGACGAATGTGAACACGCGTCCCTGGTCTGCGGTGCGCGAGATGTTGAATGGGCTGTCGCGATCGCGCTCCCAAAAAGGCTTCACTCCCAGCGAAACGGCAGTCTTTGTCTTTTCCTTCAAGCAACCCTTCTTTAATTACCTGCGGCGGGAACTGGCAGACGACCCGATACTTCTGGTGGAAGAAATCTGCAATGCCACCCTGGTGATCGACAATCTGGGACTATGGACCACGGAAGCCTATCAGAAATCCCGCGAGGAAATTATTCTGCGGCAGCAGGAGGAACTGCTGGAACTCTCCACCCCGGTGGTCAAACTCTGGGAGGGGATTCTGGCGCTACCGATCATTGGCACCCTCGACAGCGCCCGCACCCAGGCGGTGATGGAGTCCCTGCTGGAAAAGATTGTAGAAACCGGGTCTGAAGTCGCCATTATTGACATCACGGGTGTTCCCACCGTCGATACGCTGACCGCGCAACACCTGCTCAAAACGGTGAGTGCCGCCCGCCTGATGGGGGCAGACTGCATTATCAGCGGCATTCGTCCTCAAATCGCCCAGACCATTGTGTATCTCGGCGTTGATTTGCAGGACGTGATCACCAAATCCTCTCTGGCCGATGCGTTTGCCCTGGCCTTACAGCGGCGATCGCTCACCATTTCCCGTTCCCAGAGTCCCCAGAAAGGATAGGGCGATGGAACGAATCCCAATTTTACAAATGGGTGACTTCTTACTTGTGACGATCCAGGTGGATATGCACGATCGCCTTGCCATGACGCTTCAGGAGGATCTTACCAGTCGCATCTGCCAGACCCATGTCCGTGGTGTTTTAATCGATATCTCCACTCTGGAGATTGTAGACTCCTTCATCGGACGCATTCTTGGCAACATCGCTAAAATGTCGAGGGTGCTGGATGCCCAGACCGTCGTTGTAGGAATGCAGCCAGCAGTGGCGATCACGCTGGTGGAATTGGGGCTGTCACTGCCGGGGGTACGCACGGCGCTCAACGTTGAAAAGGGGATGAATTTGCTGCGGGCATCGCTGAGAGCGCCTGTAGAGGAGCTTGCCGATGACATTGCCCAGGACTGAGTGTATGGATATTCAGTCGTCGGCAGACGTGGTTCTGGTTCGGCAGGCAGTACGGCAATTGGCGGTAGAACTGGGCTTCAGTCTGGTCGAGCAGACCAAAATGGTCACCGCTGCCAGCGAACTGGCCCGCAATACACTGGACTACGGCGGTGGCGGTATCGTCCATCTGCAAGCGCTCCAGGAGGGGGGGCGGCGTGGGCTAAAACTATGTTTTGAGGATCAGGGCCCCGGCATTCCCGACATTGACCAGGCGCTGCAAGATGGGTTTACCACAGGCAATGGTCTGGGGTTGGGACTGGGGGGCGCAAAACGGCTGGTGAACGAGTTCAAAATCTATTCGCAACCCGGTACGGGAACCAGCGTCACGGTAATCAAGTGGAAAGCATGAGGGAAATGACGGTGATTCAAAGTCTGGCAGTACCTGTGGAGGAACAGAGTCAGGCAGGGGGAGCCAGACGCATGGCGATCGCCCTGACCAGTCAATTGGGCTTCGACGAAACCCAACGCGGCAGAGTTGGTCTTGTCGTCACCGAAATGGCCAACAATCTGGTTCGTCACGCCTGCGCTGGAGTGCTGCTGATGCAGCCCCTGGAGCGGCGTGGGGTTGTGGGGATCGAACTGCTGTCGCTGGATCGGGGCCCAGGCATCGAACATATCGGTGACTGTCTGCGCGATGGCTATTCTACCGCCGGGACATCGGGAAATGGGTTGGGGGCGATCGCCCGTCTCTCTGACCTGTTTGAAATCTATTCGCAGCCCGTCGTTGGCACCGCTATCCTCTGCCGTCTCTGGACGGCCTCCCTGCCGCCCCGCACCCATCCCATCCAATTGGGTGCAGTGGCGCTGCCAAAATTTGGGGAAGAGGTGTCGGGCGATGCCTGGTGGGTGCTGCGGCGGGGTGGTCTGTCTCTGTCCGGTGAGGCTCTGCGCTGTCAGGTGGCGATCGCCGATGGTCTGGGCCACGGTATTCTGGCGGCTCAGGCTGCGAACGAGGCCGTCAGGATTTTGCAGGAACAGTCAGAACGCAGTCCCAAAGAAATGCTGGAGGTGACCCATCGGGCACTCCGGAGCACCCGTGGCGCTGCGATGGCGATCGCCGATATCAATCTGTCGCAACAGTCCGTGCGCTTTGCAGGAGTTGGGAATATCTCCACGATGCTGCTGCCCGGCCCCACTTCTACCCAGGCTCGTCAGAACTGGGTTTCCTTCAATGGCACGGTGGGTCACGAAGTCCGCAAAATTCAGGAATACACTTATCCCTGGATGACCGATGGTGTCCTGGTGATGCACTCCGATGGGCTGGGAACTCAGTGGCGGTTGGAGCAGTATCCTGGACTCATTGCGAAACATCCCAGCCTGATCGCGGGGGTTTTATACCGCGATTTCTATCGTCAGCGGGATGACGTGACGATTGTAATCATGCGACAGGTGCCACTAAGGCCGACCCCTGTCCCATCGGTGACCTCCAGCCTATGATGATTTCCCTCCTCACCGTTGAAATTTGCTACGAGCAGGACGTGGTGCTGGCCCGCCAGCGATCGCGTCAGATTGCTGGGCGTCTGGGCTTTGACGCACGGGGTCAGGCTTGGGTCGCAACCGCCCTCTCAGAAATTGCCCGCAATGCGTTCCAGTATGGTGGTGGTGGACGGGTTGAGTTTCGCCTGGAGGAGGCGTTGCCACAGCAGTTCGTGATCGCTGTGCGCGACCAGGGGCCAGGAATTGCCAGCCTGCAAGAGATTCTGGATGGACACTACACTTCCCCGACTGGCATGGGTCTGGGAATTATCGGCGCACGACGGTTGATGGATACCTTCGAGATCCAGTCGGTAGCCGGACAGGGAACGACCGTTGTGATGGGTAAATTTTTGCCCCGACGCGCCCCACTACTGACTGCTAAGGAGGTGGGGGATCTGGCCGGAGAATGGGTGGAACGCTTCGCACCCGGTGCGACTCCGAAGGTTCCCCAGAACCCCTACGAAGAGATCCAGCAGCAGAACCAGGAACTCCTGCGCACTCTGGAGGAACTGCGAAAGCGGGAGGAGCAACTCAGCCAGCTCAACCGCGAACTGGAAGACACCAACCGGGGGGTTGTGGCCCTCTATGCAGAACTGGACGAGAAAGCAGAGTCCTTGCAGCGGGCCAATGAGATTAAAACGCGCTTCCTGTCCAACATGAGCCATGAGTTTCGCACCCCCGTTAACTCTATTCTGTCCCTCACTGGCCTGCTGCTCGATCAGGTGGATGGCACGATGAACTTTGGGCAGGAAAAACAGGTCAGTTTTATTCGTAAGTCCGCCGAAGCGCTGTCAGACCTGGTGAGTGATCTGCTGGACCTGGCCAAAGTGGAAGCGGGTAAGGTGGAGGTGCGGCCCGGATGGTTTCAGGTGAGTGAACTGTTTGGTGCCCTGCGGGGAATGCTGCGTCCTCTGCTTGTTGGCAATCCTGCCGTATCACTGGTGTTTGTGGAACCTGAAGGTATGCCGCCGCTCTATAGCGATGACGGCAAGGTGGCGCAGATTCTGCGCAATTTTATTTCTAATTCGCTGAAGTTCACTGAACGTGGGGAGGTGCGGGTGAGTGCAATGCTGCTGGATGGCTGCGAAGAACCTGACTCCCACCAATGGGTTGCCTTTCGAGTTGAAGATACGGGGATTGGCATTGCCCCCCACGACCAGGAGCGAATTTTTGAAGACTTTGTGCAGCTCGACTCCCATCGTCAGCGCCAGGTCAAGGGGACAGGACTGGGACTACCGCTATCTCGTCGGTTGGCGGAACTGCTGGGCGGTACTGTCTCCGTTTGTAGTGAATTGGGCCAGGGTTCAATATTCGTTGCAATTCTGCCAAGAATATACGGCTTTGAGGAAACGCTGCCCCCGTCGCATCTCCCGATTCTGGAGACGCTGGATTCGGAGCAGGCGATGGTTGCTGCCACAAGTTCTTCCAATCCAGCTTCTGAGTTTGACGCGCCTCAGTCCTGGTCAGACCGTGCAGCAGAACCAGCGTTCACCTCCCCCGCAGTTCAGGAGAACCAGGAGCCAATCCTCACCCTCAAATCTTTCTACCCCAGGCTGCTCCTCATTGATGACGATCCGATGACCCACTATCTGGTGCAACAGTCGCTGCTCTCCTATCGAATCAATTTGCTCACGGCTGAGGATGGACAAGTGGGGCTGACCCTGGCGCGCACTGTTCGTCCCCAGGCGATCGTGCTAGACCTGGCGATGCCACAGATGAGGGGTGATGAGGTTCTCACCAGGCTAGAGCAACATCCTGAAACGCAGGCGATTCCCGTGATTGTTCAAACATCGCGGCAACTGGAGCCTGCTGAAATTGAGCAGTTGAGAAAACGGGCGATCGCTATTCTGCCCAAAGGAGATGGCAACTTCGGTGCATTGTTCGACGCATTAGTTCGGGCTGGTTTTGATCTTGTAGGGGGACAGTCCCATGGCTGAACATCAGATCACTATCCTTTTTATCGACGACAACCCCACCAACCGCTACGTCTTGCAGCGCCATCTGGCCGGGTCGGGATTTCGAGTCACCGAGGCTGATTCTGGCGAGGCTGGACTGCAGGCGATCGCCCAGTCTCCTCCCGACCTGATTATTCTGGACGTACGTCTCCCCGATATTAGTGGTTTTGAGGTCTGCCAGCGGCTCAAGGAAAATCCCACCACCGCCAGCATCCCTGTTCTGCACCTGTCGGCTGCCTACACCCGTAGCCAGGATCGGGCACAGGGGCTGGAAATGGGAGCTGATGCCTATCTGGTGCAACCCGTTGAAGCGGTTGAACTACTGGCCACTGTCCGGGCGCTGCTGCGGCTCTATGCAGCGGAACGGACCGCGAAACGACAGGCCACCGAATGGCAGGCCACCTTTGATGCAATGACCGATGGCGTCTGTGTGCTGGATGCCGATGGACGAGTGGTGCGCTGTAATCGAGCCATTGAAATCCTGTTTAATCAACCCTGCGAAGTGCTGTGCAATCGCCACTACTTCGATCTGGTGCCGCTGCCGGAGGACCCCAATGACTCCAGTACTGCCGGGACTGGTGAGCATTTATCCGATAGTTCATCTGACGGGTTGTCTGACAGGGTATCCGACGGCTCATCGACTGAAGCATTGCGCGATCGCCTTTCCCCCAGTCGTCTCCAGGCAACAGGACAGCGGGCACGCGTCGAGGTGCCGTTTCTGTCCACCACGGGAGCGGAACTGTGGCTGGCCATCACCCTGGATGCCATCTTCAACGAGGCAGGGACATTAACAGGGGCTGTCTATATTGTCACCGACATCACGCTGCAAAAACAGGCAGCGGTGGAACGCGAACACCTGCTGGCGCGTGCCCAGGAAGCTCGCATTGCCAGCGAAGCCGCTAATCGGCTGAAGGATGAGTTTCTAGCGACCCTCTCCCACGAATTGCGATCGCCCCTCAACGCCATCCTGGGCTGGACCCAGCTCCTCAGAACCTGCTCCTTCGACCCCGCCCGCGCCACCCAGGCCCTGGAGGTGATCGAACGTAACACCCGTGCTCAGGCCCAACTGATCGAAGATCTGCTGGATGTCTCCCGCATCATCCAGGGCAAACTGCAGCTCAACGTCCAACCCACCGATCTGGTCAAAGTCGTTAACGCTGCTATCGAAACCGTTCGCCCTGCCGCCGATGCCAAAGCCATCCAGGTGCGCTTTCTGGTCGCAGGGACTGAATTTCCAGGGAATCTAAACCAGAACCTCACACCCAAATTCGAAGTTCTCGGAGACGGCGATCGCCTCCAGCAAGTCATCTGGAATTTGCTCTCGAATGCGGTCAAATTTACGCCGAAGGGAGGGCAGGTTGAGGTGAAATTGGGCAAGGGGGTGGATGCGTGGATGCGTGGATGCGTGGATGGGATGACGGGGGGGAGCGATGATGCGAAGTCTCCCACTCTCCCGCTCTCCCACTCTCCCTCAACCCAAATCACCGTTACCGATACCGGAAAAGGCATCCCCTCCGAATTCCTTCCCTATGTGTTCGATCGCTTTCGTCAGGCAGACAGCGCGATTACCCGCAAGTACGGTGGGTTGGGACTGGGGCTGTCGATCGTTCGATATCTGGTTGAACTACATGGCGGAAGTGTGTTTGCCAGTAGTCCAGGGGAAAATCAGGGGGCGTCTTTCGTGGTTCAGCTTCCCACTCTGTTGCAGGAGGCAGGGGCTGTTCCCAGTACCGTCACTCCAATCGAGTCTGAGATGCCCTCTCTGGAGGGATTGAAAGTGCTGGTGGTGGATGACGAGGCCGATTCTCGGAATTACCTCTCAACACTGCTGGAACTTTCGGGGGCGACGGTGCTGTTGGCCAGTTCTGCAACGGGCGTGCCGCAGATGATTCTGGATACCCCTGTGGATGTGCTGGTCAGTGATATTGGAATGCCCGATGAGGATGGCTATAGCCTGCTCCGCCGCCTTCAAACTCTGGCAATGGAGCAAATTCCCCCCGCCGTTGCCCTCACCGGATATGCCCGCAAGGAAGACCGCGATCGCGCTTTAGCGGAGGGTTTTCGGGTTCATCTCACCAAGCCCGTGGAGCCGCAGGAGTTGATCCAGGCGATCGCCGATCTGGTGCGCGAAAAGGCATCAAACTCGTGAGGTGGTCATTGCCAGCGCTTTTCCTGTCAGGCTAAACGCTCTCACCTCGGTAATCTCAACCCGAACTAATTTGCCTTTTAATTCTGCTAAGCTTCCAGGGAAATAGGTCAAGCGATTGCCTCTGGTGCGTCCCATTACCTGAGTCGGATCTTTGGGGTTCTTGTCCTCCACTAATACTTCCTCGATGCGGCCCATATACCGCTGAGAACGTTCGGCGGCTTTGGTGGCAACCAGATGGTTCAGGCGTTGCAGGCGATCGCTCTTTACTTCCTCCGGGAGCTGGTTTTCCCACAGGGCGGCGGGGGTGCCGGGGCGGGGAGAATAGGCTGCCGTGTTGAGCTGGTCAAAGCCAATGTCCTCCACCAGCTTCAGGGTGTTCTGGAATTGTTCTTCGGTTTCACCGGGGAAGCCAACGATCGCATCGGCGCTGATGGCAGCATCGGGCATATAGCCCCGAATGGTGTCGATAATGCGGCGGTACTTCTCGTGGGTATAGCCGCGTGACATGGCTTTCAGCACTTCATTGTCGCCCGACTGAAAGGGAATGTGGAAGTGTTCGCAGACCCTGGGTAGCTCGGCGCAGGCGCGGATCAGGCGCTCGGTGAAGTAGCGAGGATGGCTGGTGGCGAAGCGGATGCGATCGATGCCGGGGACATCGTGGATGAAGTAGAGCAGGTCGGTGAGGGTGTGCAGGTGCTGACCATTGGGCTTGACGCCAGGGAGGTCGCGGCCATAGGCATCGATGTTCTGCCCCAGCAGCGTCACTTCCTTGAAGCCCTGTCGTCCCAGTTCATCCATCTCGGCACGAATCGCTTCCGGGGTGCGAGATTGCTCAATCCCGCGCACGTTGGGTACGACGCAGTAGGTGCAGCGCTCATTGCAGCCATAGATCACGTTGACCCAACCGGTGACGGAGCTATCGCGGCGAGGTTTGGTGATGTCTTCGAAAATATGCACGGGTTCGGTGGCGACGATCTGGTTTCCGGCAAACACCTGCTCCAGCAAATCCTGCAGGCGATTGGCGTGCTGCGGTCCCATCACCAGATCCAGTTCCGGCACTCGACGCAGCAGGGATTCGCCCTCCTGCTGAGCGACGCATCCGGCAACGATCAGCGTCAGGTCGGGCTGCTCGTGTTTGCGCTTGGCCTGTCGTCCCAGGTAGGAGTAAACCTTTTGTTCGGCGTTGTCCCGAATCGTGCAGGTGTTGTACAGTACGATGCTGGCGTCATCGGGGGATTCGGCCCACTTAAAGCCCATTTCCTCCAGAATCCCCGCCATGCGCTCGGAGTCGGCCTTGTTCATCTGGCAGCCGAAGGTGGTGATGTGGTAGCGGCGATCGCGAGTCATGGAGCTAAAGAGATAGTGGAATTTGAACAGCGATCTCAACTATAGCGGTTCTGCTTAACCAAAGCCTGAAGATCCTGTTCTTCAGGCTCTCTCAAAAACAACTGTTCCGAACTCCGAAAACCCAAATTGTGGAGGGCGCGACGCTACAGCGTCGCGCCCACCAGAAT
>CAZVXA010000225.1:0-10774 GCA_964630955.1 uncultured bacterium | reverse complement strand
CTCAAGAGTGATTTTGGGAATCCCCATCCCTCTACAGGGTGGGGAGGATGTCAATCCAACCCAGCCAGTACATGAGTTACTGATAAATCCAGGCTCTCCCAGGGGCATAGTTGAGTATTTCCCCGCCCATCCCCATAAAGGGGCAGTGGGTATACCTGAAGGTGATACCACTTACTTAACTGGACTTTTGACTAAATCGCGCCGATTTTTTCAGAAACGCTGACTGCGTCAGCGTTTCTGAAAAAATCGGCGCTAAAACTAAAGATGCTGCGAAATGCTCTCTACGAGAACGTTTCACGACATCGTAGGGAAAATACAGCGCTTTGCGCTGAGATAGAACCAAAGTTTTTGTTGAGAGCCGCGCTCCGCGCAGCTCTCAACAAAAACCTTGTACCACACGCGCTTGCAAAGCGCTGTAGTCAAAACTCCAGTAATTTAATCGCGATCGCAAAATCCCTAAAGGTACCCTCAAGAGTACTTTAGAGGTTGCGTTTCATTTGATAATCTTGAGCCTGTAGATCTTTACTCCCCGCAAAGGAGAAAATAAATGCGGCACAATCCCTGGGCAAAGTGGAATCCAAAGGAATATCTTGAAGAATATCATGCTCAGGTCGCAGCAGATACAGAGAGCATAACCAGGAGTTTAATCGAGATTTTCAATGAGAGAGCATCCATAATTGACTCGTCTGCGATATTGGATTTTGGTTGTGGCCCAACGTTATACGGAATATTGCCAATAGGCCATTACTTCAATGAAATTTATATGGCAGACTATCTCTCATCTAATCTTATCCAATTAGACAAATGGATTAAGAACGACAAGAAGAGTTTCAATTGGAATCATCATACACAAGCTGTTTTAGAGCAAAGCGGCTTTAGTATGCCGTCAAATGAACAAATAGCAGAGCAGGAAAATGGGGTCAGAGATCGAATAAGAAGTTTGTTAACCTGTGATGCTCGAAACTCTGATCCGATCGGAAAGCTCTTCCGTGAGAGGTTTCCAGTTGTGATGACGCTTTTCTGTGCTGACTCAATTACCAGCAGTAAGGATGAATGGCAAGTACTAATGAAGAATATATCTTCTTTAGTTGCCCCTATGGGAATATTGATAGTCGGCACCTTACTGGAATGTCAGTCTTACAAGGTGAAAGGAAGAGTGTTTCCAAGCGCAAATATCTTAATTCGAGATATTGACAATTTGATCAAGTCAGGATTGGATTTTTCTGGGGAGTGCATCGACTTAAAGATCGTCAGCGTACCTGAACATCAAAGGCAGGGCTATGAAAAACTCTCACTTACAGTTATCCAAAAACTAAGGTAAGTGGGCGTGGAAAAAGTCGAAACCCCAAAAGCTGCTCCGCCCTGAGCGAAGTCGAAGGGCAGAACAGCTTTTGGGTTTCCATCTGAATCTTGCCTACCTCCCTACAGCGTTTTTCACGCGGGTGAAGTATGGGGGTCGTGTGGGGGCGGCGATGCCGTTCGGACTTCGGAGTTCGGCAAGGACTTCGGTGTGAGATCAGTCGAACGCTCACGTCGCTCAGCAATGCTCAGACTTTGGAGTTCGGCGAGGCTCACTCGATCCGCGAGCGCTCAGCTTTCTGCCCGCGTTCAAGCCGAGGGGTCGAGCCGTCGAGCCATCAAAGACCCTGCAATCCGAGATTCATACCTGATTCGCCTGGAAAAGGCTGCGTATAATTAACTCATCAAAGAAAAAGGAACCTAACCGTGGAAAGAGTCTATGTGTCGCTATTGTTACTGAGTTCAACAGTTTTTTTCGTTCTATGTGATGCTTTGGCAGCTCACTGGGGAAAAAGCAAGAGTATCGCTTCATTGTTAATTGTTATCCTGGTATCGCCTCTCTGTTACATTCTATTTGGCACAATCAACAAGTATAGGAGCCTTGCAACCAGCGCATCTGTAATTAATATGCTAGCCCTCATTGGCACTATTCTTGTTGGAGTAGTGATATTTCGCGAAGGTTTATCACTTCGTCAGACGATTGGAATTAGCTTTGCCTTCCTCGCTATTTTTCTGCTGCGGTAAACCTGTTCATGAAAAAGGGCTGATGATTGGTGGAAAACCATTCAATGAGATGCCTTACAGCGCTTTACGCTGAGATAGAATTAAAGTTTTTGTTGAGAGCCGCGCATAGCGCGGCTCTCAACAAAAACTTTGTACCTCACGCGCTTGCAAAGCGCTGTATGAGTGACGACTCTCGCCGCTAACCGCAAAGCGGTCTAGCGGGAAGCTCTCCGACTTCGCAGTCAGAGTTTCCTGCTTCACAGGACTGGCAACCCAGTATCCTCCACAGGCAGCAACGATGCGTCCTCACCGTTGTTTTGAACAATTAGGAACCCAATATGTTCAATCCTTTGTCCGTAAAGTGTTTTACCCAGAGAACGGGGTGTTGCATTGCAACTACTCTCCTCTCTGGAACGCCCTACACTTTGTTGTCAAGGTTCAGTTGGGCAGTGCGAATTACCGCCAATCTACCTGGAACAATTGTACCAAAAAGATTAGCGATTTCGGGGGTATTGAACCCCACTCAATCGCCGCTCCTATCCCCCATCGCCGCCAAGCTTCGCTGTGGCGGGAGTACCTCGGAGAATTGAGATGGTCAGTGATTGGAGCATTTGGGAGAAATTCAGGGCTGCACAGCAAGAGATTCTTCTGCCCGCTGGTCAAGTTGCCCATATCCCTGTCTCTGTAAGATATGTTGATGTGGGAGAAGCTCAACGAGGCACGATCTTACTGATGCATGGAATCCCGACCTGGGGATATCTCTATCATGCGGTTATCCCACCATTAGTAGATGCTGGATATCGGATTTTGGCTCCAGACTTTTTGGGACATGGATGGTCTGATCGTCGCGATCGCTTTGATCGATCCTTTCAAGATCAAGCACGTATGATTGTTGCCCTTCTATCAGCACTCAAATTGAAGTGTGTGGATGTTGTCGGGCACGACACTGGTGGTGCGGTTGCTCTCATTCTGGCAATTGAACACCGCGATTATGTAAACCGTCTTGTTATCTCAAATTCGGTCTGCTACGACCGATTTGACGATGACATGCTTGACTTTGGGCACCCTTCACGGTGGAAAACTCGTCCGATCTCAGATTTGATCAAGGCACTCGAAGAAAGCCTTGCAGCAGGGCTTTCCAACCGAAACCAGCTCACCCATGAGTTTCGGCAAGGCATCATTGCTCCTTGGGCCAGTGAGGAAGGCAAGCTGAGTTTGCTTCGGAATGCTTCTGCGCTCAATGCCAACCAGACGATGGCACTCGTCGATCGTCATGGAGATATCCGTGTTCAGACAATGATTCTATGGGGAATGGATGACCCTTGGCAGAAATCAGAAGATGGTAAGCAATTGGCTCAAGAGATTCCTGGTGCTGTTTTCCGCGCCATAGATGGAGCCTCACACTGGGTGCAACAGGATGCACCAGAAAAGTTCTGTGAAGCACTATTAGATTTTTTCGCCATCGCGACTAATATCGACCTTGAAGGAGACTGAAGGATAGCGTTGGTGCTGAGTCCGAATTCCACGGCAGTTCCTGAGCTTAGTCGTTAGACAGAATGCGCAATTAGAAATCGCAGACTGAACGACAACCGAATTATGAAGGCGATCGCCCCTGCATCTTCACCGCACTTTGCTTATGATCTTCGTAGAGTTGCTTTCAGCAGGGACTCGGCACGAAGATTTAGGCTCTTTTACTGGCCCACCCAAAACCGAAGACGTGAACCTGGGGTTGTTCCCAACCCGATCTAGTGATGGCCCGGAGTCGTGAACCGAAATGCAGCAATGTACAGCGTTACAGCGCCACCGTTTGCTGAATTTCGGGTTTCAAATAGCCCCTTAATCACGCCTTAAGGCAGTTGCCGTTTACTAATCAATATCTCCAAAACTATGTTTTATTGTTAGGTCAACTGCCATGCCCCGGACGCGAGAAACCGCTGCTGCCATCAACCTTAGTGACGCCCAATATTACTTCAACCGAGAGCTGAGCTGGCTAGAGTTTAACCGCCGTGTGCTGCACGAAGCCCTAGATGAACGCACCCCCCTACTGGAGCGGCTGAAATTTCTGGGTATTTTCACCTCCAACCTGGACGAATTCTTCATGGTGCGGGTGTCAGCACTGAAGGAGCAGGTCAAGGCCGGAGTGACGCAACAGACACCGGATGGGCGATCGCCCCAGGAGCAGCTCGAAGCGATTTGGCAACACCTGCGACCAATGGTGGATGAGCAGCATCACCATTTTGAAACCGTCCTGCGACCCCAAATTGCAGCCCATGGAATTTATCTGCTGAACTATGTGGATCTGAACCAGGAGCAGCGCACCTACCTCCAGGAGTTCTTTGAGAAGCGGATTTTTCCAGTACTCACACCGCTGGCGGTGGATCCTGGGCATCCATTCCCTTTCATCTCGAACCTGAGTCTAAACCTGGCGGTCAACGTCAAACATCCCGAAACGGGTGAGGAACTGTTTGCGCGGGTCAAAGTACCCAGCATTCTCCCCCGCTTTGTAGCGCTTCCTCGCCATCTCCAGCAGCCGGATGATGGACGACCCACGGTATGGACAGGAGTGCCTCTGGAACAGGTGATCGCGCACAACCTGGAGGCGCTGTTTCCTGGCATGACAATTCAGGAGTATTACCCATTTCGCATTACCCGCGATACCGACTTCGAGCTACAGGAAGACGAGGCGGATGATCTGCTCCAGGCAATCGAGCAGGAAGTCCGCAAGCGCTACATGGGGGTAGTGGTTCGCATGGAGATTCACGCGACCATGCCTGCTGCCATACGCCAGACCCTGATGGAGGAGATGGATCTAACAGAAACCGACCTCTACGAAGTAGATGGCCTGCTCAACCTGAAGGACTTGATGTCTCTGCTGTCATTACCCTTACCGGAGCTGAAGGACCCTCCTTACACCCCTCGTACTCCTGCTCGGCTGCGGCTCTTAATCGAAGCGACAGAGGGGCATACCATCAGTGGGCTGGAGGACGGGGATGATTTCTTCTCGATTATTCGGGCGGGCGATCTGCTGGTGCATCATCCCTATGAATCCTTTAGCGCTTCGGTGGAGCGGTTCATCACCCAGGCAGCGCACGATCCCCAGGTTCTGACGATCAAAATGACGCTGTACCGAACCTCCAGTGATTCCCCCATTCCCCAGGCGTTGATCGCCGCTGCGGAGAACGGCAAACAGGTGGTGGCACTGGTCGAACTGAAGGCCCGATTTGACGAGGAAAATAACATCAACTGGGCGCGACGGTTAGAAAAAGTTGGTGTTCACGTCGTTTACGGTCTGGTCGGGCTAAAGACCCATACCAAAGTCGTACTGGTGGTTCGCCAGGAGGGCAACCATCTCCGGCGCTATGTCCACATTGGCACGGGCAACTATAATCCCAAAACCGCGCGACTCTACACCGATCTGGGGCTGTTGAGTTGTCGGGAAGATCTGGGAGCCGATTTAACGGATTTGTTTAACTACCTGACGGGCTATTCCCGACAGCGATCGTACCGCAAACTCCTGGTGTCTCCGGTCAACCAGCGCGATCGCATCAACGCCATGATTCGCCGAGAAATCGATCACTGCCGCGCCGGAAACCCCGGACGCATCATTGCAAAGATGAATTCTCTTGTGGATGCTGGCATGATCGAAATGCTCTACGAAGCATCGCAAGCAGGCGTCCAAATTGACCTGATCATCCGAGGAATCTGCTGTCTGAGGCCGGGAATCAAAGACGTGAGCGAGAATATCCGGGTGATCAGTATCATTGGACGCTACCTGGAACACTCACGTATTTTCTACTTTGGCAATAACAGTCAACCAGAGTACTACATTGGCAGCGCTGACTGGATGCCGCGCAACCTCGATCGCCGAGTCGAAGCCGTTGCACCGATTGAAGATGAGGCCGCCACCCAGACACTCCAAACGATGCTTGACACATTGCTGACCGACAATCGACAGGCATGGGATCTACAGTCCGATGGTTCTTATGTTCAGCGCCGCCCAGCCGAGGGAGAAGCCGAACACAGTGCGCAAGCAATTTTCATGTGGGGTGCGTTAGACGAACGCAGTCAGGAAGGCTAATTCTCACCAGGCAACTGATGAAGTGCCTATCCGAAAACCCAAATTCTGGAGGGCGCGACGCGGTCGCGCCCTCCAGAATTTGGGTTTTCGTTATTCGGATAGGCTGTAAGAAGTAATCTCACTGCTTTGCAATCCGCTGGAACTGAGTTAGATCTAGTAAGAGAAAGCTTGAGGGGAAGGCAATGGAACCCAACAAATCCAGCTTGAGCAATGGTGTCATGGGAGACAGCGCCCCAGACAGGGGTGCAATCGTCCCAAAGCCACCCCCCAATGCGACTCCAGTGCTGCACCCCTGGGATCAGGGATCTGCCGTCATGGAACTGCAAGAATTGCTGTGTGCCCATGGCTTTACCTTGCGAATTGATGGAGACTTTGGTTGGAGAACGGAGGCTGCGGTGTGGGCCTTTCAGCGGCAAAAGGGGCTGCGGATGGATGGCATCGTAAGTTCCCAGACCTGGCAGGCGTTGAGGGCTACTGTTGAGCCAGGAACTCGCACTCTCCATCGGGGTCACATTGGGGCAGACGTGCGGGAGCTACAGGGATTGCTTCAGGTATGCGGCTATGACGTTCGACGAGACGGCATTTTTGGTGAGAAAACCCACCAGGCAGTGGTGGCCTTTCAGCAACACCACCACCTGCATGACGATGGTCGGGTGTGCTCCGTCACCTGGAACATCTTGAGGGCAGGTAAACCTGTCCACCCACCCCGCCCAAGGACCCGATGGCTTCCTGATTTCAGTCGATGGTGGTAGTTCCAGAGGCTTCGTTTTTGCCACTGCAGGCGAACTAAGAGACCCTAAGCAGAAATGGCGCGGTGCAAAGCACCGCGCCATTTCTGCTTAGGGTCGCGAATTAAATAAAACCTAATTGTTTTTGAGAGAGGCGCGGCTTCGCCGCGCCTCTCTCTAAAACAATTACAGGTTAATTTGTTCACGATCCTTAGGGTCTCTATATTAAACCGCAACCAGACCGGTCTGGCGCAGAATGAAGAACAGGATAGAGTTGACAATCGCCAGGGCGATCGCTCCCAGAATGGCGCTGCCAATGCCCCAGCGCAGACGGAAGCCCTGAATTAACCAGGCCGACAAACCGAAGACAATGATACTACCAATAAGGGGGATCAGACCGAGACTGAAAATGGCGGTGCCCGTTCTAAACCAACCGGGGAACAGTCCCCACAGACCACTGAATGCGCCGATAATTGCGCCTGCGATGAGCGCAATAAATGGGTTATCAATTTCAACGCCAGTCGGGAGTTTTGAGATAATTAGCAGACTGACAGCGGTCACAATAATACTGATGATGAAAGCAGTCATTGATAGATACTCCTCAAGAAAGAATGTTCAATTGTGTTTCAATTGGATGTTTTTGACACGATCAGGTTACATCGAGCGCTTTTTCAATCTCCGATAGGGTTGAGGCTTCTGATCGACTGACGGACTCGCCACCCAATCCCCAAATTCCCTCTTCCTTAACGGCCTGTGCCACTCGACGGGCCAGCGCCACCAACCATTTTCTGAACTCCTGAGCCTGAACCACCGTGACCTTCGATGCCAGAATCGACGACACTTGATTGAGATGAGCGATCGCCGCTTTCCGACCATCGGCTGCACTCTTCAAGCTCTCAATGCTGCCCAGGTATTCAAACATCTTCTTATGTAGCAGCGCTTCCCCTTGCACAGGTTCAGCCGCGAGTTTGTCCTTAAATCCCTGCATCAGGGCACGCCCCAGATCAGTCGAGAGATCCTGCCGTTGCTGTTCTTCCATCAGAATCTGAACAGCAGCTTTCACCTCCTTAAGGAAGGAAACCGGGTCAGATTTATCTGAAAGAATGACAGCAGACACAGCCTGGATCGGCGCTTGAAGCAATAGGGACCATTCACTGTCGCTAAAATATTGCTGAGTCATGGCTGCACCTAAAGAACGATAGACATTTTACAGCAACGAAAGCTTAGAGCACTCGAAGCATCATTTTTTCTATCTTTTTCAGTACTACACCGCTTGGCGCTGAGACAGATCTAAAGTTTTTGTTGAGAGCCGCGCTTCGTGCGGCTCTCAACAAAAACTTTGTACCTCACGCCCTGGAAAAGCGCTGTATCACTCTTCTGTCACTTTAGTGAAAAGTTATTGTACTGAGATCTTGCACCTTGCTTAAAGAAAAACCAAAACCCTGATTCTGCCGCCGCAGAGCGGCGGCAGAATCAGGGTTTTGGTTTCTGGTGCAAGATCTCAGTGTAGGGAAACTCTTGTTCCAGGCGAGACGCCTGGAAACGAGACGTTGTCCCAGTTTGTATCTGACAAGAGTACAGCAGAGGGGTATAGCAATCCTCAATGGTTTAGGAGAAGAGGCGCGATCGCATCTCATCAATCGTCTTGGGCACACCCACAGTCAGCACCTCATATCCACCCGCAGTCACCAGCACATCGTCTTCAATGCGAATTCCAATTCCGCGCCAGCGTTCATCGACTTCAGGCTGTCCCTCTGCGGGCTTAAAGTCAGGTTTAATATAGATCCCTGGTTCCACCGTCGTCACCTGCCCCGGTTCAAAGTTGTGGGCGGTTTCACCGTGGGCATAGACACCAACATCATGCACATCCAGCCCCAACCAGTGTCCGGTCTTGTGCATATAGAAGGGCTTATACTTCTCTTCTTTGATAATCTCTTCGCGATCCCCGTTCAGTAACCCTAGCTCCATCAACCCATCCACAATCACCCCGACAGCAGTTTCGTGGATTTTGCTATAGGGATTGCCGGGGTGAACTTGAGCGATCGCCTGCATCTGTGCTTCCAGGACAATTTCGTAGAGAATCTTCTGCTCGTCGGCAAACTTGCCGTTGACCGGAAACGTGCGGGTAATGTCGGAGTTGTAATAGTCGTAGGCACAGCCCGCGTCGATCAACAGCAGGTCACCGTCCTGCATCTGCCGCGTGTTCTCCGTGTAGTGCAGAATGCAGGAATTGGCCCCAGAGGCAAGGATAGAGGGATAAGCAGGCCCCATTGCTCCCGCCAGCCGGAAAGTGTGTTCGATCTCAGCCTGCACCTGGTATTCATAGACGCCCGGTCTGGCAAAGGCCATTGCCCGGTTGTGCGCTTCCACCGCAATGTCTGCCGCCTTCTGAATCAACGCCAGTTCTGCGGGAGTCTTGATTTGCCGCATTGGGTGCAGCACGGTGATAGGGTCTTCGATCGCCGTAGGCCCCACCCCCTGCCGGGGATAGGTGCGCATCAACCGCTGCCAGAGCCGCAAGATTTTGTCATTGAAGGAGCGATCACGCCCCATTCGATAATAGATGCGGTCAGCCTTCTCTACGTACTGGGGTAGTTTTTCATCCAGCTCCGCGATGGGATACACCACATCCGCGCCATACTGTTCCTTCGCTGCTTCAACCCCAACTCGATACCCCGACCATGTTTCCTGATCTGGGTCCTTGGGCTGCACAAACAAAATGAACTTGTGTTCCTCATGGTGGGGAGCCAGCACCGCCACCGCCTGCGCCTCGTTGAAACCCGTGAGATAGAAAAAATCGCTGTCCTGCCGAAAGTTGTACTCCACATCGTTGTGCATCACGGCCATCGGCGCACTGCGAAAAATGGCGGTTCCTTTGCCAATTTTGGACATCAGGGTAGTGCGGCGATCGTAGTATTCGGTGTGCATGGAGGGAGTGTAGGACAGAGTTCAAGTATTGATTTATATTATCGGATTCGGGTGGAGCCGTGGCGTGCCGTAGGGGCGCGCCATTCGGTGAATCGGTCATGGCGAAGTGCGGAATCACCTGACCGAATGCCACGCCCTTATATTCATGCCGCAGCCAAAGTACCGAATGCCGTGCTCATACACCCATCGATCCCCACGAGTGACGGCGCGATCGCCTGAGAAAATTTATTTCGATTTTTCTACAATGCCGCGCAACGCTCTCGTGGAGAGCGTTGCGCAGTATGTTTCATTTTAACGTCGATTTTTTCTGAAACGCTGACTGAGTCAGCGTTTCAGAAAAAATCGGCGCGATTTAATCAAAAGTCCAATTACTTAGGATGTATTCTAGATATCGATTGTCTGCCGCTTCCCTGCGTTCTAGCGGTTCCCCAGCTTGATTTTCTAATTCCCCAAACAACCTATGGCTTTTGAATATCCCAGTAATCTGAAATACACTGACACCCACGAGTACATCCAACTGGATGGCGATGTTGCCACTGTCGGGATCACTGCCTTTGCCGTTGACCAACTGGGCGACATCGTATTTCTGGAACTCCCCTCAGTGGGTGTATCTGTTACAAAAGGTGAAAGCTTTGGCACCGTGGAGTCCGTGAAGGCAGTGGAAGACCTGAAAGCACCTGTTTCTGGCACCGTGATTGAAAGCAATGCCCCCCTGATGGATACCCCCGAACAGTTGGTCAATGATCCCTACGGCGCTGCCTGGATGATCAAAGTGCGGGTGGAGAATCCGGGTGAACTGGACGGTGCCCTGAGTGCTGACCAGTATCGCAGTCAGGTGGAAGGAACCTAAACGCTCGACAAGACCTCGGAGGTTTCAAAGACCTCCGAGATCTGAATCACAAGGAGGCGGGGTCAACCTCAGATTCATCGTCTGAATCACGTTCAGCGCGAAGCTCGTCCTTGATATGAATGCTCTCACCACCTGCTGGCGCGAGGTGGGAGTGTCCTGATAGGGCGG
>CAZVXA010000224.1:7602-10890 GCA_964630955.1 uncultured bacterium | reverse complement strand
GGCGGGGGGTTTGGGTGGGTTATGGGATCTGTTTTTTAATAAATTCCCCTTTTTGTTTGGGGGGGGCGACGCCCCGCCAAACGAAAACTGGGATTTTATTTTATGGCAAGCCCCTAATCGGTAATGGGTGGAGGGGGGACGCTTGAGGCTGACCATCCCCGCAGATGGATGCATTTGAGTCTGGCTTCGCATATTAATAAGTCTCGTACTTTATACGATGTCCAGCTTGGTTGCGAAAAATGGCCCTTTCACGCGCTAGCGGCATTCTCCTTCATCCCACCGCTCTGCCCAGTTCTCATGGGATTGGCGATCTGGGGGCTTCTGCCTACCAGTTCATCGACTTCATGGGGCAGAGCGGCCAAACCCTCTGGCAAATTCTGCCGTTGGGGCCAACGGGCTACGAGCACTCACCCTACACCATGAACTTCAGCGCCTTTGCGGGCAATCCGCTGATGATCAGCCTGGAGCAGCTTGTGCAGGAAGGGCTGTTGCAACCTGACGAACTCACCCCTCTGCCGGACGTAAGCCCAGAACGGGTGGACTTTGATCGCGTCATTCCGCACAAAACCCAACTGCTCAAACGAGCATTCGATCGCTTTCGCAGTTCTATTCGCAGTTCTAGAAGTCAACAGAGCCAACTGCAGCAGTTTTGCCAGGAGCAGTCCTGGTGGCTGGAGGACTTTGTGCTGTTCATGGCGCTTTTGGAGGCGCATCAGGGGAAAAGCTGGAACCACTGGGAGGAAGCGATCGCCCGTCGTCAGCCTGAAGCGCTGAAAGCCACTGCCACCGACCTGAAGGACTCTATACAATTTCAGCAGTTCCTCCAGTTCAAGTTCTTTGAACAGTGGAAACGCCTGCGTCAATATGCCAACCAGCACGACATCCAGATTATTGGCGATGTCTCCATCTACGTCTGCCACAACAGTGCTGACGTGTGGGCGCACCCCCAGTTATTCAAACTCGACCCCCAGACCCTCGAACCTGCCTACATTGCTGGTGTGCCACCGGACTACTTCAGCGCTACTGGACAGCTCTGGGGCAACCCCGTTTACGCCTGGGAAGAATCGCAAAAAACGGGTTTTGACTGGTGGATCAGTCGCTTCAAAGCGACGCTACAGTACGTTGACCTGGTGCGCGTCGATCACTTCCGGGGATTTGAAGCCTACTGGCAGGTGCCCACAGGCGAAACAACTGCCATCAACGGGGAATGGGTCAAGGCACCGGGTCAGGAATTCTTTGAAACGCTGGGAGAACGGTTAGGCAATCTACCGATTCTGGCGGAAGACCTGGGCGTGATTACCCCAGAGGTGGAAGAACTGCGCGATCGCTTTCACTTCCCCGGCATGAAGATTCTGATGTTCGCCTTCGACGGTAACCCCCAGAACACCCACCTGCCCCACCACTACATTCCCAACAGCATCGTCTACTCCGGTACTCACGACAACGACACGGCAATCGGCTGGTGGGAAAAGGCTCCATTGTCGGAGAAACAGTTTCTGGCCCAGTACCTCGGCTACTCCACCCCCGGCCAGATCAGAGAAATCAACTGGCTGCTCATCCGCACGGCCCTCGCCTCCGTCGCCAATTCCGCCATTCTCCCCCTCCAGGATCTGCTGGGGCTGGACAGCAGCGCCCGCATGAACGACCCCAGCAAAATTCCCGGCAACTGGCGGTGGCGATATAGTGATTCGAGCCTGTTGACAGGGGAATTGGCATCTCGACTGCGGGAGTTGACAAGGATTTATGGGCGGCTGACTCCAACCGTGAACAAACCGTGAGCGTGAATGGCGGGACAGTACTAGAATCGTCGTCCCAGAAGCCTTTGTCGGACGCCCTCGGCAATCTTCTGACCCAGGTACTCCGGGATCAGGTTTTCGTTCGGTCCCAGCAGGTACAGGATCAGGCGAGTTCGACCGCGCCACACCAGTAGATTGGCATTGACCACCAGCAGGTCTTCCTGCCAGATGGCGTACATCACCTTATAGAACAAACCGGGCTGGTTATCTGCCTCAATCAGCAGTGCTGGCAGGTGAAACACTGGATCGACATAGAACTCTGTCTCAACCTGCTCCAGACCCGCATCCAGGTTGAACTCGACGGCCAGCATTTCCTCAACTTCAAATCGCCCCGCCAGCGCCTCCCGGATTGCTCGCGCCACGTTCTCTGCCGTTTTGTCGGTCAGCGCTTTGCCGCCGCGAGAGACCACCAGCTTGATAAATACCAGCATGGGCGGATAAATCTGGCCATACAGGCTGAGACTGTGGATGGTCAGACCGTAGGCCGCCAGCACTCCAAAAATGTCGCTCAGCAGGAAAGACTGGTTGCGGTAGGCAAAGTGCAGCGCACTCTTCGTCCCCTCCGGTTTCAGCTCGATCACCGCCTGACGGCTTTTATAAAGCTGGTAGGCCAGCCGCAGATTTTGAAGCTGAATTTCGCTGCTGACAAACTGCTCATAGAACTGGGGAAACGCCCGGTTGAAGCGCTTTAGCAGTTCGAGGGTGGTGGGTTTCAAGCCCGGAGCCATAACGGTGGTCACTTGCTTGCCAGATAACAAAGTCGGTTCTTTTGATGAATAGGAGCCTGATCTTAGAAAACCCTAAATATATGCCAATCTCTCATAACTTGGCTGCGCATTCCAGGGATCTTTATAAGATAAGGAGATTTCTACGGAAGAAATTATTCGTCGTGTGGATGTCTCCCCCGCTGGTATCTGTTTAGCGTTTTCGGATTCCAGCCTGGGCGACGCCCAGGCTGGAATCCAGAAAACCTATTTTTAGCGTCTCTTGCGTGCCCCCGCTGCGCGGGGGAGACATCCACACGACGCAGGTAATTTCATTGCTAGAAATCTCCTAATACCAATTCAATATGAACCTGCACATTAAAGGGGTGTGGGGACTCTGTCCCCATAAGGGGCGGTGCCCCTTGCCCCCTTTCTATCCAATTCGACTTCACACAAGATTGGTATAAGTACAGCGCTTTGCGCTGTAACTGGAGTTTTGACTATTTTTCCTGCAATGCCGCCAAACGCTCTCGTAGAAAGCATTTGGTGGCATATTTGGTTTTAGGAGTCTTGCAAAAATATGGACAGGCAAGGGGCTTAAGTCCCTTGTTCGAGGGCAGACATTGACCCAAAATGATCAACTTATTCTCACAAGCTGCCTTAGTGCCGATTTTCCTGAAATCCTGACGTGGTCAGGATTTCAGGAAAATCGCAAATTTCCAAAATCAGTTTTGCGAGTGGCGCGGGCGGCCCCCCCCCCCCCCAGCAAAAAAGGGAGGCCCCCAAAA
>CAZVXA010000224.1:0-7592 GCA_964630955.1 uncultured bacterium | reverse complement strand
CCCCCCCCCCCCCCCCCCCCGCCCCCCCCCCCCCCCCCCCCCCCCCCCCCCCCCAAAACTGGGATCCACCCAAGAACACCCTGTCCTCCGAAGGGATTTCTTGAAGAACTCTCTCAAGAACTCTCCAGGAAAAGGGGCGGGGGGGATATACTAGCAATTACCGCTTATACACGCTTACTATCTCGCTCGATGGGTTTCTGGAAAAGCCTCTTCAGCACCACGGATGCCGCATCCGCCTCCAGGCCAGTGCAGCCTGAGAGTTTCGGAGGAGCCGGACTGGCCTCCAGTAACGGTTCTCGTATCTATTTCAGCACCGACCGGGAGATCGACCTCTACGAGCTAGAGGAGTTGTGTGATGCGGTGGGCTGGTCGCGCCGCCCTCTCAGAAAAGTGAAAAAGGCCATTCAGCATAGCTTTCTGGTGGTGTCGATGTGGGAGCAACGGGGCACCCAGAAGCGCCTGATTGGATTTTCCCGCGCCACCTCTGACCATGCCTTTAACGCCACTATCTGGGACGTGGTGGTTCATCCTGACTTCCAGGGAAAAGGATTTGGCAAGGCCCTGATGAAGCATGTGATCAAAAAGCTCCGCAGCGAGGACATCAGCAATATCACCCTGTTTGCTGACCCCCATGTGGTCGAGTTTTATCGTCAGCTTGGGTTCATGTCCGATCCAGAGGGCATTAAGGGTATGTTCTGGTATCCCGACTAGTAGTTCGCCAAGCGAACCTTGCCTGGTTAGTGTGGCGCGCGAAGCGCGCCACACTAACCAGGCAAGGTTTGCCAGATGATCAAAGCCACTGACCTACCGCTGATCTGTCGCCAGTTTCACCATGGACAACGACTGCACCAGGCTCAACGGCAGTTCTGGCTGGCTGATGCGTCGGGCATAGGCAGCACTCAGGTAAGGGCGAAACTGGGGCGCATTGTTCAGGTAGGTGCCAAAAAAGGCAACGGTGATCGCCTCCAGGTAGCGGTGGGCAATAGCAGGATTGGGGCCAACCACCTGGGGAGGCAGGGAGACAGTGACACGATCGCTTGGGGGAACATCAATTGCCGAGAAATGGGTGCCGTTCTGCAACAGCAGCAGGTAACGGTTGGGGGTGCTGAGCCAGGTGAAAGGGCGAATCTGTTCCGTCAGAGCAGGGGCGACCGTGTCGGCTCCAGAGGCCACCAGCATCACGGGTAGGTTGAGTTGGTTGTAGCCGTTCTGTCCCAGCAGACTGCTGCCGAGGGAGTTGATCGACAGGACAGCCTTCACCCTGGAATCGTGCAGGGCGGGCGGGGCTTGGGTCAACTCCCGGACGCGGCATTGCAGCAACAGCGAAAGATTGAGGCGATTGGGGTCGGCACAGTCCTCATTGAGCTGAGGCAGGTTTATCCTGGCCCCCGCCAGCACTAATGCCGTATACCCCCCCATTGACTGCCCCAGCACCCCGACCTGCTGGACATTCAGCCAGCCCTGGTAGCGGGGGTCGTGATGCGACAGACGCTCCAGTTCATCCAGGAGAAACTTTATGTCTCGTGGACGGTTAATAAACTCAATGGGTTCCGTGACCTGGGAGGTTCTTCCCGTTAAGAGCGCCTCCAGGTGTTCAGTATTGCTACCGGGGTGTTCTGGGATAACCACAGCAAACCCATAGGATGCCAACTGTTTTGCCAGATAGGCAAACGTCTGGCGATTTGACCCCAACCCGTGGGAGATGACAATCAGTGACGGTGGGGTGGGCAGGGGAGTGCGATTGGCGGTCTGGGGCAGGTAGATGTCCGCTTCGACGGGGCGATCGCGACGGGAGTCAATCAGCTTCAAGGTACGTTCGCGCCAGGTGTAGGGACCCCGCAGCCGCAGGTCGGGCAGACTGGCAAAGTTGGCAGCAGGGGGGGCCTGCGCCTCCTGCACGGCCTGCGCCTGAATTGCATCAATGGCACTGCGGGTTTGATTCACCGAGCGCTCCAGATCACTCAGAATTAAGAGCGATCGCTTCAGGTCTATCCGGATCGTCTCCAGCGGAAACTGACGCAGCGTGTTCAGCGGGGTCAGTCCTTGATGGTCCTGGGATGCCAGGATCAGTGCTGACCGAAGCGCCAGAAATCCACTTTGACTGGATTGTGTCTGGATCAATTCTCCTAACCGATTGAGCAGAAGTTCGCCCTGACTGCTATAGAGGAATTGCGAGACCGCCACAGGCCCCAGGTCAACCCGTGTCTGCAAAATCTGTCGCATCTGGGCCATTTGTTCTGGCGACAAATACCGACTATAGGGCTTCAGGTCTTCGGGAACTATCCCGGTACGGGCATAGATTTCCAGCGATTCTACCGCTACTGATTGCTCCAGCGCTCCAAAGGACAGGTAGATTCGCTCAGCAGCCTCCACGGGAGAAGTCGTCAACACCAGCGGCACAGTCCACAAACCTAGCGCGACTTTGAGCCACACCGGGAAGCCCCGATATTGATGGAGAAAACGGACTACAGTCGAGGCTTTCATGGGAATACCACAACCTTTATGGAGATCCATTCAAGGGCGATCGCAGCAGTTCCAGAAGTTGTGCTTCAGAAAGCAGGAGCACTCCCAGCGATCGCGCTTTCTCCAGCTTTGATCCGGCATCTTCGCCAACTACCAGATAATTCGTCTTCTTGCTGACTGAATCCGTCACTTTTCCCCCTGCTTTTTGAATCAGCTCCTTCGCTTCTTCCCGCTTGAGCGTAGGTAAAGTTCCGGTGACCACAAAAGTCTGTCCCTTCAAGGGTAGCGCAGCCATCTCAGAAGCGGGGCGTGACTCCCCTACCAGTTGCACCCCTGATATCCGCAGCCGCTCAATCAACTCCCGGTTCGCCGCCACCTGTAACCACTGGTACACCGACCGGGCAATTTCGGGGCCAATGCCTTCGACCGCATCAATGGCCTCTACATCCGCTGCCATCAGCTGGTCCACCGTGGGAAAATTCTCTGAAATGAGCTGCGCATTCACGCTTCCCACATGGCGAATGCCCAACCCAAATAGAACGCGCGACCAGGGCTGCTGTTTGGAACGGGCGATCGCCTCCACCAGGTTCTGCGCCGACTTTTTCCCCATCCGGTCTACGGGAATCAACTGCTCCACCGTCAGGTCGTACAGATCGGCCACCGTGTGCAGCAGACCGCGATCGACAAACTGCTGTACCCACTTCTCCCCCAGCCCGTTGATATCCATTGCCTGCCGCGACGCCCAATGGATCAGCGCCCCCCGCAGAATCGCCGGACAGGAGGTGTTAATACAGCGGGTCACCGCCTCATCCTCTGGTTTCACCACGGGCTGACCACACTCTGGGCAATGGGTCGGCATCTGGAATGGCTGCGTCTCAGCAGGCCGCAGTTCTGTCAGCACCCGCACTACTTCGGGGATAATTTCCCCTGCCTTACGGACGATCACCGTATCCCCCACCCGCACATCCAGTTCCGCAATGAAATCCGCATTGTGCAGGGTTGCCCGCGAAACGGTGGTTCCCGCCAGTGGCACCGGACGCAAATCTGCCACCGGAGTCACCGCCCCCGTGCGGCCCACATTGACAAAGATGTCCTCAACAACGGTGGGCGACTCTTCGGCGGGGTACTTGAGGGCGATCGCCCAGCGCGGGAACTTCTGCGTGAAACCCAGCCGCTTCTGCAAATCCAGACCATTGATTTTAATCACAACCCCGTCGGTCAGGTAGGGTAGCTCGAAGCGGGCTTTCTCCCAGCGATCGCAGTAACCCTGCACCTCCTCCAGGGACTTACAAAACTGACGATTTGGATTTACCCGGAACCCCATCTGCTGAAGTAACTCCAGACATTGCCACTGCGTTTGGGGAATGGGCGGCGTCTGGGAGGCATCTGGTTTTTCTTCATCTCCCACCTGCATATCTTCGTCATTCAGCCCCGGAAAGTGCAGCGTGTACGCAAAGAAATCCAACTTACGTTGTGCCACAATCCGCGAGTCTAACTGTCGCAGCGTCCCCGCTGCCGCGTTGCGGGGGTTGGCAAATAGGGGATCACCCGCTTCTTCCCGCTCCTGGTTAATTTGCTGAAATACGTCCAATGGCAGAAACGCTTCTCCCCGAATTTCCAGATGCGGTGGGATGCGATCGCCCATCAACCGCAATGGTATCGCTCGAATCGTTCGAATATTCTGAGTAATGTCTTCCCCCATGACGCCATCGCCTCTCGTCGCGCCTCTGGTGAGCAACCCATTTTCGTAGGTGAGGGCGATCGCAGAACCATCAATTTTTAATTCACAGACATATTCAAATTCCTTTGTCTCTGGTGCAACCCGCTGCCATCGCGTCTGCCAATTCGCCAGTTCCTCGTTGTTAAACGCATTCTCTAAACTGTACAGCGGCACGTTGTGCTTCACCGAGGTGAACTGCGTTGCAGGCCGCTCTCCCACGCGCTGGGTTGGACTGTCGGACGACACCAGTTCGGGATAGTTTGCCTCCAGGTCTTGCAGCTCTCGATAGAGCTGGTCATACACAGGGTCGGGCAACTGCGGCGCATCCAGCACGTAATATTCGTAGCTCGCCCGGTTGAGAATTCCGCGCAGTTCTTCTACCCTTTTTTGTACGTCCGTCGTTGCCTGCATTCGCTGTCCTTCTGGAGCATTTCTCTACACAGGTTAGTCTAACGCTCTGGAGGTCGGGAGTTTTATCGATAACTCACTGCAATACTCACTCCTGCCGCCACAAACCCGATCGCCCCAATTACCGCTCCCGCCACCGCAGAACCCGTATTCACTAGACTGAAGAACAGCGACAGTCCGATCGCCCCTCCGCTGAAGTACATCCCCGTTCCCAGTCCCGCTTTTGCCGGGGGCACCAGCGACAGCGCATAGGGCAACGTCCCGTTGGAAACCAGACTAAAGGCGGCACCCAGGGCGATCGCCAGCAGACCCACTGCCACCGACTGCGTGGCCACCAGTAAAAGCAGAAGCGCGATCGCCAGCACCCCCAAACCCAGCATCATGGCGTTGCGGTTGCCCATCCGAGCGGCTAGTTTGCCTGCAGGGAGAGCGGTGAGGGCGATCGCCACAAAGATTAATCCCAGAAACACGCTGGCATTGGCTCCCGGCAGTTTCTGGACAACCAGCGGCAGGGTTTGCATCATGCAGCGGAACCCGATGGCAACCCCTGTCCCAGTGACAAAGATCAGCATCAACCGTGGGATCGACACCGAAGCGCGATCGGGCACCATGCCCCGTTCGGTTGGGGATTGGGGGGGCTGCACCGATCGTAGAGCGAAAGCCGATCCCAGGAGTACGGCACTGCCCAATCCAAAAGCAAAAGGCGCACCCAGACCGAGAATCCATTGATTCGCCAGGGGAGCCGTTGCCCCTGCGACTGCCCCCACCAGCGTCAGAATGCTGGCGGCTTGTGGCAGTCCACTACCGTAGGCGTACCGCCCCAGCAGCGACAGTGCTGGACTGCGAAAGATCGTCATTGCCAGTGCCCAGGTGACCAGCATCAGCAGTAGCAGCCGTTGCCCTGCGGCGGATGGCTCGCTCCAGATGGCGATCGCCGGAATCGCCAGAAAACAGGTGGCCGACAGGATGACCCCAGCGGCAATCATGGGAAAGCGAGTGCCAATCCAGCGCTGAGCGCGATCGGAAAGGCTACCCATGACAGGTTCCATGATGGCCCCCAGCAGGTTCTCGACCAGGAGCAGTATGGTGGCTGCGGTGGCTGGAATGCCAAATTGGCCGAGCAGTCCCGGTAGATAGAGGTTATAGATGACCCAGGTGAGAATGACAGCTCCCTGTATGGTGGATAATCCCCAGACTTGAGGCCAGAGGATGGGGGTGGGGGACTTTGCAGTCATGAGCGATCGGGGTGGGGTGGATGAGGATTATCATCCTCCAATTGTGACCCAGGTGTAGTAGCGATCGAGCGCACCTGACTTAACGCGCCACCCCAAATTCTGTATATTCTCGTGCGTAGGAGGGCTGAAAGCCCAGAATAATGTCCTCTCTGGGTACTCCTCTTGCCATTAACTCATGGCCAATTCGGATCTCAGTCGCATTGTGCTGAATCCAAATTTTCCCATCTTTAATATCAAGATGCAGGACACACCCATGAACCCGTCGGTGGCCATCCCAACCCACATCCATCACCTGATAGTGGTCTCTCTGAACATCGAAGACTGTCTGTGATTCAATTTCCCCATTGGCAATGGGAGTTTTGACGTAGTCAGTTAACAACGCCTGAATGGTCTGACGATAATGCGCTAACTTATCCATATTGATGCATATAGACTGAATGAGTGGAAAGGTCTCCTGGCCCTTGCCTAGTACCAATCGAAGCACGCGCAACCTCCAAAAACGAGCGCTGTGCAGGTTCAGGCTGAGTTGTCATGACCTTCTGCCGTCTGGTTCATAGGAACTCCACAAAACCTAAGAACTGCTGCTGGTCTTCTTCAGGTAGTGCTTCTATGGTTTGCAAGATTTGCTCAGATAGATAAGACATCGCAGCGACTTCTCGAACGAGGGTGCTTGTTGAGATCATAGTAAACAATTCACGTAGCCTTCTGCTCCCAAAGAAGAGAAGTAAGTAAGTGGGCGTGGAAAAAGTCGAAACCCACAAAGCTGTTCCGCCCGCGCAGCGGGCGGAACAGCTTTGTGGGTTTCAAGCTGAATCACGCCTACCTATTTAATAGCGGGAGTATCCGAACAAATATTATATGAAGCATATCTGCTATAGTACAAATATACCAAATTTTTAGACAAAAAGGAGTAAATCCTCCGGATCAGGCTACGTATCTCTGGAGAATGTGGACGTAGGTACTTGGTGGAAGAAGTTCAAATGGCTGCCTTCGGTTGGCTTAAAAAAGCAGTGGAACAACATCAGCAGGATGGTTGCGAGACAAGCTCCGAAGCTGAAAAATTCGTGAATGATTACAGTCACCAAGTAGAGACTTCAAAACGATTGCTTAAGGAACGCCAGGAAAAGGAAAGAAAAGAGCGAGCCTCAGGTAGTGATTGATATTAATCATTTCCTTCTGAAATCTTCCAGATTGCTCAATTCGTTTATGTAGAAGGGATTGTCGTTCGCGGATGAATGATAATTCATGAAATCACCCTACGATCAGCTCAATCAAGAGATTAGGAGTTTGATTCGTCAGGGATGCTCTGCCAAGGAAGCAACTCAACAGTTAACTAATAGATATCCAGGTCTGGTTAGGGAAGCTGCGAAGGTTCTTAAACACGTTCAGGCGATTGAACGGGAGATGAGGAATTCGGGCCAGTAAGTAGATAGGCGCAATTCAACTTGAACCCCAAAAAGCTGTTCCGCCCTTCGACTTCGCTCAGGGCGGAACAGCTTTTTGGGGTTCGACTTTTTCCACGCCTACTTACTTACTGGACTTTTGACTAAATTGCGCCGATTTCCTCCAAAACACTGACTGCGTCAGCGTTTTGGAGGAAATCGGCGCTAGAATCAAATATGCCGTGAAACGCCCTCGCAGAGGGCGTTTCACGGCATTACAGGGAAAATAGTCAAAACTCCAGTAAACTTAGTGCCTATCCAAAAACCGAAAACCCAAATTCTGGAGGGCGCGCCGCGGTAGCGGTGCGCCCTCCAGAATTTGGG
>CAZVXA010000223.1:9414-10907 GCA_964630955.1 uncultured bacterium | reverse complement strand
GGGGGGGGGGGGGCCCCCCCCGCGGGGGGGGGCCCCCCCCCCCCCCCCCCCCCCCCCCCCAAAACTGGGTTTGGAAATTTGCAAAATGGGATGCACTCCTCGCGTGTCCCTGCGGCACAGGGGCACGCGAGAGACGCTAAACGCATACCGCGACTTTGCCGCGTCAGGTGAAAACTGGGATTTTATTTCAAGCCTATAAGGATCATCATCCGAATGATATTGACGGCATAGGCGGACAGAAGCCCCCAACTTGCAGCCGATGCAATTCGTGCTACGTTATTGCGGATAAACAAGGGGATGATTAACAGTAGAGAGCCAACGGCGACAACTGCATTGGTGAGGGAAAATGTTGCAGCGATAAAGTACTCAAGCTCTTTGTGAAATTCGCTGGTAACAACCGATGTAGGTGTAGAAAAGAAGATCGGCAGAATCGGCCCAACAACAAAGAAAAAGATGCTCACAAACCGATACAGACGATACTTGCGATTACGATAGGTCGAAATGAAGGTGACAGCACAGGCCAATATCCCAACCAGAACGAGTATAAGAAAACTGATGCCGATAATAATTCCCATACCGTTGATAGCTCCTACGGTTACGATCGACGATCGCCTTATCTCAATCTTCCCCAGATTGTTCAAATTGCAACGGGTGCTTTCGTCCATACCCAGGATCGTTTCATTCTCGATTTGGGGTATGAATTGACCCAAAGTTGAACGGTAGGATGGGCAAAGGACGGCAGTCCGTGCCCATCACCATTCGTATGCATTGATGGGCACGCTTCGCTTTGCCCATCCTACCCTGCTCATCCCATATCAGGATTGATTTGAGAATGAAATAGCCCTGCGTCCATACCATTGGTGAGAGCGATCGCTATATTAGGAAAGTGATCGCTGAGACCAGGATCCATCGCTGGGACACAGCTCAGTAGGTAGACGCGATTAAGCTTGAAACCCCAAAAGCGGTTCCGCCCTTCGACTTCGCTCAGGGCGGAACCGCTTTTGGGGTTTCAACTTTTTCCACGCCTACTTACTTAAGTTCTTGCTTAAGTGCCTAATCTTCTGTTGTAGGGAAAAGACTGAACGGGCACACTTGATATCACGATCTAATCACCGAGTACTATGCAATCCGGGCTTAACATTCCCAAATCTAAAATCAAATACTTGCAATACTCCAGCAGTTTGTGCGCGATCCTGGGTGGCATCCTCCTCGCCTCCAATACACCCAACAGCGGCTATGGATTTATTTTTCTCGCACTAAGCTCCAGTCAAATGCTGGTCGCCAGTCTACTCAAAGCTGATTCGACAATGATCTGTTATTCCGGTGGGCTGTTTGTCTTTGTCGATTGCTTAGGAATTTATCGATGGCTCCTGTCCTGATATATCTGCTCAAAAACCCACAGTAAAGAAGTGGGGGGGGGGGGGGGGGGGGGGGGGCGCCCGGGGGGGGGGGGGGGTGTTTTTTTTGTAGGGATGGGGGAGGGGGGCCACCAA
>CAZVXA010000223.1:0-9404 GCA_964630955.1 uncultured bacterium | reverse complement strand
CCTGGCCCCCCTCACATTAAAACCCCAAAAAACCCCCCCCACCCCCGGGGGGGGGGGGCCCCCCCCCCCCCCCCACTTCTTTACTGTGGGTTTTATTAGAAGTGCCGGATGATCGCCTCGGCAAACTCCGAACACTTCAATGGCTCCACCGGGGGTTCCATCAGGCGGGCCAGGTCATAGGTCACCTCGCCACTGGAGATCGCCCCACCAATGCCCTGCTTGATCAGGTCAGCAGCCTCTTGCCAGCCCAGATACTCCAGCATCATGACACCGGAGAGAATCACAGAGCCGGGGTTGATCCGATCCAGACCCGCGTGTTTGGGGGCGGTGCCGTGGGTGGCCTCAAAGATGGCACACTCATCGCCAATGTTCGCCCCTGGTCCCATACCCAACCCTCCAACGATCGCTGCTGCTGCATCCGACAGATAGTCACCGTTCAGATTCATCGTCGCCAGAATCGAGTACTCATCAGGACGGGTCTGGATCTGCTGGAAGATACTGTCAGCAATGCGATCGTTCACCATCACCTTTTTCTTCCACTGGCCGTTGCCGTGGGTTTCCCAGATGCTGTCCAGGACGCCCTGCACTTCGGCACACACCTGCGCCTTCTTCTCAGCGGTGAGGGCATCATAGCCCGGTTCGATCTGGCGGGCGTTGTCCTCGACACTCAAATCAGGCTGCTTCTCCTTATTGCTGAGAATCCACGACTCCCGCTCGGTCACGCACTCATTGCGAAACTCCGAGGTAGCCAGCTCATAGCCCCAGTCGCGGAACGCACCCTCGGTGTACTTCATGATATTGCCCTTGTGAACCAGGGTCACCATCTGTTTGTTGGGGGGTAGCCGTAAGGCATGACGCATGGCGCGGCGCACAAGCCGCTGGGAGCCTTTCTTGCTAATGGGTTTGATACCAATGCCGGAATCCAGGGGAATGCGCTTCTTGCCGTGTTCTGGGGTGGCGGGAATCAGGTCTTCGTTGAGGAGCTTGATCAGGCGATCGCCCACCTCACTGCCCTGTTTCCACTCAATTCCCAGATAGATATCCTCCGTATTCTCCCGGTAAATAATAACATCCAGCTTATCGGGTGTTTTATGGGGAGAGGGTGTCCCTGCGTAGTATTTGCAGGGACGAATGCAGGCGTAGAGGTCAAAAATTTGACGCAGGGCAACGTTCAGCGATCGGATGCCGCCGCCAATCGGAGTCGTCAGCGGCCCCTTAATCGCGACGCCGTACTCTCGGATAGCGGCCAGGGTGTCCTCCGGCAGATATTGATAGGTACCGTACACCTCACAGGCTTCATCTCCGGCATAGACCTTAAACCAGACGATCTTGCGCATTCCGCCGTAGGCTTTTTCTATTGCCGCATCAAAAACTCTTTGGGCAGCAGGCCAGATATCTACCCCCGTGCCGTCACCTCGAATAAATGGAATGATTGGGTCATCTGGAACGATTGGCTCACCGCTCTTGAAGGTGATTCGAGTACCCGATGCAGGGGGCGTAATTTTCTCGTACATGGCGTGTAGCGACTCTCTATAGCGACTCTCGACGGCGGGAACACTCAAGCAATGGAGCTTCCTATCCCCCAAATTATGCTACGCGATCGCCCTGCAATGTGTTGCTATTGCACAGAATCGTTTTATCCTGCTGATGCACCAGGAACCTATCCAAAAGACCAAATTCTGGAGGGCGCGCCCTCCAGAATTTGGTCTTTTGGATAGGCACTAAAGGAAACAGGAGCCACAGTGGCCCATTTAAGGAGATTTCCGCAAAAGAAGATACTCGTTGTGTGGACGGTTCCCCCCGCTAAGCGAGGGGAACCGTCCACACAACACAGGTAATTTCATTGCTGGCAATCTCCTGATTTACACGTCTTCATAGAAAAATGTGGGTTTTTCAGTAAGATTTCGTATGATAGAGCTACAGCAATCCTTATCGGTGGCCTGCATCGGGTTCAGTGTTGCCTCCCTTTACCTGAGGTCAACTCCTCAAACCCCTTCAGCACCAACTTGTGAATGCTACATCCGGGAGAATTTGATGGGCTTTAATGCTCTTTGGTTATGGTGTAGTAGAAAGTGCCCCCGCCCTGCTCCACCTCACCCGTTAGAATCCCTTAGAAGTTGGGCAATCTGAGCATACATGGAGATACTACCGCCACTACTGCTCGCCTGGCAGTCCCTGCAGAGGAGCTGGAATGAAACGGATTTTACTCGTTGACGACGACGTTACCCTCAGGACTGCCCTCATCCGCTACCTGCAAAATCGGGGCTACCTGGTGCAAGAAGCTCGCTCCGGCAAGGAAGCGCTGGAATTGTTTGAGGACAATCCACCTGATCTGGTGGTGTCCGATGTGCTGATGCCAGAAATGGATGGGCTGGAGTTTTGCCGTCGGTTGCGGGCGACCCGCTCCGGCCAACTGGTGCCATTCATTTTCCTGTCGAGCCGCAAGGCGGTGGATGACCGGGTACAGGGCCACCAGATGGGAGCAGATGACTATCTGGTAAAGCCCTTTGAACCCAAGGAACTGGTGGCCAAGATTGAGGCGCAACTGGAGCGATCGCGACGCATTCACACGGAAATTGTCCGCCTGATGCAGCAAACGGTTGCCACCGCAGAAGCTGCTCCAGCCGCCACTACAGCAACCACTCCCCTACCGCTGACGCCCGCTGAAGAAAAGGTTTTCTGGGAAGTGATCCAGGGCTACACCAATAAGCAAATCGGCGATCGCCTGTTTGTCAGTCCCCGCACGGTTCAGACTCACCTCAGCAATATTCTCAGCAAACTTAGCCTGGAGAATCGCTCCCAGCTCATCCGCTATGCCTTTGAGCGGGGCTACCATCCCCCCACCGAAGCCGAAGAATCATGATCTACGGCCTTGCCGATCTGCACCAGTCGATCGCCCGGTCTCCCGACCAATGGCGTCCCCTGGTGCTGACAAACGGCTGTTTTGACCTGATTCACGCGGGGCATGTGCGCTACCTGAAGGCGGCACGGGAACTGGGGCGATCGCTGGTAGTTGGCCTCAACAGCGATAGTTCCGTACAGCAGATCAAGCCGTCTCGCCCTGGAGTACCCCCTCGCCCCATTGTCCCTGAGGATCAGCGAGCGGAGGTCGTGGCGGCACTGAGCGCCGTCAGTGCCGTGGTGTTGTTTTCTGAGAATACGGCTGAGGCGCTGGTGCAGGCGTTGAAGCCAGATATCTATGTCAAAGGGGGAGACTATTCCCTGGAGGCACTGCCAGAGGCGCAAATCGTGCTGGGATATGGCGGACGAGTGGAACTAGTTGAGGTCGAAGTCCCCAGCTCTACAACAGCCATTATCAACCGCATCCTGGGATTACCGGAGCCACGTCAGTAACTGGACTTTTGACTAAATTGCGCCAATTTTCTCCAAAACGCTGACTGCGTCAGCGTTTTGGAGAAAATTGGCGCTGGAATTAAATATGCCGCGAAACGCTCTCGTAGAGAGCGTTTCGCGGCATTGTAGAAAAAATAGTCAAAACTCCAGTAAGTAGGAAGAACCCATGATCAAGAAGTGGCGCGGTGCAAAGCACTGCGCCACTTCTTGATCAGATATAACAGCGACTTCAGTAGTTCTGGCGCTCCCCACTCTACAATAGAGAAAAGGCATTTTTTAATTACGCCCGGATCATCAGTATTGCTTTAATAAATCATGGATGACCTGACCGCAAACCTCAACCTTGCCGCAGAAGACGTTTCGCCTGATGTCGCCGAATTTATTGAAAGCTTCCTGACTGGGCTACGAGCTGAATCGGAGAAAAACCAACTGCAACTCGTCAAAGATGCCTCAGAGAAGGGTGAAAAGGGTCTGAAGGTATTGATGCGCTTTTTGCAGGAGCGGCGATCGGTTCCCCCCAGCGCTGTGGAGGGTTGCGCTTACCAGCGGTTGGTTGCGGCCAATCTTTCGACCGTCAACGAGTTTTTACAGAGCCAGTTTCCGCGTGGCCTGGTTGAAGTGCGATCACTGCGCAACATCGACTACTCTCCCCTGCAACCCCTGCTGGCATGTCAGGATTTCGAAGCTGCCGATCGACTCACACTAGAAAAAATGTGTGAACTGGCAGGAGGCGGAACCAATCAGCGCCGATGGCTCTATTTTACCGAGGTCGAGCAGTTCCCCAGTGAAGACCTGCAAACGATTAATACCCTGTGGCGCGTTTATTCCGAAGGCAAATTTGGCTTTTCTGTGCAGCGAGAACTCTGGCTGGCCACTGGAAAGAACTGGGAAAAACTGTGGCCCCTGATCGGTTGGAAGTCCGGGAATAACTGGACCCGTTACCCCGGTGGGTTCACCTGGGATCTGTCTGCCCCCAAAGGCCATTTGCCTCTCTCGAACCAGTTGCGGGGGGTGCGGGTGATGTCTTCGCTACTCACTCATCCGGCCTGGAACAGTTGAAGATTGATCATCAGAAATGGCTCGGTGCAAGACACCGAGCCATTTCTGATGATCAGCCTTTATGCCTATTGCGTTTCTCGCTCTAGTGAAGTGCAGATTTTTGAGAGAGAGCCGCGCTCCGCGCGGCTCTCTCTCAAAAATCTGTACCTTATCCCAGCGCGAAGCGCTATGTGTGTAATTAGACAGAACTTTTCTACTGTTGAATCTTCTGATGGAGAGATGCCCTTAACCCGCTGCTTCTGGTGAATTAGGAAGTGGAGCGTTAATTAATTAGGAAGCAATGCGTAAAATCAACATCGGCCTTAGCGAGGAACAGCGTCAGGGTGTCATCGATTTGCTAAACAAAGACATTGCAGATGCCTACTTGCTGCTGATTAAGACCAAAAAGTATCACTGGGATGTGGTTGGTCCACAGTTCCGCAGTTTGCACGAACTGTGGGAAGAGCAGTACCAGGCACTGACCGAGAACATCGACAGCCTTGCAGAGCGGGTTCGTACGCTGGGTGGTTACCCCATTGGCACCGCTCAGGGCTTCCTGGATCTGGCAACCGTTAAAGAAACCCCTGGCACTGTGCCATTAGCGACCGAAATGGTAGCCCGTCTGGTCGAAGACCACGAAACCATCATCCGCAACTTCCGCGAACAGATTGACCAGTGCAGCGAAGAATTCCACGATGAAGGGACGACAGACTTCATTACCGGCCTGATGGAGCAGCATGAAGAAATGGCATGGATGCTGCGCTCCTTCATCGAAGGTGAGTCTCTGATGTCCGATGGTCAGAAGGCTGCTGACGAAGCGAAGACACCCGTAGGCGCATAATTCTTGGGCGCACGGATGCGCCCCAAAAGACTAAGGGATCTACTGTTTAATAAAACCCCAGTTTTCACTTGGCGCGGCTAAGCCGCGCCAAGTGAAAACTGGGGTTTTACTGGGATTTTATTTTATGGCAACCCCCTAAATAGAATGCTGTGTCTGGGCGCGCTTCGCGCGCCCAGACACAGCATTCTATATTAATTGCCGGAGCAATATTTTATAGCAAACCCCTTATAGCGTTTCTCAGGGGTGGGCATCTTGCCCGCCCCACAATGCAGAAGACCACTACGAGCGACTGCATAGCGATCGCCCAAACGCCGCCACTTTTTCCACCTGCCGAGGTGCGCTCATTGCCTGAAATAATTCCATCGCCTGTTCACAGTTCACTCGACAGTTTTTCATATCTCCCATTCTTTGATGGGTGATTCCTTGCTGAAATAGCGCCTCTGCTAAATCACATCTGGCCCCAATTCGCTCCAGCAAATCGATCGCGCTGGTGTGGCAGGCGATCGCCCTGTCAAATTCCCCCTGGTGACGGTAGACCTCTGCCATTCCCGTCAGACTGCGGGCCTGGATCTGTTTGTAATATCCTGCCTCAGCGAACGCCAGGGCCTTCTGAAACAGCGGCATCGCTTGCTCGAACTGCCCTGCATTGACATAGGTTTGACCCAAAATTTGCATAAAGTAAGCGAACCGCCCCACCTGGTCTTCCGACTGGGCAGTGATCACCGATGCGGTCAATTGCTCCAGGGATTGTGGTATGCCCAGATGAGAGTTGACCCAGGCAAGACAGATCGCAGCCTTGTCAGCCCATTGCTGGTGAGCAGTATTCTGACTATGCTGGATCACCTGTTGAAACAATTCAGCCGCCGCCGTCAACTCCCATCGATCTACTCGATATAGACCAATACTGAGCAGTGAGTCGATCGCCAGCATTTTCAGGTAGTAGCGCGTGTGTTTGTTCTCTGGAATATCGGGTAAGGACTGCAAAGCAGGAGTCACCAGCGCAATTGTTTTTTCCTGACAGTCAATTGCTTGGTGAATCTCGCCTGTAATCCACCAGACATCCCCCAGAATGTTGTACAGTTCGCTTAACTGATGATTCACCTGCACATTCTCAATCACCTGCGTAATGGCAGCAATGACGGGCTGAATCAAACCCATCCGGTACAACGTGCTACCCAGGGGCAAATACTGTTTCCACTGATTATTCCGGCTTTTTAGCAGAACTCGTCCAGCAGCTTCAAAGTCCTGAATTTCAACGTAGTGATAGTAGGCTTCCAATGCCTGCAAGGCATCCTGAGTCGTTTCAATCGACAGGATACTTTGTGTCCAAAATTCAGCTGCTCTGCGATGCACCATTTCCCATTCGCCTGATGCAAGCTGACCGCTGGCATCAGGCTGCTTCCGCAACCTCAGGACGGCCTCCGATCGCACAGCCGGGTGCAGCCAGTACTCGCCGTTGCGGTATTCCACCAGGGAACGATTGCGCAGGGATGCGATCACCTGACGATGCTCTGTTGCAGACACATCCCACAACAAATGGGTCAGTGCCGACATCGGCAAAGTTGGAATCGCCTGATACCGATAGCACCCCAACCGACAGAACAAACGGTATGCCTGTGGATCCAGCATTTGCAGACGATCGGCCTGACTGGACACCAAATCTTTCAAATCAGCCGCTATTAGCAAATCATCCCGGTGCTCCCGCCAATAAGCGTCCAGATTATTCTCAAAATCGGCCTGAATCAGACCGCACAACAAGCCCATCGCCTTCGCATTGCCGCCACAGGCATGATGCAGTTGCTGAAGAATTGACATCTGATGGGGACTCACCTGAATCCCTGAACTCTGGAAAAACTGGTGCCATGCCGCTTGATCTAATCCAGGCAAACGATAATGCGTCACATTGAGGCTGGCTTCACAGAGGCGATCGCGGCTGGTCACCAGCGTCACAGACTGCACCCTTGCATCCGATAACACGCGCAGTAGCTCAACATAGCTGCGGTGATGGGAGACAAAATGCCCCCGACTATCCAGCGCAGGCTCCAGGTTATCCAGCAGAATTCCGATACGGCGGGTGTGGAGTTGTCGTTTCAGACGGGCCAGAGAAACACCGAATTCGGTTCCCGGCTCCAGGCCAAAATCTTGCTGTAGCCACTCTTCAACCACCCGTTCAGCGCTGACCAGGTTTTGGGGTTCCTTTGCCATCAGGAGTTCCAGGACGAGATCGAAGCCCTGGGTCTGGAGGTATTGCTGAGCCAGGGTCGTTTTGCCCAGGCCGCCTTCTCCCTGAATAACAATAACTTTAGTTCCCTGGTCGATCAGGTGGGTGAGGTGGGAGATTGAGGAGGCACGACCGATCAGGCACGCAGATGAACGCGGATGAACGCAGACCTCGGTGTGAGCGATGAGTCGAACGCTGGACGCAGATGGGGGAGCTTTGATGGGTAGTGGGTTACAGGCGATGCAGGATGGAGGGGAAGTAGGAGCGCGGTAGGCGGTTGAGACTGGCTGCAATGAAGACACAACTGAGCTGGCGATTGCTACATCTGTACTTTGGGGTGGAGAGAATGATGAGGAAAGATGGTGGTAATAGCGGGCGATCGCACTGCGGAAGTTAGTTTTGGTGATTTTTTCGCCGAATTCCTGTGAGAGGAATTGCCAGAGGGCGGAGCTGACATCCTTGACGTGGCCTTCAGTGCAGCCGTAGTGAGTGGCAATTTCGACGTAGCGGGTGCCCTGCCAGACGTGTTGGAGAATCGTGCGTTCCAGATCGCTCAAACATTTGCCTGTTCGGGTAATCACAAGACGGTTGAGCCACGCCACTATGGTTTCAGGGGTCATATTGAGATGGTGCAACGCATTTTCGGGTTCTACACGGGGGATCGGTTGGATTCCTGAAATTTACAGAGGATTTGGTTCACCGCAGAGGCGCAGGGGACACAGAGTAGACCCTTTGCGCTCTCTGCGCCTCTGCGGTGCATTTCACAGATGATTAGTCAACAGGCGACCGACTGGCAATCCGACTTTCCGACTTTTCCCGACGTTGATTCGTGAGAAGAATTACCGACTTTCGCCGACTGACAGCAGGGAATGAGGAGATATAAGCTGACAGCAAACACATCAGCGATGAAATCCTTTACCTCACACAACCATGACTCAAACCGTTTCTATTCAATCAACTGATTCATTCACAGCGTTCTCCCATTCGAAACCAAACTTTCTCCAAATTCAACAGCGTATTCGTCAACTTAATCATTACTATCTCTCTCAAGAGAAGCTCAACGATCGCCTCAACGAACTGCCCCAACAGTTTCTTCAGCCGCAGCCACGACACTGGAAAGCGATTGATTGGCAGGCGATCGCACCTGACCAGGTCGTTGGCATCAAACTCCCCACAATTCTGGCCGTTCTCAAGGGAGCCATCGATACAGAAGCTCCCATCCGGGGCTACACCCAGACCAGTCGGCGCTATCTGGAACACCTGCATCCGCATCTGGCTCGCTTTGTGGGCGGCACCGTCAATGCGGAAGGAGATCTCATTGAACTGGGACTGTGGGAAAAGGAAGAACGTCAGCACACTCCCGCCCTGATGAAAATCTACACCCAACTGAGCGGCGAAAAATTAACCCCCAGTCCCCATGTTGTGCGCCAGTATCAACCTTCCCAAGGGCCTCGTGCTGACCTGTACCGCCACGGACTGCACCGGGTGCTCACCGAATACGGCGCAACCTGCCTCTACCTGTGGATGATGGCCCACACGACGGGCACCCTACACCTGATTCTGGAGGAACTGGTGCTCGATGAAATCAACCACATGACCAAGTTCTGGGGATTCGGTGTCTGGGCCTACCCCGAAACCTCCTTCCTCAACGCCAGCCTCACCCTGCTCAAAGCCATGCAGGGCAAGGTGAAATACAGCCGCGATCGCAGCAGCCTCATCGGTACCCTCGATCGCATGTCGGTCGTCCTCGGTTGGCCCACCTGGTCCTGGCAAAATCGCATCACTTTCGCCTTCACCTGTTTCACCGCCCTGCATCAACTCCATCGCTGGAACCGAACTTTAACTCGCGATCATCTCAACCATCTATTCGGCACACCCAATACCACCCTCCAATAAACCCATCCACCCATCCACCCATCCACCCATCCACCCATCCACCCATCCACCCAT
>CAZVXA010000222.1:0-10913 GCA_964630955.1 uncultured bacterium | reverse complement strand
GCCGCGCCAGTCGAAAACTGGGATTTTATTAAAAAGCAGATCCTTTATACTGAGGGATGCTAGCCCGGTTTAAGGCTCGACGTTCATGGTCGCAGTAACTCAGCCCATTACTCTGGAAGAATTTCTCGCACTGCCGGAAACCAAGCCTGCGAGTGAGTATATCGATGGCAAGATTTTTCAAAAGCCCATGCCCAAGCGTAAGCATTCTCTGCTGCACAGTGAGCTTTGTACGGCAATCAACGCCATCGCCAAACCTGCAAAGGTCGCCTATGCTTTTCCAGAGCTGAGATGCAGCTTCGGCAACCGCTCCCTGGTGCCCGATATCGCAGTTCTGAGTTGGGAGCACATTGAGTGTGATCAGAAGGGTGTTCTCCTGGATGATGTGTTTATTCCACCCGATTGGGTGATTGAAATCCTCTCGCCTGAGCAGCGTTCGAATCGGGTAACTGCGAATATCGTTCATTGCTTGAAGTTTGGTTGCAAACTGGGTTGGTTAATTGACCCGGAGGATCAGTCCATTCTGATTCTGGTGAAAGATAAATTTCCTGAACTATGCCAGAACGATGATCCGCTGATAGTTCTGGAGACCATTGATTTGAAATGGTCGGCCAATGATGTCTTTCGTTGGCTCAAGATGAATGACTGATTGACTGACAAGTCCTTTCCCCTCATCCTCCAACCCCTCTCCCATAAGTAGGAGAACCAGAAGCGAAATCCAAGCCACCCAAGCATTGGTGCAGGCTGGGATGGGGCAATCTGGGTGTTTCCTGCGCCAATGCTGTCCCCTAGTGAATGACTGCAAAATCCTTAATCCCGTGATGCCCGATTCGTCTGGCATGACGCCGGGTGAATTCACTTACTGAAGGATTGCCATCCGGGTGAATCATGCCCTCCGCCTGCTGCCACAGCTCTAGTGAAGCCACCGCTACCTTGTACTGGCGATCGCCCACTTTATGGATGTGATACCACTTGCGTTGCTGACACTGTTCACACCAGAATGCTTCTAACCATTCACTCTCCAGTTGAACTGCTGTGTGAGTGGCGATTAACAGCAGCGATCGCTGACGACCCATCCCCCGCTGTTGTAGATCTTTGGCGCGATCGGTAAATAATCTATGTTTCTGACTGACGCTATCGAGATAGCAGCCGTGAATTGGACAGTAGATAGCACGCCGCTGGGAGCGTTTACGATTTCGGTCACACCTTCTCTGCAAAAGAACTTCCTCCCGGTGCAGAAATAGCAAAATGGAAGCAAGTTTCGGGGAGGGACTGAGATCAAAATGACCGTCAAAGTCCAGCTCCTCTAACTAAAAAAATCAGTGTTTTGGCTGATCAAATTTTGTTCGAGTTGGATACTGCAGTGGACGCCCCGCCTTGATCCCGACTCCTCTTTTCTATACGTGCAGAGTGAGAAACAAACCGGAAAAAAACGGAGGGAATCCGGGGCGATCGGTAATCCTTCTGTGAGCCACGATAGACAACCTGTGAGACAGGTAGACTTCACAAACCGACCTGGTTTCAAGTTAATAAGAACAGTGTCTGTCTCCGTATTTCCCGATAGCATTACCCCGATTCAACACAATCATTCACAAAACCGCGCCATATGTGAACATTCTCCTGCGTGGATTTACAGTTTCTTTATATTCCTACGTAATTTCACCTAATTTCCACACACTGGGAGCGCAGTCTCTGTCCGGATCAATTTCTTCTCCGCTGTAAGAATTTGTAGGGTTCGCGTCCTTGCCTCTATGCACTACCGTGGGTACGCCCCTAAACCCAGTAGTAGCGGCAATTATTTTCCTAAATTTCATCCTTCCTGAACCACCTCTTTCAGGGCTACCCGTTTACGTAGCCTCGCCTATTCCTATGCTTTTTTTCCCACGTTTGAAAGGTCTGAAGAATTCCTTTGCAAAGACGACTCCCTGGAATGCTGCAAAGATCGCTCCAACTGAAGTAGCCCGGTTGCGGTCACGGTCAGGATCTCCACACCCTGATCGCACCCACACCACATCCTGCAATGAAACGCAAGTTCCCATCCGATTAGCAATCCTTAACCAGTTTTTCCCCCCCGACTTTGCCCCCACCGGGCAACTGATTGAGGAATTGGCCCATCAACTGGGTAGACAGGGTGTCCATGTAGAAGTGTTTACCGGACAGCCGGGGTATGCCTTTCAATGTGAGACTGCACCACTGGTCGAACAGATTGACCGGGTGAAAGTCCGGCGATCGCGCACGACCCGCCTCTGGTCAAAACGAATTCGAGGAAAGACCATTAATGGGCTGATCTTCTGTCTGCGGGGGGCGCTGCATCTGGTGCGATCGGTTCGTCGCAACGACCTGTTTCTGGTCACCAGTGCGCCCCCTTTTCTGCCAGTCCTCGGATGGTTTACCCACCTGATTTCCAGACGCCCCTACATTTGCTTGATCTACGACCTCTACCCCGACATTGCTATCCAGTTGGGGGTCGTTCCTCACCATCACTGGGTGACTCGCCTGTGGAATGCCGCCAATCGCATGGTGTGGCAACGGGCGGCGCGGTTGATTGTGCTCAGCTCCAGTATGAAAGAAAGGATTACCCAGCGCTATCCAGACCTTGCAGACAAGCTGGTGGTAATCCACAACTGGGCTGACCCTGACTGGATCGTACCGTCTGCCAAACAGGACAACTGGTTTGCCCAGGAGCATCAACTGGTTCATCAATTTACCGTCCTCTATTCCGGCAACATGGGCCGCTGTCACGATCTCAAAACCGTCCTTGATGCCGCCTGCGAGTTGCGTCACGAACCCATTCAATTTGTGTTTATTGGGGATGGAGCCAAGCGCAAGGAGTGTATCGAGCAGGTGCGCAACGCCAGCCTGGATAATGTGCGGTTCCTCCCCTACCAGGACCGCCAGAATCTCCCTTATTCCCTGACCGCCTGCGATCTGTTTCTCGTCAGTATCGACCGGGGTATGGAAGGTCTTGTCGCCCCCAGCAAGCTCTATTCCGCCCTGGCCGCCGGACGTCCCATCGCTGCCGTCTGCGAGTCCCACTCCTATCTCACCGACCTGCTCCAGCAGGCCCGTTGCGGTGCCACCTTCACCAACGGCGATGCCCTCGGTCTGGCCCAGTTTATCCGCCAGCTCAGTGGTAACCCCGACCAGGTTGAACAAATGGGCAACGCAGGCCGCTGGTACCTGAAGGCTTACTTCACACCAGAGGCGATCGCCTCCCAGTATCTCGATGTTTTCCAGAAAACCCTCTGGGAAACTCGCAGTCTCTTCAAATAAACCCAAAAGTGAGCGGGGGCAGCGCAATCGCGCTGCCCCCGCTCACTTTTGGGTTTTTAAGTTTCCGTTGGAGTGCGATCGCCCGTCCGGTGGTAGTAGTTGCGATAGTAATATTCGTAAACTGCCGGATTGCCGCTCTTCAGACGGTTTGCCACGATTCCCAGAATTGGCAGTTGGGCAGTGCGAATGGCATCCAGCGCCTGAGCCAGCACGGTGCGGTTGGTCTTGCCCATACTGGCAACGAGAATCATCCCGTTCGTATGAGTTGCTAGCAGGGTGGCATCCGCCAATCCCGTTAGGGGCGGCGCATCAAAGATCACCAGATCAAAACTCTGGGGCAACTTTTCCATCAGATACTGCATCTTCTGGGAAGACAGTAGCTTGGTGGGGTCCGGGGGAATTTGTCCGGCAGGCAGAACGTAAAGATTCGGTAACTGCGGCGCTGACTGGATCACATCCTGCACCGGAATTCTGTTGGCAATAAAGTCGCTCAGTCCCTTCAGATTGTGAACACCCAGCAGTTTGTTCACGGTGGGGTTGCGCATATCTGCATCCACGATCAGTACCCGCTGCCCCATCGTGGCCGCTGCCTGCGCCAGATGTACGGAGACAGTGGATTTTCCGTCTCCTGGTAGGGCAGAGCTGACCAGAACAGAACGAATCGAGCTATCGGAACCCAACATACGCACATTCGTGTGCAGCAGGTAGAACGCCTCCCACAAACTGGAACTGCCATAGTAGCCGTAGGGGGTGGCACGACTGGAAGGGGGCCAAAGCTTTGTCAGGACTCGTTTGAGCGGCGATCGCACCGGGCGTTCTGCCGGAGCCGACTCCTCACTCCCTCCTGACACCACCTCTGTGGTGTAGGGAATACTGCCCAGCAGCGGTAGTTTGGTGCGCTCCTTCAGCTCTTCGGGGGTGTGGAATACGTTGTCCAGCTTATCCACCACCAGCGCTACCCCCATGCCCGCCACCAGTCCCATGACCAGTCCTATCATCAGGCTGCGATTGACATCCGGCGAAATCGGAAACAGCGGCTGTACCGGGGCAGAGATGAGCTGCCAGGGAATTTCGGTCTGGGCTGCCTCCACCTGCAACTTCTCCCGCGTCGCCAGGAATCGATTCAAACTATCAATCGCCACCTGGAGTTCCCGCTGAAAGTCGGCATAGCGTCGCGCCAGTACCGGGAGTTCCTGGATCTGCTGATCGAGTTGGGACTGAGCGCTGGCGATCGCCTGACTCCGCACCTCCAACTCCTGGATCTCGGTGGCCACCTGAGCTAACTCCCCCCCCAGCACCCGGCCCGCCTCCTGGCGCAGCAGCGGCAGCAGGTTATTGCGCTTCTCCTGAAGTAACCGAATTGCCGGATTAGAAGCCTGGAAGCGGGTCGATTCTTCTGCAACTTTGACTTCAACCTCACGCAGCTCACTCAGCAACGATTGGTACTGGGCTGAGTCCTTCAGGGCTGCAATCCCCCCCTCTTCACTCTGAAGCGTCTGAAATCGGGAAGCGACTGCTGCCAGCTCCTGGTCGGCTCGCAGTCGTTGTTCCGCCAGTGTGCCCCGCTGGCTGATGAGTTGTTGACCCTGACTGTCAGGGTCAATGAATTCATTCTGCTGCCGAAATGCTTGCAGTTCTCGCTGGAGCTGGTCTACACGGCTTTGCAGTTGAGGCAGTTGCTTGTCTACAAACTGAATTCCCTGGCGCAGGTTGGTCTGCCGCTCCTGCAGGCTGTAGCGCAGATAGCCTGCTGCCAACTGCTGCAACACGAAATGCACTTTCTCCGGGTCGGAGTTGCGGAAGCGCACATCCAGAATTTTGGTTTCCTGCAACCGGGCGATCGCCAGATTGTTGATCAGCACCCCGTAACTCAATTCGGGATAGCGACCCTGCATTTGTTTCAGCATCCCGTTGATCAGCTCCGGGCTTTGTAACACCTGGATCTGGGTGGGATAGTCCAGTCCCGCCCGCCCAATGTTCTGCCCGCCGACGGTCAGTTCCTCCAGCTTCTGGTCTGCAGTGACAGGTTCCACCAGAATCTGAAAATTGCCCTCATAGAGTGGCGTCTGGGTCAGGGTTGTGAAGCTTTTGGTGGCAAATACAACCAGCGCCACACCCACAATCCACGGCCAGCGCCGCCGTACCAGTGCCAGTGCCTGAGACAGTTCTTCTCCGTCCTGCTTATCAGCAAACAGGGGGGAAGGGGGGGGCAGTGGAAGGGGCGATCGCGCCGGGTATTTGCCATTACCATTGCCGTTGCCGTTGCCGTTGCTGTTGTCGGGGGCGATCGCAGGACGATAGGGGAGGTGCTCCATGAGATGGCCAGAAAGGAATAGGGGTCAGGGAAAGAATGCCAGGAGGGTAGGTAGAGATGTTCAATTGAACGTCTGAATCGGATTAAAACAGCCCAACCAGCGGCAGAATTCTGAAAATGGGGCCTAAAACACTCTCCAGACCATCGGAGAAGCGAGCGGCTCCAGAGCGACCGATCAGGATCACGTCGTTATTTCGCAGCAGAGGATTCCGCTGGTCACTGACGTTCTGCGCCAGATCGACCTCGATTCGCTGACGGGTGACGGTGCCGTTGGGGTTGAGCCGTACCAGTTCGACGCTGCGTCCGGCCCGACGGTTAAACCCGCCTGCGGTGAGCAATGCCTGGTTCAGCGGTGTGTTAGGAGCGACGGCAATTCTGCCGGGGTTGTTCACCTCACCTACGACGCTGACATTGATCTGACCGGGGGAAAAGCTGGCGCTGGCCAGTTGGGTTGCCTCTGCCGGAGTCATCGCAGTGGCAGTGGGAATTACGATCGTGTCGCCCTGTTGCAGTGCCAGATCCTGCTGCACATCGCCAGACTGGAGCAACTGCCACAGGTTGATATTGATCACCTGGGGGCTGCCGCTACGGGTGGCGCGGCGCACCTGCACCTGACGAATATCCGCCGTTGCGGTAATCCCCCCTGCGGTCTGGATGGCCTGGGTCAGGGTGGGCTGTCCGCCCGCCTCGCCTTTCACTTCCAGGCGATGGGTGCCGGGTCGCTGCACCTCCCCGACGATCGCCACGTTCATCGCAGGCTGAGCCGTGGCTGCGAAGTTGGCGGCGCTCAGTTGGTTCGCCTCCGCCAGGTTCACCTGACGGCTGGCGGGAATCAAAATGCTATCGCCGTCCCGCAGGGTTAAATCCTGCCGCAGATCGCCGTTTTGCAGCAGCTCCCACAGGTTAACGGTGATCATCTGGGGGGCGGCTCCTCGCCGGGGGCGCTGCACTTGCACCTGCCGCAGATTGGCGGCCTGGGTTAGACCTTGTGCGGCCTGAATCGCCTGTACGACGCTGGGGAACTGGCGATCGCCCGAAAGCGTCAGATTATAGGAACCGGGCCGCACCACCTCTCCGGCAATGCTGACGCGCAAGGGGCGGGGCTGTACCAGCGTCAGCGACACCAGCGGGCCACGCACCAGCGGGCGATAGCGTTCAGCGATGACGCTGCTGGCCTGTTCCATTGTCATGCCATCCACGCGCACATTGCCGATCAGCGGCAGACTCAGGCTGCCATCCACCAGCACCTGCCGTTCACCGCTGTATTCGGGTACGTTCATCACGTCCATGCGGACGCGATCGCCCGCGCCCAGGGTGTAGGTGCCGTCCACCGCCGCAGCGGGAATTCCTGTTGGCAGTGAGGCGATTTGAAAGGGAGCGGTGGGCGTCTCTGGTGTCGTGCTGGCGTAGTGACCCTCCAGGTTTGCGTCTGTGACGGTGGAGATGGGGACTGCTCCATCCGTCGGGTCAGATATCTCCTCAGCAGGAGCCGCGATCGCCTCATCCAGCACCGCTTCAGGGGCATCGCTCTCTGGAGTGACGCTGACTTCAATGGGGTAAATTGGGCTGGGTTCAGATTCGGATAGATTAACTGGGGGAGTTGCGCCAGGTGGGGCGATCGCCGTATCCTGCAGTTCTTCTTTGTCAGGGGTGCTTGCGAGCAGGACTGTCTCGGTGGGGGTGAAGGCTGCTTCAGGGGCGTTGCGATGTTCGAAAGGTGCCCCAACTGGACTCACCAAACTTGAACCACTGAGATCAGGAATGGGCGGTGCGACTGGAGGAACGGCACTGGATTCTAGCAGCAGAGGCACAGCCGATGAGGTTGGCTCCCCTGCCTCCGATAGGGCAGCGGGGGCATAGGATTCCGCAGGCAGAATTGGCTGTGGTTCGTTGTTTTCAGTGGCAGGTGTGGCGGTATTCGCTGAAATGGTCGTGGGGGAAAGCGTTTCGGGTGCTGAAATATTCGGGATTTCGCCTGTTGTCGTGGTGGTCGAATGGGGGGTAACAGTGGCGGCGGTTGCACCGCCAGAGGCTTCTGGGATGGGGGTGGTGCGGATCGTTCGCGCCACAATTCTGTCCAGCGGCAGGGTTGGGGTGGTGGGGATGGCGATCGACGGTAATCGACTGGTGGTAGTCGTCAGGCGAGGGGCGACGTAGCGGGGGGGATTGGGTTTGCTGTCAGGGGGTTTGGCGGTTAGTGTCTCAGGACGGCCCACATTGGTTGGTGGCGGTGGGATAGTCCCGGCGCTGGCCATCACCATGTCTTTAATTTCCGACTCTGGGGTCGGGGCAGGAGGCTGCGTCTGGTCGTTGGGAGTACTCTGGCTACAGGCGGTGAGGGACGCCAGCGTACAGAGGGCGAGCGCAGAAGCGTGCCGGTGTGAGTTGGTTTGAGCCATGAGGATGATGGTGAAGCCAGAAGAATACTGTTTGCTTCGGTGCAGTCTGTATCCCCTTCGACAGACAGTGACCGAAAAACCACTGCTTACAGTTACCAGCGATTGCCATCCTAATCAGGACAGATTTTTTTAAGGATATTGCCCTTACGGGTCAAATAGAGAAGGCGCAGTGCCGTCGCACCACGCCTTCTCTATTTGACCCGTCGAATGATCCTTAGGAGCGCCCGACCCAGTGCTGGGCACCGTGTCATACACGTTAGAAACTGTCGCTTATTTGACGACAATCGCCACTCTTATCACGACATCTGCTCAAGTTTCTTGGGAGATTGCTAGCAATGAAATTAGCTGCGTCGTGTGGATGTCTCCCCTGCATAGCGGGGGAGACATCCACACGACGGGTGATTTCTACGAAAGAAATCTCCTTAGATCTGTGGGACGTACTGTTCCTTCTCAGGAACCACGGTGTACTCTGCTACAATCTGCCGGAACTCTTCACCGTCAATGGTTTCTTTCTCGACCAGCAGGTCTACCAGCCGATCGATCACCACCCGATTCTCGCGAATAATGCGGCACGCCTGGTCGTAGCAGTGCTCCACAATCGAGCGCACCTGGGCATCGACTCGCGCGGCAATTTCTTCGGAGTAATCGGAGCGGGTCATCCAGTCGCGGCCCAGGAATACCTCACCGCTCTGGCTCTCCAGGGACACAGGCCCCAGATCCGACATACCAAATCGGGTCACCATCTGTCGCGCCATCGTCGATACCTGCTGTAGATCGCCACCTGCGCCAGTGGTCACTTCGGCATCGCCAAAGATCACTTGCTCGGCAGCGCGACCGCCCAGTGCCCCCGTAATACGAGCCAGAATCTGGGAGCGAGAAATCAGGCCCTGATCTTCACTGGGGGTAAACCAGGTGAGACCCTGTGCTTGTCCACGGGGAATCAGGGTGACCTTCTGGACAGGGTCGTGCGATTTCTCAAGCGTGCCAACAATCGCATGGCCAATTTCGTGGTAAGCGATCAGGCGCTTACTCTTGCTGTCCACCAGCGGTGTGCCTTCCATTCCGGCAACCACCCGGTCTACCGCATCGTCAATTTCCAGCATGGTGATTTCGTCTTTGCGGCGACGAGCTGTAAGAATGGCGGCTTCGTTCAGCAAGTTGGCCAGGTCGGCTCCGGTAAAGCCGGGGGTGCGACGGGCGATCGCCTCCAGAGAGACTTCCTTCGCCAGCTTCTTGTTGCGGGCGTGGACCTGGAGAACTTCCAGACGGCCCTTGATATCAGGCGCATCCACCGTGACCTGACGGTCAAAGCGACCGGGACGCAGCAGGGCAGAGTCCAGCACGTCGGGACGGTTGGTCGCCGCAATGATGATAATCCCCGTATTGCCTTCAAAACCATCCATCTCGGTCAGCAACTGGTTCAGGGTCTGCTCCCGCTCGTCGTTGCCGCCACCGATACCTGCACCCCGCTGACGACCGACAGCGTCAATTTCATCGATAAAGATGATGCAGGGGGCATTTTCTTTTGCCTTCTTGAACAGGTCGCGGACGCGGGAAGCACCGACGCCAACAAACATTTCCACAAACTCAGAACCCGAAATGCTGAAGAAGGGGACGCCTGCTTCTCCGGCGATCGCCTTGGCCAGGAGGGTTTTACCCGTTCCCGGAGGGCCAACCAGCAGGACGCCCTTGGGAATTTTGGCACCGACTGCGGTGAAGCGTTCGGGTTTCTTGAGGAAAGTTACGACTTCCTGGAGTTCTTCTTTGGCCTCTTCAATGCCTGCTACGTCGTCAAACAGGACGCCAGTTTTTGCCTCCATCTGGAAGCGGGCGCGAGACTTGCCGAAGTTCATCGCCTGACCGGGACCACCGGGGACGTTGCTGGAGCGGCGGAACAAAAAGAACAATCCACCAATCAGCATGATGGGGAACAGCAGGTTGCCTAGCAGCCCCCAGATGGCACCGTCGTTGCGGGGAGGATGGACATCAAAGCTGATGCCGTCACTCCGCAGACGGGTGACAAGCTCGGGCGCGCTGGTGGGCAGGTCTACCCGCAGGCGCTGCAAACGGTTGTCCAGCACCGGGTCAACGGCTTCCACCACCGCAGTGCGTCCACCGTCATACAGGTCAACGCTGGTCACCCGACCCGCATCCAGGTATTCCAGAAAGCGACCATAGGTCATGCGAGTGCTGGCGGTGTTCTTGCCAAACTCCATCGGTGTCGCGGAGAAGGCTCCCTGCCAGAAGAAAAAGCCGATAACGAGGGCTGGCAGTGTCCAGAGAAGAATGACTCTCCAGGATAGTTTCATGATTGGCGTCGCCCCTAAAGTTCTAAATACAGATGTGCCGTAAACAAATGTGCCGTAATGAGAATGCCAGAGGGATTAAAAAGAAGTGCTGCTATCTCTCTAAAGATACTCCAGCCATTCCAGAGTCGCGCGATTAGGCAAAAACTCCTATGACTTACAGCATTTTTCATGTCGGTGAGGTACGGGGGATGGGGGGGTGTCCCCAGGCAAGGGTTCCACCCCTGCACCCTGTACTCACCAGGACGGAAAGGGCTGTAATGAAGCATTCTGAGAACGAATCTTAACTAAATTTAACGTAATTAGGGGGAACCGCACAAGGAAATCCTAAAGAAAGAAAAAGGCCGCCCACACCGTGGGTGGCCTTTCTGATCTGCAAGCGCTTCTCTCGTCTCCAGGCAGAGCCTGGGGACGGGCCTTCGGAGGCTCTGCCTCCTACTCCGAGCAGGAGGCAGAGCCTCCAGTCGGCATTGCTGGCGAGACGCCAGTAACGAGAAGAAAGGCAAAAGGCCGCCCACACCGTGGGCGGCCTTTTGAATTTGAAGAAGTTTTATAGTGCGTTACCGCGAGGCAGTACCTCTTCAGGGAATACAAACTTCTCGTGCGGTTGGTCTTGGGGTGCCA
>CAZVXA010000221.1:0-10978 GCA_964630955.1 uncultured bacterium | reverse complement strand
AAAAATCGGCGCTAAAATTAAATTCGCTGCGAAACGCTCTCTGCGAGAGCGTTTCGCAGCATACAGCGCTTTGCAAGCGCGTGAGGTACAAAATTTTTGGCTCTATCTCAGCGCAAAGCGCTGTATTTGTTTTTTGTGCCGATTTTTCCTGAAAACGTGACGTAGTCACGTTTTCAGGAAAAATCGGCGCAATTTCATCAAAAGTCCAGTTATTAAAGCGGTTTGCCAGGGAACCCTAGATTATCAGGTGTTCCCCAATCAATTGTTTTTCATGTGAGCGGCTTTCATGTACAAAGCAGCGCCTTTTCGCTTGCGCACATTTGCTACCTGATGCGATCGCTGTATGACCTGCCTTTGATTGTTATTCTTCCAAACCCACTCTTAATTTTCAGGAGAACCGCATCTATGTCCAGTGCTGGACTTAACAAGTGGATTGTCAGTGGCAATCTTGCAGCCGACGTGCAGACCAAAATCGTCGATCTCAAAAATGGGGAACAGGCCCAGGTTGCGAATGCAACGCTGTATGTGCGAAAGCCACGCAGCCGCGAAGAGTCGTTTACCGTATCGCTCAGTATCTGGGAGAAGTCCCTCGCCTGGCGCAAACTTCAGTTCTTAAAAAAAGGCGCACTGATTATCTGCACAGGGAGTGTCGAACCCAATCCCTACGTCACGAAAAGCAACAATGCGGTTCGCATGGGTCTGGAAATGACGGTGATCGACATCGATCTGGACATCATCCCCCGCGAAGAGTCCGCCGACGAAGAACCCGCTCAGCCTGAGATGGTTCCCGCCCCGGCTCCAGTCATGGCAGCGGCCCCTGCGCCTGTCGCCAAGTCTCCCACGACCGCTGACAAGCCTGCTGCGGACGCAGCAGCAGTTGCGCGATCGGGCAAAAAGGCAGAGAAATCTGAAAAAACAGGCGTTGCCTGAGACCTGACGCAGGGTTGAAAACCAGAGGCTAGGAGCGCTAACCGTTTTACGGTTAGCGCTCCTAGTAGTCCACCAAAGAAACTTTGCCTGGTTAGTGTGGCGCGCAAAGCGCGCCACACTAACCAGGCAAAGTTTTTCAACCAGGCAAAGTTCGCTTGGCGAACTACTAGCCTCTGGCATATTTTATCGCTAGGATTTCCAGAAGTCGGTGACCACGGTCTTCAACCATTTGGGAGCCAGTTCCTTCAAAGTCTTCGTTAAGTCTTTGATGTGCAGCCACCCGACGAATCCAGCGTAAAGGCACTGTCCCTGCGGAGAAGCCACAAAGACATGGTAAATCCCTACAGGGCTGATCCATAACCGCAGCGTACTGCCATTTTCCATCGTCGCGACGGTGCGGGCGATCGGGAAATCGCGCCAATGGCCATCGGTCATACCAGGAATTTGGCGCAGTCGCTGGATCAGAGGGTCTACCTCCTGGCGATCGCCCAGAGAAAAGTCTAGCCAGAAAGTTTTGATCGCGTCGGCAACCGCCGGATGGCAGCGCATAGCGGCATGGGACAGACCGGGAAGCAGCAGAAACTGACTGTGAAAAATCTTTGTACATTCCACCGTCACGGTACCATCGCTACCACCATCAAAGTCGCCTGCAATCACCAGGGTGGGAATGCTTTGGGCGATCGCTTCTGCCAGTGGTCGGCGATTCTTCCCCAGGTCGGCGGCAATGCCGACGCCAATTTGCAGTGGATCAATCATGCGCCCCAGGTCTGCGCCACCCACTGGGGAGGCCACCAGCACCAGTGAATGCACACGAGGCCACCAGTCAGGGTGTCGATGCAGCACCTCCAGCCAGATCAGCCCCCCCATAGAATGACCCACAATTCGCATCGGTAAATCAGTGTGGGTTGCCATTGCTTCAAGCGCGATCGCCTCCACCCTTTCAATCAGCGGTTCAATCCGAATCCAGGTCTCGACGAAGCCCAGGTTTGGGGCGACCGTGGGGGTTTCATTTGAAACCAGGAGATTTGCCAGGGCGATCATTTGCCGATTGTCGTCGGCCCATCCGTGCTGCACAAACAGGACAAACTCTGGCGCTGTTTCTGACATGAAGGCGTTGCCTAACACTGCCCCTTCACCCTAGCCGGAAATAAAAATTCTGGGATCAACCAAATGTACAGTTTGGGCATCTGGCAGAATGACCTATGGTTTGAGCGTCCATGCGAGAAACCGTTCGGTGTAATAGAGCGCAATTTGATTCCCCAACCCCTGAAACACTGCATCAAAGGCGTGTTCTGACCAGGGGAGTGCAATCAGTATCGCCCTATTTTCGGTTGCCTGTAGTCGATCGTATAGCTCCCGTCCAAACATCGGTTTGACCAGGTGATCGCGCTTGCCGTAGATCAGTAGAGTGGGTGGCAATCCTGGTCGGACAGTATGTACCGGAGATGCTGCTTTGTATTCCTGCGGTAATGTATCGGGAGATCCCCCCAGCAATGCTTCCAATACAGCCCTGGTATTGATTGGGTCAGGTCGGGGTGGATCTCGATAACCCTCTGCGAGGTTGGTTGGCCCGTAATAGTTAACCACTGCTCGGATGGCAAGCGATCGCGGTTGATAGGCCGCCAGCAGCGCCAGGTGCGCCCCCGCAGACCAGCCGATGAGTGCAATTCGGCTGGTGTCTATTTGGTAATTCGCTGCATTCTGGACAATCCACTCCAGCGCCGTTTCGACATCCTGAAGCTGTGCTGGGAAACGGTGCTCCGGTGCGTGACGGTAGTCGATCGCCACCACTGTGTATCCCTGAGCCGCCAGGTAAGCGTTATACACTGCGTTTTGTCCTGGGTCACCCCGCTGCCACGCACCCCCATAAATGGCGACGATCGCAGGGTGCAGTTGCGCTGTTTCAGGTCGATAAATCACCAGTTTCAGGGGGGTACCATCCACCGCAGTAAAAGACTGGCGATCGCGTCTCACCTCCGGAATTGGGATTCCTCTGACCATATCTATCCACACAAATGGGCGCGATCGCATTTGCTGCTGCTGTTCCGCTGGAATTTGCGTTAGATAATTCGCTCCCAATGCTGACTGCATCTGAGTCTCGGCCCGCCGAACAGTTGCAGAAAGTTGCAGTAGCGGCAAACTGCTCAGAATAACAGCACAGGTACTGAGGGCGATCGCCAGATACCGCCAACCTGCTGCCGATGGTGCAGACAGGAAGAGCGCAAGCATGAAGGCGATGGCATTTCCAACCAGCAGGAGGGGGCTGATTTCGGGTGCGCCGACGCCCAGCGGCAGAAGCGAAAAGATGGGCGCTGGAATAACAATCCAGCTACTCAGAAACAGCCCCAGGGCGCTTAAGGTAATGCTAAACCAGAACAAGAGATTCATTCGCATGAATGGAAACCGGGATGGTTAAGGTGGGCGATCGCCTGAATCCCTGTCGATATTGCCATACCCATTCATGAATTGCCATAGCAAACCATTTCACAAATCAAGTAGAACTAGCAGTTCGCCAAGCGAACTTTGCCTGGTTAAAAACTTTGCCTGGTTAGTGTGGCGCGCTTCACGCGCCACACTAACCAGGCAAAGTTTCTTTGGTGGACTACTAGCGAAAGGGTGCGCAGCAGCAGCGCACCCTTTCACTTTCAATTAACTCGAATTAGCGGACTTCCTTAGAGTAATACCGACCTTCCTGTCCTGCACTCTTTGCTGTATCCGCTGCGCTTTCCACAGATCGCTTGGCATCCCGGTAAAACCGCTTGGTGCCCTGCTCCAGGCTCTGCGCATTGTCCTCCGTCATTTGCTTCGTAGAGCGGCCTGCATCCTTCAGATTTTCCTTCAGGTTGCGAGCGCCCTTCTCGGTGCCTTCTACCACATCGTCCCGCAGGTTCTCGACGCGACGACTGACCCGATCAGCCACTTCCTTGCTGGATTCAATCGGACGGCCTTGCTTCACGTTCTCGACCAATTCCTTTGGGTTGGTGGCGCGATCGCGCAGATTTTCCCGTGCATTCTGTACCAGTGCTTTGGCTTTGTCCTGCCGTCTGCCCCGATCGAGGGCAAGGTCGTCGTTGTACTCGTTCATGCCCCCAGCACGATCCTGAATCGGGTCATAAAGCTCTGTTTGCTGACCAATCTTTTTATCGTAGGAGCCTTCGCCCACTACCCGTGGAGCCGGGGGATTGCAGGCGGTGCTGGTGAACAATAGACAAGCTGCCGCCAGTAGAACAGAAACCCGTTTTACAACCACATTTTTGAACAAAGCTGCCACTTGAATAGAGAGATTTGCAATCCAGTTACGCATAAGAACTACTCCGATTACTTTCCGCTCCTAGAGTAGTGAATTGTTCCTGAAGCTTTCCTCTAACCGGGGTATTGTTCTCTAAATACTTATTTGAGTCGGAACTCTATCTCAGGAGATGTTTTACTGCCTTCACAGGGTACATCTCACTTTTGCAAATTTCTAAAACCAGTTTTGCGAGCGGCGCGGGCGAGTATCTGTTTAGCGTTCTCGGATTCCGGGCTGGACATAGCCCAGGCCGGAATCCGAGATATTTTTAGCGTCTCTCCCGTGCCCCTGCGCGGCAGGGGCACGGGAGAGACGCTCAATGCACACACGGGCGAAGCCCGCGCCGCTTGCAAAACTGGGAACACCCTTTCACAAGCGAAAATACAGCACTTTGCAAGTGCATCTGGTCCAAACTTTGTGTTGAGAACCGCGCTCCGCGCGGTTCTCAACACAAAGTTTGGTTTTAGTTCAGCGCAAAGCGCTGTATATGGAATTAAACGCGGTTTCAGGGCCGATCATTACATTTTTCAACTCTGGGATGATTGGTCTGTAACTTGGGATAGAAGCCAGTCTTGGGATGAATGTGAAACGCTCAGGGTGACACGAATCCATTACTCAAATAGATCTGCTTTTATGATTGTGAATCTAGTTGAGAGCGGTTGGGAAGTGATTTATCACCGGGCACATGCACTGTTAGCAGCCCAACTGGCAGGGCAGTGGCGCAAATCGAATGCTCCCGCTCGCCTTTATGAAACGATCGCCGCTATCTCTCACCATGATGATCTGGAGCGGGAATTTGAGGGGAACCACCTGACGGAAGTCGGGGCACCACTGGACTTCCGCCTGGGGAGCGGCGGTGATGACGAAACCAGTCTGAAAAAGCTACGCTGGCTGATCTCAGAAGCCCGCTATCGAAGTCGCTGGGTGACACTGCTGACCTCCATGCATCTGTGCTTTCTCAATCAGGAGCGGCGTGGTCAATCCAGGGCATGGGATGAATTTCTGGATGAACAGTCTCGCAACCAGGCGGAATGGCGCGAGGCGTTGGAGGTTAGTGAGGAAGAGGCCGATCGCGCCTATCAGTTCATGCAGTGGTGCGATCGCCTCTCCCTGATTCTGGCCATGCGGGCTGTTCCGGTAGACAATCGGGCGCTGGAGATTACTGACCGTCTGGACAACCAGCGGTACGACATCCGGCAACTTGAAGATGGATGTGTGACCGTTGAACCCTGGTGCTTTGAGGACGACGAATTTACCGTCAACGTCGAGGTTCGTTCTCTATCTCAACTCAAGTTTGAGACCAATGAAGAACTGACTGAGGCGCTGAAAACAGCACCGATTGAAGTCCTGGAATGGACGTTTGTGCGAACGGATAACGATCAGGGAACACACTTCCACTCGCAAGTGGCAGCAGCGAGCACAAACTAATATCAAGTAAAGCTACAGCGCTTGGCGCTGACCTAAAATCAAATTTTGAGTTGGGAACCGCGCGGCGCGCGGTTCCCAACTCAAAATTTGTACCTGACGCGCTTGCGAAGCGCCCCACATCACTAACTATCGGCAAACTTAAGCCGCCAGACACTAGCCCCCCTCAAAAGGGGTGGAGCTTCAAAGTCCCCTTAATTCCCCCTCAAGGAGGTAGGGGGGGCAAGGAGGATTTAGTGGGATCGGATCATTCGCTACTCACAGATGTGCTTTTCAAACACCCTCTTAGTGTGGGTTTTCAAGCAAACGTGGTGAATCTCCATCCCGGCCATCCATCGCAAACTCTCCGGAGAAAAGTTGAAGAAGTAGAAGAATTGAACAGTAAGAGAATTTCTCTACAAACGAATACCCTGGGCACACGATTTGATACTCTGTGCGATCGCCACTCAGTCGGGCGATATCAGCTCTATAACTGATTCAGACTTTCAAATTTGAGCCTGGGAGGTGATTCGACAAACTTCGAACAGCAGCGGTTTAATTACGGAAAAGACATGGTGATGAATAGCACAGGCTCTCAATCAAATCTGAAATTCTGCCTGAAGGAAATTCTGGGTTTAGAGGGCGCATTGGGAGTCGCTCTGGGGGACTGGAAAACGGGCATGTGTCTGGCTCACGACGGGATTGATAGTCCAGTTTTTCCCAATGCGGCGCTGGAAATTGCGATCGCCGGGAACACGGAAGTGATTCGCGCCAAGATGAAAGTTGCACAGATGCTGAAATTTCAGGACAAGATTGACGAGATCCTGATTGTCCTGACCAGCCAGTACCATCTGATGCGGGTTTCTCCCAAAATCGAAGGACTGTTCTTCTATGTGGCGCTGGAGCGAAATAATTCAAATCTGGCACTGGCCCGTATGAAGTTGAACCAGGTCGAAAAAGTGATGGTTATTTAAGGGGCGTGCAACAAAATACAGCGCTTTGGAAGCGCGTGAGGTACAAAGTTTTTGTTGAGAGCCACACAGAGCGCGGCTCTCAACAAGAACTTTGGTTCTATCTCAGCGCAAAGCGCTGGAAAGTCCCAAACCCCTAAGTGAGGAAGGGATGACGCGATCGCGTCATCCCTTTTGATTAGAACAGCCAGGGCGATCGCCACCCCATCATTACTGGCTCCGTCCCCGTGACAAAATCGCGGGCGGCGGGGGCGTTGCGTTTCTCCCGGAAGCGCATCACCATGTCGTTGAGTTCATCCATGTTGATCAAAAAGGCATCGTGCCCGTGGGGCGATCGCAGCCATTCTAACCGGGCATTGGGCATCAGCGCCGCCAGCTCCTCCTGCTCCACCGGGGGATACAGTACATCGGAGTCGATCGCCACCACCAGGGCAGGCTGCGGGATGCTGCGCAGAACCTCCCGGTAATCGCCGCGATTGCGAGCAATGTCGTGGGTATCCATTGCCTTTGTCAGGGTGACGTAGGTGCTGGCATCAAATCGGTCCACCAGTTTCTGACCCTGATAGTGCAGATAGGTTTCAACGGAAAACGGCTGCTCTGGCCGGTCTGCTTTGACCTTCCGGCCAAACCGCTGTTCGTAACTCTGCCAGGAGCGGTAGGTATTCATTGCCATCATCCGCGCCACAGCCAGTCCCCGCATCGGGGGGTCTTCGGGACGGTAAAAGCCATCCTGCCAGTTGGGGTCAGCATAAATCGCCTGCCGCTGTGCTTCCCCCAGACCAATGCACCAGGCGGAATGGCGGCCTGAAGTGGCAAAAGCGGCGATCGCCTCCACTCTCTCTGGATGCAGCAGCGCCCACTCCAACACCTGCATTCCGCCCAGGGAACCGCCGATGACCAGCTTCCAGCGGTGGATAGAGAGCGATCGCATCAACACTTCCTGGAGGTTCACCATATCCCGGATGGTGATCGCCGGGAAGGCACCACGGTAGGGGCGTCCCGTCTCGGGGTGGCGGCTGATCGGCCCCGTAGTGCCATAACAACTCCCCAGGACATTACTGCACACAATGAAATCGGTCGCCGGGTCGAGCGCCTTACCGGGACCAATCAACGGCTCCCACCACACATCGGCGTCGGCCCATCCCGTGAGAGCGTGACAGATCAACACTGCGTTGTCGCCCGTTAGGTTCAGCTCACCCCAGGTGCGGTAGGCTACTTCTACACCAGAGAGGATTTCCCCTGATTCAAGGTTGAAAGGTTCCTCCAGCGCACAGGTCTGGGTGGCGGGCGAAACGAAGTGGCGGTAGTTCATGGCAGGGAGTTGAACGCCTGTTCAAAGTCTTCTTTGATATCGTCGATGTGTTCCAATCCTACCGAAACCCGGATCAGATCGGGAGTCACCCCCGCCGATCGCTGCTCGGTTTCGCTGAGCTGCTGGTGGGTCGTGGAAGCCGGGTGAATCACCAGCGTTTTGGCATCGCCAACGTTGGCAAGATGACTGGCCAGTTTTACATGGTTGATGAAGGCGCGTCCGGCCTCCAGTCCCCCTTTGATACCAAAGTTCAGGACACAGCCAAAACCATGCTTCAGGTACTTCCTGGCCCGTTCGTGGTAGGGATGACCGGGCAGGCCAGGGTAGTTGACCCATTCCACTCTGGGGTGCTGTTGCAGCCATTGGGCCAGTGCCAGCGCGTTGGAGGTGTGGCGATCGACCCTCAAGGACAGGGTTTCTAGCCCCTGGAGCAGCATAAAGGCGTTGAACGGGCTGAGACAGGGTCCCAGATCGCGCAGTCCCTCCACCCGTGCCCGGATGGCAAAGGCAATATTGCCAAATGGCCCATTCATGCCAAACACTTCATTAAAATTGAGGCCGTGGTAGCCGGGAGCAGGCTCGGTGAACATGGGGAATTTGCCGCTGCCCCAGTCGAATTTACCAGAATCAACGATAATGCCGCCAATGGAGGTGCCATGACCGCCGATCCACTTGGTGGCGGATTCGGTGACAATATCTGCCCCATGCTCAATCGGGCGACAGAGATAGCCCCCGCAGCCAAAAGTATTGTCAACAATCAGGGGAATGCCATTTTCGTGGGCAACGTGGGAAAGCGCAGCAAAGTCGGGAATGTTGAACTGGGGGTTACCCATTGTCTCGATGTAGAGCGCTTTGGTGCGATCGTCGATGGCTTTTCGGAAATCCTCCGGGTTGTCACCATCGACAAATTTCACGCCAATTCCCAGACGTGGAAAGGCCACCTTGAACTGGTTGTAGGTGCCACCGTAGAGGTAGCTGGTAGAAACAATATTGTCTCCGGCCTCTGCCAGGGTGGCAATGGCTAACAGTTGCGCTGCCTGACCGCTGGCGGTGGCCAGTGCCGCTACACCACCTTCCAGCGCCGCCACCCGCTTCTCAAACACGTCGGTGGTGGGGTTCATGATGCGGGTGTAGATGTTGCCGAATTCCTGGAGCGCAAACAGGCGCGCCCCGTGGTCGGCGTCGTTGAAGACGTAGGAGGTGGTTTGGTAGATGGGAACGGCGCGGGCATTGGTGCCGGGGGCAGGCTCCTGTCCGGCATGAATTTGGAGCGTTTCGAAGCGGTGTTGGTCAGCCATTTGCGTTTCCTTGTCTCGCGATTTCTGACGGCGGGTCGCCTTTAGTGACAGCGATGAAAGCCAGCGTTGCAGAGGGGTGTTCTAAAGTGCGGTTTTTCTATCGGCGCACCGTATTTACCCAAGAAAATCATCCCACAGACTTCAGCAAAGCACAACTGCACCCTCTGATTTGGCGATCGCCTCTGATTATGGCGCGATCGGTTCCGCAGATGACTCCAGTTCACAATCTCTCAACACTTTCCTGAGTCTGGTATAGCGACTGAAGGGTTAGTTAGGACGGGGTGCAGGGGTTCCATCCCTGCGTGGGGGCACTGCCCCCACACCCCCTTTGTCCTAACCAAAACGTCAACTGCTATATAGAGCTTCGCGCTCCAGCAAACCACAGGTCTTCAACTGAACACCCGAAGTTGGGAGGCGCGACGCTGTAGCGTGCGCCTCCCAACTTCGGGTGTTCAGATAGGCACCTAGAGCAGTCGCCGCCAGTCGCTGTCGATTGGGGTGCGAGGGTCAAAACTTGGATCATGGGAGGCAATCCGCCGACCGTCGCGGCTTTCCCAGATCACGGCTGGAGTGGTTGATTGTCGCGTTGGATCACCTGTGTAGGGGCTATCGACCCAGACCTGACCTGTGAGGATCGGTCCCATCGCGTTCTGCTGTTGGGTGACGGATGCATTGCGATCGCCAACCACCTGTTGCCACAGATGATCCGACCACTGGCTGTAAGCGGTGTAAGCATTGTGATCCTGGATAGCGATGCCGCTGATGACGCCATACATTGTGGTGCGACCATAGGGGTCCGGCCCTGTATTACAAGCGGCTAAGCCCACCTGGGGCAACCAGCCCTGATATTGGGGCCACAGGGACATCTCTGCCGCCACAAGGGTCATGACGGCATCACACTGGTTATAGCCGATCGCTACATTGCATACGACAATCCCCTGCACCATCAATGAATCGTTGGGTAGGATGACAGAACACATTGTTTCTATCATCATCGCCTGGGTACACCCCGGCATCGGCTGAATTGGATAGGGGCGATTAAACTGGACATTCTGCAGTTGCATAACGCTGGTCATGACCTGATAAGCATATTGATCAGGGGTCATGGGGTACATCATGCCACTTTGACCAAAGACGGTGATCCCCGCCCGCTGGTCAGGAGACCGCAAAGACAGGGAGTATTTGCCCTCTTCAGCAACAAGCCACCCCGGCGGTAACAGGTAGGTAAAGTTCGGTCCCCGTACTTGCTGCGGCTGATTTGATGGGCGTGATTGAAACGGATCTGGGAGCATGACTGACCTTCTGAGGCAGAACAACAAACAGGTCAACTGACTTGTGATCCAGGTAAATGGGTAGGCGCGATTAAGCTTGAAACCCAAAAAGCTGTTCCGCCCTTCGACTCCGCTCAGGGCGGAACAGCTTTTTGGGTTTGAACTTTTCCCACGCCCACTTACTATAGCCGTCGCTATTCTGGTCAGGACAGGGGTTATAGGCGCTTCCTACATTGAGGAGGCATCCTTATAGACTGCCCTACTCACTATACGGCGTTTTGCAAGCACGTCTGGTACAAATTTTGAGGTTAGGAACCGCGCCCTGCGCGGTTCCTAACCTCAAAATTTGTACCAGATCCCAAAACTGATTTTGCCGCTGCTTCGCGGCGTATCTGTTTAGCGTTCTCGGATTTCTGCCTGGGCGTTGCCCAGGCAGAAATCCGAGAACCTTTTTTAAGCGTCTCTCGCGTGCCCCTGCGGCGCAGGGGCACGCGAGAGACGCT
>CAZVXA010000220.1:0-11046 GCA_964630955.1 uncultured bacterium | reverse complement strand
ACTACGATCCGCTCCATCCCCAGTGGTACAAACGGGCAGATTGGTTTCTGGCCGTCGATGTTCCTCGCTTGTACGGGGGTGTTGACCTGCGCCGTAGCTACGTCACCTGGTATGAACAACACCCGCCCACGGTCGTCATTGAATTCCTTTCCCCAGGCACCGAAGCGGACGATCTGGGGCGCTTTCACGCCAAAGCGAAGGAGGAGGCTGAGCCGGAACCGGAAACCTTGTATGAAGATTCCGCTGATGCGGTGGCACTGCAAAAGCCGCCAAGTAAGCTCGTGGTCTATGAACAGTATTTGAAGGTGCCCCATTATCTGGTTTACAGCCGTCAGAGCCAGCAGTTGCGGTACTTCCATCTGATTCACGATGAGTATCAGGAGCAACCCCTGAATTCCTCCAATCCTCTCGTCTGGCTCGATGACCTGCAAATTGGCATCGGTATCTGGCAGGGCAGCTTTGATGATGCAGATGGCTCCTGGTTGCGCTGGTGCAACCAGGACGGCACCTGGTTCCTGACCGATACTGAGCAGGAGCGCTTCGCTAAAGAGCAAGAGCGATTGGCGAAAGAGCAAGAGCGACTGGCAAAAGAGCAAACCCAAAAACAGCTTCTTCAGGCGGCTCAAAACTTGCTGTCATCAGGGATGCCAATGGAGCAGGTAGCAGCTCTTTTGAATTTATCAACCGAACAAATCCAATCACTCACTGACATTCAGAATTAAAACCAACGATACTTAGGGGTTTGCCATAAAATAAAATCCCAGTAAAACCCCAGTTTTAGTTTGGCGCGGCTTCGCCGCGCCAAACTAAAACTGGCACTTTATTTTGTTGTAAGTCCCTTAGACTTCAGCGTTGTCGCAATCTCTGCAAGAGAGGAAAACTCGTCGGAAAAACGGCGATCGCTTCCCTTCTCACCAAATCTGCGTATAAACCCATTGAAGCACTGCCGCTCACGATCTTTATTGTTCTACACGCGATCGCTCAACAACTTCGCATTCAATCCGTCTTCGTCCGAGCTGCCGCCATTGCCAGACGGTCAACCAACCCCGGCATCACCAGCTTCACCCAGGGCAGCACCTTCCCCTTCAACGTCATCACGTGATCGCGTTTTCGCCGCTCCATCGCCCCAATGATCTGCCGCACACATTCTTCTACGGGCATATTGCCCCGGCTCTCATCACGGGGACTCTTGCCGAGCGATCGCCCATCTCCACCCAGCGCCCGTTGCCGAATATCTGTGGCCACAAATCCCGGAGAGACCACCAGCACATCTACCCCACTGCTCCGCAGTTCAATCCGCAACGTGTCAAAAAATCCCTGCATGGCGTGCTTGCTGGCCACATATCCCGCGCGCGTTGGCACTGCCGTTTTGCCACAGATTGAAGAAACAGCCACCAGTAGTCCCCGACTGGCTTTGAGATAGGGCAGGGCAGCGTGTGTGCAATACACGGCACCGAGATAATTGACCTGCATCACCTGCTCAAAGATGGATAGATCGCTCACCTGATCAAACCGGGACAACATACTGATTCCCGCATTATTCACCAGCATATGAATCTGCCCAAAGGCGGCGATCGCCTTCTCCACCAACCGCTGACAGGCTTCCGGCTGGGCGACATCGGTGGGCACGGCGATCGCCTTCCCTCCTGCTTGCTCACAGTCCCTCCTTACGGCTTCCAGTGCGTCTGCATTGCGGGCCGCTAACACCAGATTTGCGCCCTGTTGGGCCAGTGCGATGGAGAGCGATCGCCCAATGCCGTCTGATGCGCCAGTGACGATAATCGTCTGATTGAAAAAGCTCATGGTTTTTGCCCCACAATCGTGCGATGACGCGGGTCACTGGCCGTGGTGGTGATGTTCTCAAAGCCCACGGACTGCATCGCCTCCTCAACGTTGAAGGTGTAGTAATCGTCGGACCAGGGTTCTGTGCTCTTCATCAGGGTGAACAGGACTGGCGGTAGGTTTTGGATGACGGGCGATTTGGGGTTGTTGTCTACGATCGCCAGATGGCCACCTGGTCGCAATAACCGCAGGGCTTCCTGGAGAATCTGGGTGGTCGCCTGACGGGGGAGTTCGTGCAGCACAAATTGCAGGGTCACCAGATCAAAGGAGCGATCGGACAGACCTGTGTTTTCTGCGGTGGCATGGAGCCATTGGGCGATCTCACCCTGGTCATCTCGATGCTGAGCAACGGTCAGCATGTAGGGGGATAAATCTAAGCCAACGGTGCGAACAGAAGAATTGTGTTGATGATAGAAACGATGCAACGCCAGCGTTGAAATACCAACGGAACAGCCAATATCGAGAATATCCTGCACCGATGAAGTAATCTGCTGCGCCAGTACCTGATGGAAGCTTCCCCGCAGCCGCTCCTGTGCTTCCTGCCAGGTCAGAGGTTCGTTCTTCCAGACCCGCAGGGCCATCGCATGGGTCGCAGATTCGGCTTCAAAAGCAGCATCCCAGCAGAGATTCCCCTGACTGTAGGCATGGAACGGCACCTGATAGTAATCGGGGTACTTGACTGCTGGATTGGTGAATTTTTGCAATTGCTGCTGCACACCCGAAGTTGCCAGTTCCTCGTAGTGCTTGCGCCACGGAACCCCATTTTTCTCTGCTGTTTTGATCAATACCTGCCGCGCCTGCTGCTTCATCACCGCGTAGATCGGTTTTGTCTGAATCAACAGATTGACGCAGAGAGAGAGAAAGTCATCCCCTGCCCAGGCGGGTTTGCTCAGAGAACTCATGGCACCACAACACAGTCGCAACGTTCCCCATTGTAGGACGGAACGCTGATTTTCAATTAGGGGCTTGCTATAAAATAAAACCCAGTTTTAGCCTGGTGCGGCGAAGCCGCACCAGGCTAAAACTGAGGTTTCAATAACCTGCAAAACCCTTAGTTACTTAGAGCCTATCCGAAAGACCAAAGTTTGGAGGGCGCGCCGCTGTAGCGGCACGCCCTCCAAACTTTGGTCTTTCGTTATTCGGATAGGCACTTAATCCAACCGTAGTTTAAGCAAAAACTCATGTAGCTCTGGTTGCGCAGATGGTTCCTCTGGTAAATGGCTGACTTGACTCGCCTGCTCCAGTAGCTGGCACAATCGTAAGTATTCCTGCCGATGAAATTCAATGTCATCTATCTCTAAATTTCCCTTCTCTGCTCCATTTACTTTCATGTCAATGAACTCAGACAGGTAGGGTAACTGGAACTCCTGATTGAGCGTTACCAGATTGGCCTCCACGGTTCCAGTTCGCATCAGGTGAATGCCCGCAAGAAGAACACGATAGACATACAGCAGCGGTTTAACCCGTGGTGGTGACTCCTTTTCAAAAAGTCTCCACTGAGTTTTGGCAAATCCCAAATAGTGATAGCTGTGATAGCGTGTGATGCACTTTTGGGCGATCGCCTTCAATTCCCCATGTTCGGGTGTGGTGTGAACCATCAGCGGAGAGTAGAGTTGCTCCAGGACATACCCATTGCGTTTGAGCAGTAGACCAAAAAACTTCTTCGCATCATGGGTGACCAGATCAATCTGCAAATCTGCCTGTAGTTCGGAACTCTCGATTGTTTCCTGTCCCGTCTTCAGACCAACAATTTCGGGTAGAGGCAGCAGATGAACACCCCTCAGGTCATAGTCAGAGTCGGGGGAAGGAAAGCCATACAGGTGTGCGCCACTGATGGTTACAAACAGCAGCGGGTATGGTTGTTGGGCGACAACCTCCAGAAGTTGAGTCTTTACTTCGTGCGTTGTTTCATTCATCTTGTTTATATTCCTCAGCCGCTCACCCTACTTCGTCTTGCACGAATCAGAAAAGCATTTGCTTTCTCGTAATGGGGGCGTTCGGGCAAATGAGTATTGGTAAACGTGCGATCGAACTCCTGATGCAGGCTCAGCCGCCAGTGGTTGACTTCATCCCAGGAGATTTGGGCGTGTTTGATGGCCAGGAGGCGATCGCGGTAATCTTCCACCCGCACAGGAACAAATCCCTCTTTCAAAATCGTGATACCTGACAGCAGCAGTCGAATCAGGTGCATCGCGTGTTTCCAGCGAATTGCTCCCGTTGTGCGCAAATCCTGCTCCATCTTCTTGAACTGGGACAGCACATAGCTGTTGTAGGTCTGGTAGACCAGTTGGGAAAGGAAGATCTCTCGCATGTTCAATAGTTCTTCCGCCAGGGGCGTTGCCGTTTCAATCAGCGGTGTATACAAACATTCCAAAACGTTTGGATTGGCCTTCAGCGCCAGCACCAGGAACTTCTGAAGCTCCCAGTAGCACTCCTGCTCCTCCTTATGTTCAATCTGCTCAGGAATGCCATAGAGTGACCAGTGCATCTCTGCGGACGGAAGATAGATGCCGCGACGGTCAGTGTCGGAGTCTGCATCGTCCAGGCCATAGGCTCTGGAACCAACAACGCAACGGTAGATAACCTGATCAAAGAGATTCAATTCCTCCAGCGCATTCTCCGGTGCTTCCAACCCCTCTCGCTGGAAATGCTTGCGAATGCTGAACTCAAGCCGCTTCAGAGAAACGATCGCCCCATCCGGCAATTGAATTTGATAGCGATGGGAATTGTCTGTCGGTGACTCGACAATTGTCCCTACAGAACCGCGCATGCACAGTACTTCTCCTGCTGCATCTTTGACTTCAACACGGCTGACAACCTGTGTGCCGACTGGAAGAATCAAATTGACGGAGGCTTGGGCTTGAGACATGGCAGACAACGGTGAAATGTTTACAGCGCTTTGCAAGCGCGTGAGGTACAAGGTTTTTGTTGAGAGCCTCGCTGAGCGCAGGTCTCAACAAAGACGTTGGTTCTATCTCAGCGCAAAGCGCTGTATGACAGGGAGTCGGGTGGGCGATCGCACCCTCTCGAATTACCCTATGATTCCCCAATCTGGTGCCGCTTCCGTCACCACTACACCCAATTGCTAAACCATAGAGGGATTTCTGGGAAGTTGAAGAAACTGCCTGCCTAGAATGTACGGCAGCAGCTTCGCAATGTTTCTGGCATCGTCAATCCCCCGATGGTAAGTTCCTTCTATGGAGAAACCTGCCATTTGTAAGGCTTCTGGCATCGCGCACCGTTGTGACAACGCCTGGGTCTTGCTGAACCGTTTCTTCAAATTGATATGTGAATAGGGAATAGGATAAGGGATGTGGTGAAATTTGCTGTCTTTCTTGAATTGACTCCGGTCGAAATCACCCCATGACCCAAAAACACCGTTGGGGTAGTCGGAGAGCCATTTCTGGAAAAGGGCGATCGCCTCCACGTACCCCGGAGCCTGGTCAACCTGGGATTGCGTGATGGAAGTGAGCGATCGACAAAACGGCGTGAGAATGGGATGGCGAACAGGTTTGACAAACGTTTGAAATTCATCCACCGGTTTCAACCTCTGTCCCTCAACCATCACAGCTCCGATTTCAATCATTTCCATCTCGTGCCGTGGAAACGTTTCCTGGTCACAGCAGGTCGCTTCCAGGTCGAGCACTAAATAATAATCGTACTGGTTCAAGTCAGGCATCCTCCATCACCTCCTCGTCGAACTTATATAGTCGTATGCACGGTTGTTTGGACGGGGTGCAGGGGTGATTCCCCCTTGTCCTAACCAGAATGACTACAGCCATACCATGTCTGATTGAAAACCCATTCTAAGTCGGTAGGCGCAATTAAGCTTGAAACCCCAAAAGCGATTCCGCCCGCTGTGCGGGCGGAATCGCTTTTGGGGTTTCAACTTTTTCTATGTCCACTTACTTAAATACCTGAGATTCGATACTGGAGTTCTGACTATTTTCCCTAAAACGCCGCGAAACACCCTCTTAGAGAGCGTTTCAGCAAAAGTCAGCGCAATTTAGTCAAAAGTCCAGTTAGTACCGAAAAAACCGAGAACCCAGCTTTTGGAGGATGTGCCGCTGTAGCGGCACATCCTCCAAAAGCTGGGTTCTCGTTTAAACTCTGCTAATGCATCATTCCAGGCCCATGCGCTGTCCCCGGCATCCCACCCGCTACACCAAACCAACTCCGCAGCCAGACTCGCATCTGATCGATCTCCTGGCGCTGACTGGTGGCAATCTGCTGGGCAAAGGGGCGCACGGGCTGATGCTGCACCAGATTTCGATTGAGCAACATCTGGGACATCATCACGGCTCCCATATGGTGCATGATCATGTCTTCTAAAAACGCCCGATCGATCGCATCACCCCGCAAATTGTTCAAATCGCGCATCATTGGAGCTGCGGTGACTGCGGTATCACGTCCTGGATACCACTCGTTTAACCAGCGCTGCATTTGCTGGATCTCCGCACTCTGCACCCGAATGATGTCCTGAGCAAAGCGTTTCATCTCAGGGCGATCGCTCTCTGCCAGCACCAGACGCGCCGTATCGATCGCCTCCTGGTGATGGGGGATCATTTGGGTCAGGTAATCAAACTCACTGTTCACCTGCATATCGTGCATCATGCCGCCGTGGTGCATCATGCCCCCGTTTGGCACAGCTTGGGGGGCAGGGGGATTGACCAAACGTTGAGCCAGGGCAATCGGAATAGCAACGCCCAGGGTGGCGATGGCAACGATTGCAAAGCTTTTAACTTTCATCTTTCTCAACCTCAACAACAAACTTGAAATCCCCCGTTACTTCTACAATGACAAATCATTGTGAAAACAGGATGAAAATTAATCGTCACTCCCTCTGGTCAACTATTTTGACGGGATAACCTGAATTACGCCCCGGAACATATTCATGCCACAGGTGAAAGAATAATCACCAGGCTGCTTCGGCGTAAACTCGATCGTCGTTTCTTTATTCAGCGGCAGATCTTTGGCGATCTGGAAGTCTGGAATCAAGACCTGCTCCAGGCAACTGTTGGGGTCTTTGCGCAGGAAGTTGAGCCGCACGGGTTGGCCTGCCTGCACGACAATCCGGTCGGGTTCATATCCGCCATCCACCGCAATATCCAGTTCCTGAATTCCCGACTGTGCTCCCGCAGCATCGGCTTCACGAACTTTTGCCTGCTTTGACTTTGGCTTACTGAACAAAAACCACCATAGCTCCAGCCCAATCAATCCTACTCCAGCGGCAGTGACCGCCAGCCTTACCCCCAGCGGCTGTTCAATTCTGGCAAACCCCCCAACTGGGGCAGAGCCGTGGGGCATTTTCATGGTGGATTCCGGTGCGGCGATCGCAGGTTTTACGGAGGGAATGGCGATCGCTCCACTGGTTCCGAGGAGAAAGCCAAAGCTCACAAGCACACGAAATAAATGAGTTTTCATCGCCGATCTGTCCTCCTGACTTCTGGTGTAGGATGCGTTAGGCGGCAGCCGTAACACATCGTCTTGAAATTTTGGTGATGCGTTACGGCTATCGCCTAACGCATCCTACAAACCACTACACATTGACTCATCTCCTAGAGGTGGCGGGGCTGGAAGTTGCGCAGCCTTAGGGCATTACTCACCACCGAGACGGAACTGAAGGCCATCGCTGCACCGGCGATCACCGGACTGAGCAACCAGCCAAAGAAGGGGTACAAAATGCCAGCCGCGATCGGAATCCCCGCCACGTTGTAGATGAAGGCGAAGAACAGGTTCTGGCGGATATTGTGCATTGTGGCGCGAGACAGTTGAATCGCGGTGACAATCCCCTGGAGATCGCCTGAAATCAAGGTAATGTCGCTGGCGGCGATCGCCACATCGGTTCCCGTACCAATCGCAATCCCCACATCGGCTTGAGCCAGGGCAGGCGCGTCATTAATGCCGTCTCCCACCATCGCCACAATTTTGCCTTCGGCCTGAAGCGCCTGCACGGTGGCAACCTTCTGGTCGGGGCGCACCTCCGCCAGAACGCGGACAATGCCGACCTCACGGGCGATCGCTTCAGCAGTGCGCTGGTTGTCCCCGGTGAGCATCACCACCTGGAGTCCCATCCGCTTGAGGGCACGGACTGCCGCGACGGAGGAGGGTTTGAGGGCGTCGGCAATGCCCAGTACAGCCTGCATCGTGCCATCCACGGTCAGCCAGACGGCAGTTTTTCCGGAGGCTTCCAGATGATCTTTGCGGTCTTGCAGAGACTGGGTATCAATGTTCAGTTCCTGCATCCAGCGCTGGGTGCCAATTTGCACGAGATGCCCCAAAACGTATCCCTGGACTCCACTTCCGGCGATCGCTTCAAATTCCTGCACGTCCTTCAGTTCGACCTGTTGGGATTCCGCGTAGCGTACCACTGCTTCTGCCAGAGGATGTTCAGAATGATGTTCGAGGGATGCAGAAAGTTGGATCAGGTACATTTCATTCCCGTTTGCAGTTCCGTTCACTGTAACGAAATCGGTCACCGTTGGTTTGCCCTGCGTCAGTGTCCCCGTTTTATCCAACACAATCGTCTGAATTTTGTGAGACAGCTCTAAACTTTCGGCTCCTTTGATCAATATTCCATTCTCTGCACCTTTCCCCGTTCCCACCATGATGGAGGTGGGAGTGGCCAGCCCCAGCGCACAGGGGCAGGCGATGATCAGGACTTCCACCGTGGTAATGATGGCCAGGGTGAGGTTGCCCATGACGTTGAACCAGATCAGGAAGGTGAGGATGGCGATCGCGATCACTGCCGGGACGAACCATCCTGTGACCTGATCGGCCAACCGTTGAATGGGTGCTTTTGATCCCTGGGCTTCCTGCACCAGTTTGACAATTTGCGCCAGAAAGGTGTCTTTGCCAACGCGGGTCGCCCGAAACTGGAAGCTGCCCGTTTTATTGATCGTTGCGCCAATCACCTCATCACCCGCTTGCTTCTTGACGGGAACACTCTCCCCGGTCACCATCGATTCATCAATGGTGGAGGAACCGCTGATAATTTCGCCATCCACCGGGATCTTCTCACCGGGACGCACAACAATCACATCGCCCCGCAGTACCTGATTGATCGGAACTTCCTGTTCCTGACCATTGCGAATAATGCGAGCCGTCCGCGCCTGTAAACCCATGAGTTTACGGATGGCTTCGGAGGTCTGTCCCCTGGCCCGATTCTCAAACAATCGTCCCAGCAGGATCAGCGTGATGACGATCGCCGCAACTTCGTAGTACACGGCGGGGGTTAACCCCTGGGACGTGAGAAAACCGGGGAAAATTGTGACGAACAGCGAATAGAAGTAGGCGGCGGCGGTACCCAGCGCAATCAGCGTATCCATTGTGGCGTTGTGGCGCTTGAAGGCTTTCCAGCCGTTGACGAAAAACTGCTGACCACACCAGAACATCACGGGAGCGGTGAGAATTGCCTGAAGCCAGAAATTGTGCAGCCACGGGGGAATAAGCGGAATGTGCAGCCCGGTCATTGCAGGCAAGCCGCCAATCATCAGAATGGTGCTGATGATGCCACCCACCCAGACCTTGCGGGTGAGGGTACGCTGCTCTGCCATTCGAGCCGTTTTCTCCTCGTCATCTTCCCCCGTCACCATTTCCTGTTCTTGCAGAGAAAAGGAGGAATAGCCCGCTTCGCTAACGGCTTCCTGGATCTCGCCCAGGTCAGTCTGTTCGCGGTCATAGGTAATGCTGGCCTGCTCTGCCCCAAAATTGACGGAGCACTCCAGCACTCCCGGAACCGAGCGAATTGCCTGTTCAATATTGCTGGCACAGGCAGCACAGCTCATCCCACGGAGTTTGAGCGTTGCCTGGTCTAAGTCCGCCCGGTTAAGGGTTACCTGGTCTGGTGCCATGAATCATCTCCAAAAAATTTCAGGCGATGGTGTATCCTGCTGCTGCGATCGCCTCTCGAACGGCGGTCTCGTTGGCCTGCGTATCAATGTTGACCTGTTTTGATTTGGTGTCTGCGTTGATCTCGGCGGAGGGGTCGATCGCCTTGACGGCCTGGGTGATGGTGTCGGCGCAGGCAGAGCAGGCCATGTTAGGGACGGTGAACTGTAGCGTCATGGGTTTTATCATTACAAATCTCATAGCTTTATCCTGAAGTCTCCAGTGCGCTGGAGAGTCAAGGGGTGTTACAAAACTCTATCTCCAGATATTGCGTTTCTCGCTCTAGTACTCGGCGGCTTAAGTGAACCGATGATTGATGGTGTGGGGCGCTTCGCGCCCCACACCATCAATCATCGGTTTATTTCCGCCATGCAGTACTAGTGAAATACAGACTTGTGAGAGAGAGCCGCGCTGAGCGCGGCTCTCTCTCACAAGTCTGTTTATTCAAGCGCGAAGCGCTATAGACAGCAAGAACGGCCAGCCTTTGTATCGTCGAAGGCTGGCCGTTGATCTTTACTACTGGCTAACGACTTCAGGCCACTCCAGCCAGGTTGCTGACTTTACGATAGTATTCAACCGCTCGGCGACAGGCTTCTGCACACTTCTGACAGTGGGGGCTGTCTCGATGCTTTTCACATTCCTGGGCGCAGGCTTCACAAATTGCGCTACAGGCATTGACAACCTGAGGGATAAAACGGGATGCGCGACTGATAAAGGCAGCAGTAGTCCAGCACATCTGGGCACAATCCCGGCAGACCCTGGCACAATCGGGCATATCACCTAAACACAGGTCTGCACAGTGTTCGCACTCATAGGCGCAATGGGAAGCCACATCCAGAATGGATTGGTAATCTTGGCGATGCATAAATCCTCCGGAATAAATGTTGCTTGATTAAAACAATACTTCGGACACTTTTTCAGGGACTTGCCCTCATCCCCCAACCCCTTCTCCCTTGATGGGAGAAGGGGAGCCGGATTGAAGTCCCTCTCCCAAGTAGGGAGAGGGATTTAGGGTGAGGGCAAACCCTGACGATGGAATACGGGTTTGAGGCACTTCTACAAAAACTGTCCGGACTATTGTTAAAAAAGAGAGCCTTCTTTTGGCCTTACTTCCACCCTAAGGAATTCTGAAACCGATCGCGTCTAACCTCTGCCATAGAAGGGTGGCCCAACAACCTCCATCCAGTGGCAGTGCAGATTTCATCTTGATTTCATTTTTTTGTGGAATGCTGTTGGGGCAGGAAATTCGATTAATCCTCGTCTATAGCGCTTTGCGCTGAACTAAAACCAAACTTTGTGTTGAGAACCGCGCGG
>CAZVXA010000219.1:0-11069 GCA_964630955.1 uncultured bacterium | reverse complement strand
TATTACCTGTTGTTTGGTTTTCACCCCGGGGGCGTGTTGGAGACATCCACACGACGCAGGTAATTTCATTGCTAGAAATCTCCTAATGTGAGAATTTGAAGATGATTTTTTAACGAGAGTCACACAGAGTGCAACTCCCAATTCAGCAACGCTTATAATGCAGAGATAGCGTGTTGCAAGCATTTCCATGACTGTCATTGCCGCTAAGTGGACATTAGAGGACTATCACCGCATGATCGCAGCGGGAATTCTCGATAACCGTCCAGTAGAGCTGCTGCAAGGAGAAATTGTTGAGATGGCACCCGAAGGTGAATCCCACGCTTACGCCAGTGATGAAGCAGGGGAGTACCTATCGGCACTGCTAGGCAACCGCGCCAAAGTGCGTCAGGCTAAGCCGGTGACGCTTTCTGACGCTTCAGAACCAGAGCCAGATCTAGCAATTGTGCAGCGATTAGGTCGAGCGTATCGCCTGCATCATCCTTATCCCGACAATATTTTTTGGCTCATTGAGTATTCAAACGCCAGTCTGAGAAAAGACCTGGAGGCGAAAAGTAAAGTTTATGCAGAAGCGGGGATTGTTGAATACTGGGTCGTCAACCTGAAGACGCTGGAGTTGATCGTTTTTCGCAATCCTCAAGACGGAGGATATACATCACAACGGAGTTTTGCTACAGGGACGATTCAGCCCCTCGCCTTCCCCGATGTGGATGTGTCTGTCGCAGCAATTGTAAATGCTTAGGATCATGGATCTGGAGTTTTGACGATTTTTCCTGAAAAGCCGGATGCGTCAGCTTTTCAGGAAAAATCGGCACAATTTAGTTAAAACTCCACATGGATAGATTAACCTGAAATATTTTTGGAGAGCAGCGCGGCTTTGCTACGCTGCTCTCCAAAAATATTTGGTTTTATTTACTAGTAGTTCGCCAAGCGAACTTTTCCTGGTTGAAAAACTTTTCCTGGTTAGTGTGGCGCGCTAAGCGCGCCACACTAACCAGGAAAAATTTCTTTGGTGGACTACTAGACTTAGTACCTATCCAAAAAACGAAAACCCAACTTCTGGCAGGCGCGACGCTGTAGCGTCACGCCTGCCAGAAGTTGGGTTTTCGGATAGTTTCTTAATCGGAAATAGAGTTTTGTGGTCTGGCAATTGCTTTGTGGCACTGCTTAGCGCCACAAAGCAATTGCCGATAAAGTTTAGTGCTTATCCATGCAGCGGAATTTCCAGCTTAAAGCAGGTCTCACCGGATTGACTACGAACCGCAATCTTGCCGCCCAAGTGTTCGACCAGTTTTTTCACCAGCGCCAGCCCTAAACCGGTGCCACCATACTGCCAGGGGTCGTTATTGGGAATGCGATAGAACTTTTCGAAAATGCGATCGCACTCCTCCGCAGGTATCTCGGTTCCCGTATTATTCACGCTTAATTGGAGGCTGGGAAGCGCGTCACCCAACGGTTCCATCAGTTGAGCATGGACAACCATCTGGCCACCGCTGGGGGTGTACTTACAGGCATTAGTCAGCAGTTCCCTCAGGATGCGTTCCAGTTTAGCTACATCAACGGTGGTGGTCGTCAGATCTGGGGTGACCTGGAGCGTCAGACTTTGCTGATGGTTCTGGGCGCGTTCCTCAAACGATTGCACGATCGATTGCAGCCAATCCTGGAAATACACCGGGGAAAGGGTGAGCTGTTCCGACCCGGTTTCGATCTGGGACAGATCCAGCAGGTCGTTGATTAGATTAATTTCGCGCTGGCACTCGTCGTTGAGAATGCGGAAATAGCGCGCGGCCCGGTGGTCGGGCTGTTCCAGAATACCTGATTGCTTGAGGGTAATTTCGAGCATCTGGATGGCAACCTTGATACTCGACATAGGCGTGCGCAGTTCATGGGAAACCGTGCTGAGAAAATCGTCCTTCAGGCGATTCAGCCGAGCCAGTTCATCCACCTGCCCCTGGACTGCCTGGAACAAGCGTGCCTGACGAATGGCGATCGCACACTGGTTGGCGACCTGCTGTACCAGCCGGATATCCTGATCGGTGAAGGCATAGTATTTGTGATGGATCAGCCACAGATCCCCCAGCACCCCCTGGTCGTCAAAAATTGGGGCGGCCAGCATTGAAACGTGCCCGCGCACCGGGTTGGGTGTCACCGAGCAGAACTGGACGCACTGCCCCTGGAGCAGCGGACCATAGATTTCAGGGAAGGCCGAAATCTGGGAGGTGCGCCCGTGGGAGGGCGAAACCGTGGTGGTGTATTCGTAGCGAATGGTGGAAGTAGACTGCTCCAGGTCGTACAGGGCAGCGTTACAGGCTCCCACCCCGATGACTGTCGCCAGTTCCTGAACCGCAACCTGGAGAATCTGATCCTCGTCCAGACTATCGCGCACCTTGTCGGTAATCCGCTTCAGCGTAGCCTCAAAGTTATACGCAATCTGTAGCTCAGCGGTGCGCTTTTGAATCGTCCGCTCCAGGTTGATATTGAGGCGCTGCACCTGCTGATAGAGTTCAGATTGCTCCAGCGTGATCTCGACCTGCCCTGCCAGTTGCCCCAGCAATTCGGTTTCCCAGGTTGTCCAGACGCGAGGGGTATGGCACTGATGCAGGATCAGCAGCCCCCACAAGTGCTCTCCCTGACGTAATGGAAGCACCAGCATCGATTGCACGCCACTCTGGCGCAGGGCCTGCTTCAGGTGAGCAGGCATAATCACCTGATCCAGACTGGCGATCGCCCACACCTGCCCCTCCTCCAAACTGAGCAGCGCCTCTGGGATCACGATCTCAGGGAAAGGCTTGTGGGTGATTGTCTCGCAGCCTGCAGCAGTGGATTCCACAACAAGGCTTCCGGTGTTGCCATAGATGCGATAAATCAGCGCCCGATCGGTCTGAAAAATCTGCATGATCTGCTCAGCAGTTGCTCTGAGAATCTGCTTCTGGTCGAACGACTGGCGGATTTGTTGAACAAAGCTGGTGATCAGAGTGAACCCATAGTGTTGCCAATCCTGACGCAATGCTGCTCTCGATAAGGGATCGGTCGATCGGAGATGGCAGATCAGCAGCAAGGTAGGCGATTGATCAACTCCAAACCAGGATTGCAGAGTGTTGCTGGTGGGTAGAACCGCGCCGTTGGCACAGCGGATCTGTCCTTCCCAGGTGTACTCGGTCTGCCGTTCCTGAACCTGTTTCAGGGCAGACTGCACTAACCGTTGCTCGTTGGCACCAAACAGGGACAGCAGCGATCGCCCCACCACGTCCTCGACGCCATAACCCAGTGTCGATACAGCCGCATTTGCTGCTAGAATTCGTCCGATGCTATCCAGATTCAGGTAGATTGTGACCGCAGTGGGCAGTGCAACAATAGAGCGTCCTGCCTGCCTTTTCGATAGGTCAGCAGGCAGAGAACAATAGGTGTAGTAAGGGCGTTCTTCCATTGGGTAAAAGGGGTTGAGGGAAGGACCCTGACGCTTCACTCATCAGAGTGCCCACAACTGAATGGGGAATCACACGGATACCCCTATTCTTGCCCAGGGAATTCCCCGCATAAGGGCTGCTGTTCCAATGATTAATCTGGCCAGCAGAGAGAAATTTAATCGCCCTCTGCCCCAGATATCGTAATCGATGGTTAGGGATCTGCTGTTTAATAAAATCCCAGTTTGCGTTTGGCGCGGCGAAGCCGCACCAAACGCAAACTGGGATTTTATTTCATGGCAAGCCCCTTAGTGAACACAAAAGGGTGGGGGTTCCACCCCTGCGTGGGGTGGAACCTTTTCCCCCAGCCAAATCAACTGGAGTCTTGACTATTTTCCCCATAACGCCGCGAAACGCTCTCTACGAGAGCGTTTCGCGGCGAACCTAATTTTAGCGCCGATTTTTCTTGAAACGCGGACTGCGTCCGCGTTTCAAGAAAAATCGGCACGATTTAGTCAAAAGTCCAGTAATCAACCTTCTAGTGGCTATAGTCGATCCACCTGGGCTGAGTTACGGTAAGTAAAGAGTCCTTCGGTTCCCTATGCCACGTCTGTTCACAGGTTCCCTCAGCATCGAAACCCTTCGCATCAAAATTCCCAATCTCCCTGATGCGCTCAAAGGTTGCCGGATCACTCAACTGTCAGACTTTCACTACGACGGCCTGCGGCTGTCCGAAGAATTGCTGGAGCAGGCGATCACCGCCAGTAATGCCGCCCGTCCCGACCTGGTTGCCCTCACCGGAGATTTCATCACGCATGATCCTGCCCCCGCCTACGCTCTGGCCCGTAGGCTGCGGCAGCTTCAGAGTCGGAGCGGTGTCTTTGCCGTGCTGGGCAACCACGACAATATGCGACGGGGGGCGAAGGAAACCGTGACTCGGGCGCTGCAGGAAGTTGGGATTCCGGTGCTGATGAATCAGGTGGTTTACCCGCTGGGACAGGAACTGGCGGTGGTCGGACTGGCAGATCTCTGGTCGAAGGAGTTCAACGCGGCGGTAGTGATGGAGGCGATCGCCCCTGATATCCCGCGCATTGTACTGTCCCATAACCCAGATACGGCTGAGCGATTGGCAAACTGGCGGGTAGACCTGCAACTATCGGGCCATACCCACGGTGGGCAGATCGTGATCCCCGGCCTGGGTCCACTGCCACGGATCTATTTCAGCATTCGCCAATACATTCCCAAGTCAATTCGGGCCTGGCTCCCTATGATGAGCAACGAGTGTTCAGAAATCTTAAAGCACTGGGAATGGGCACAGGGTCTGCATCGCGTGGGGTGCAATCAGCTCTATGTGAATCGGGGTCTGGGAACCTACAGTCCAGGACGTCTGTTTTGCCCCCCGGAAGTGACGGTGTTCACCCTCATTTAGAGCCTATCCGAAATCCCCTCTCAGAGAGCGTTTCGAGACAAATGGGATTCTAGCGCCGATTTTCCTGAAACGCTGATTTATCAGCGTTTCAGGAAAATCGGCGCGATCGAGGCAAAAGACCAGAAATTTAAGTGATTCACAAAAATTTGCGATTCCCCTCTCTCTGTTTCTGGAACCCCCCTGCCCCCGGTTGGATGACAGAGTATTGAATGGTCGTTCGCGAAATCTTCACAGGATAGAGAAAAACCTCTAGAATTTGGAAATTAAAGGCTGCATCCGTTGTGAATCAGTAGCCCGATTAGCTATCGCTTTACTGCTGCTATCAAACGAACGCGATCGTCCTGCGATTCGCGCTGGTTCCCTATTGCGTGTTTCGAGCGATAGCTGAAGGTTTCCAATTCAGATTCTAAAGCTCCCTCCTGATCGGTCATCTGCCCCACTTTACGCATGGACGCTGCATCGAGGCCCCTATGGAAACATTTGCATTTTTACAGGCTGCTGTTCAGTACGAAGATCCCAACCCCGCTCTCCCGCTCCGCTCCCCCGAAGAATTTGGGGCAATGATCCCCAGCACGACTCAGGTAGGAGCCACTGCCGGGGCGATCGCCCTGACCCTGATGGCGGCTACTCCCTACGCCAGCGCCACCGTGCGACGGGGCGATACCTGCCCCCAGGTGGGCGATGTGCAGCGTGCGCTCTCCAATGCCGGGTTTAATCCAGGGGGGATCGACAGTATGTTTGGCAGTCGTACCCAGGATGCGGTGATTCGTTTCCAGCGATCGCGAGGGTTGACACCGGATGGAGAAGTAGGACTGGCAACGGCAGCACAGCTCGGTCTGGCAGACCCTGAAGATACCGGAAGTGTGTATGCCCCTGGAAAGCGCTGCCAGGGAAGTGGCGGTGGGGGGGGTGGCAATGTGACAGTGAGCACCAATGGCAGTCCCCTGAATGCGCGATCGGGGCCGGGAACGAATTTTTCTGTCGTGCGCACTTATTCCAACGGTTCAGTTCTATCCACCAACGGCGTCAGCTCAAACGGCTGGCTGCAACTGGTCGATGGCTCCTGGGTTGCCGGAAACTGGGTCACATCTGGTAGCGGTGGCGGTGGAACCAATCCAGGAACGGGGACGGTTCAGGTAACGACCAACGGCAGCCCCCTGAACGCGCGATCGGGGCCTGGCTTTGGCTTCCCGGTGGTTACCTCCTACGCCAACGGCAGCGTCCTCACTACGACGGGCAGCACCTCCAACGGCTGGATTCAGTTGACCAACGGCCTCTGGGTATCGGGGAGCTGGGTCAATGGTTCGAGCGGTGGCAGTACCGGTGGCGGTGGCGGTGGCAGTGTTGTTAGAACCAACGGCAGTGGGCTGAATGCTCGTTTTGGGCCAGGACTGAACTATGGGATCGGGGCCAGCTACGCCGATGGTACCCGTCTGTCGCTGACAGGACGCTCCTCCAACGGCTGGCTGGAGCTGACCAACGGCCTCTGGGTGGATAGCACCTGGGTGCTTTAACTGAGAGAGGCGCGACAGAGTCGCGCCTCTCTCTATCTTCGTAAATTAACCGGAGGGGCTTCCTCTAACCGCAGATTGGCCAGCGATGTTTTGACCAGGCTGGCAATCTGAGAGGGCGTCTCGGCCACGATCGCCCCAGCCGCCTTCAGCGCAGCAATTTTGCTGTTGGCGGTGCCGACGCCACAGTTAAGATCGGGTACTTGGGCAGCAATGACGGCTCCCGCATGACCCACAAATTGCCCGATTGGAGCGGTACGGCCTGCGATGTAGGCGATCACGGGCTTATCAATTGCCTCAGCAATATAGGAAGCGGCGGCTTCTTCGCTGTCGCCCCCGATTTCACCGATCAGGATGATCGCCCGTGTCTGGTCATCCTCCTCCAGAATTTGCAACCACTGCTGGAAAGAGGAGCCGACGATACGATCCCCCCCGATACCCGCCACAATCGACTGTCCCAGACCTGCCTGGGTGAGCCGCCATGCGATCTCGTAGGTGAGCGTGCCGCTGCGACTGATCACACCGACGGGACCTGGTGTATAGAAGTCGGCAGGATGGGTTCCCAGCAGAATCCGGTCGGGCAGGATGATGCCGGGGCTATTGGCTCCTAGCAGGAGGGTCTCCGTGGATTCTGTCTTTCGCACCAGGTGCACCATATCCATTGGTGGCACCCCTTCGGAAATAATCACGATTTGCCGGATGCCAGCGGCGATCGCCTCCAGGGCAGCATCCAACACCCGGTAGGGATGATCGAAAATAACGGTGACATCCACCTTACCAACACGTTCAATCGCCTGGTCTACCATGTCAAATACAGGAATTCCATCGACGGAGGCTCCGCCATGTCCTGACGCAACCCCTGCAATGATCGTAGTGCCACAGGTCTGCATCAGGGGTGCATAAACCCTTCCCAGTGGCTCCATAATGCCCTGGACTAAGACCCTGCTATCGGAGGTTAAATTCATGGTTTGCTTCTACAAGTTGCGTTGATGGGTGATTAGCTGCAATGGTTGCGAAACATCAAAATCTGATCCGGTACGATTCATCTTCACAGGAGAAGAACCGAATTCAAAAGCTCACGGAATTTTGGATTTGCTCAGGGTAATGGTCTGGGCGATCGCCGCGTCCAGATCCAGCAGTACCGGAACCTCCAGTGCGGTCAACTGCTCTCTGGCAGCTTCAAAGTCTCGTCCCACGACTCGTACCACACAGGACAGCCGGCTGCCATTGCGCTGACGCAAATGAGCGGCGATCGCTTTTGCCACCTGCTCGCACGATACCACTCCCGGCAGGATATTGATCAGCACCACCTTAAGACTGCGGTTCTGGCTGAGCACATCCAGGGCCGTGCGAATTCGCTCTGGCAGGGTGTCGGGCGGCGTCAGATGGGAAGAATCACTCCCCACATTCAGAAAATTGGCGGTTTTGCCACCCGCTTTATTCACCAGGTCTGCCGTCATCATGGCCAAACCCGCACCGTTGCAGAGAATGCCGATATTGCCTTCCAGTTCGACCAGTGTCATACCGTCCGGCAGATTGGGGGCAGGCGGCGTCTGACTCGTGCCCGAAAGGGGGGATTGCAGCGCCACCAGTTCACTGTGCCGACCCAGGGCATCATCATTGACAATCACTTTACCGTCCAGCGCCATCAACTCTCCGTTCGGGCTGACCGCCAGCGGGTTAATTTCCACCAGATCCAGATCTTTCTGCACAAACAGGCGGTACATCTTCTCGACGATCGAGCTGACGGTTTGAATTAACTCTCCCTCCAGCCCCATCATCAGCGCCAGTCGCCGTGCATAAAACGGGGAAAACTCCTGATCGACCAGCACCTGCCGAATTTCTTGCAACAATGATTCGATTTCGATCCCTCCCGCCTGGGAACCCAACAGCAGCGGGCGACGAGATGAACGGTCAATCACAACCGCCAGGTATAGCTCCCGGTCTGGCTTATATCGGGCCTCCGCCAGCAGCACCTGGGGATATTGCCCCATGATTGGCAGGTTGAAAATACTCTGGGCAGCGGCGATCGCATCAATTGTATTCTCGACAAATTTCACTCCGCCGGCCTTACCTCGTCCCCCTGCGTAGACCTGCGATTTGAGCACGATGGGGTAGGGCACCTTCAGCCATTTCAGATCTTTGGGATGGTCAATTCGCTGGGACGGCAAAACGGGAATGCCCATTTGTCGAAACAGTTCTTTTGCCTGGTATTCGAGAAGGTTCATGCAGAGATTAGGGGATGCAGTATTGAGTTGAGCGCGAAATCGGAATCAATTCGTGGGCTGAACATCAGGTGAGCGGTGAAACGTCAACTCAGGAGCTACCTTCCAGGCTTTTCCAATCTTTAGCCACCTGGTCGATGCCGTAAAATCGCTGCCAGAACTTGTCTGTCAGCCAGGTGGGCATAAGTTTAGTCATCAGGAAGACCAGGACGTTCCCACCAGTGGCAGCAATGTAGCGGGGACGGGGATGGCGATCGCGCAACGCCTGCAAAATCACTTCTGCCGTCCGCTCAGCGCTCCACATCTGTCTGGCGACCCGCTGCTCTAGTTGGTCGAAGGCGGCAAACGCAGCCCGATAGGGAGTTTCTGCGGGATTGGCGATCGCCCGCTCAATCCCCGCCGCCGCCACATCGACAAACTCTGTGGCCACTGGCCCCGGTTCTACCACGCTGACTTTAATGTTGAACGGTTCCAGTTCCATGCGCAGGGTATCACTCAGCCCCTCCAAAGCAAACTTGGAGGCGCTATACAGCCCCCCAAAGGGAAAAGCCATCCGTCCCCCCAGCGAACTGACATTGATAATCCGTCCACCACCGTTCGCTCGCATCACGGGGATGAGTTTCTGTATCAGGGCGATCGCCCCCAGCACATTCACCTCAAACTGTCGCCGCACACTCTCCATCGGCACCAGTTCCACAGGCCCCATCTGCCCATACCCGGCATTATTAATCAGAACATCAACCCGGCCACAGGTACCCAGCGCCTTTTGGGCCAGTCGTTCGACCTGATCGAGCTGCTGCATATCGGTGGGGATGACCAGCACCACTGCTCCCGCTTTGCGGCACTGTTCGGCAACGGCCTCCAGCCTGGTGGCGTTACGAGCAGCCAGCACCAGACGAATTCCGGCAAACTTTTGGGACAGAAGCTTTGCCAGAGCTGCGCCAATGCCCGCAGACGCACCAGTAATAAGGATGACCTGTTGATTCAGCGGAGACGACATAAATCAGGATAAAAAACGAAAGAAATCTAGAAGAGAATTCTTACTATAGCGAATCTCTCCTGGATCAGAATGTTCTACATTTACCTACATGGGTTTGCTTCCAGCCCAGAATCAGCAAAAGCAAGGGATTTACTCGATCGCTTTCACGCCTTTGGACTGGATCTCAAAGTTCCCGATTTGAATCAGAGTGGCTTCACCCAGCTCACCCTCACTCGCCAGATTCAGCAGGTTGAAGGATTGCTGCCCCTTCAGAATACTGCTGAGCAACCGCCCGTAACCCTGATCGGTTCCAGTCTGGGGGGGTTGACCGCAGCCTGGGTGGCAGAACACAACTCGCAGGTGGTCAAACTCGTGCTGCTGGCTCCGGCCTTTGACTTTCTGGCCCACTGGGTGCCCCGACTCGGCCAGGTTCAGATCGACCGCTGGAGACAGGACGGCATGCTCCCGGTCTTCCATTACCGCGAACAGCAAATGCTGCCGCTGCACTATGGTTTCTTGACGGATGCAGAGCAATATCGGGATGACCAGCTCCGGCGTCCCGTCGATACTCTGATTCTGCATGGCTGCCACGATGAGGTCATCCCCCTCCAGTCCAGCCAGACCTATGCGGCTGCCCGTCCCTGGGTGCAACTGATGGAACTTGACAGCGATCACGCTCTGGGAAATGTGCATGGGGAGATCTGGGAGGCGATCGCAGCATTTTGCCTACGCTAAGAGCTTATCCGAAAGCCCAAATGCTGGAGGGAGCGACGCTGTAGCGTTGCTCCCTCCAGCATTTGGGCTTTCGGTTTTTGGATAGACACTCAATACTTAGGGATCTGCTGTTAAATAAAACCCCAGTTTTGGCGTGGCGCGGCGGAGCCGCGCCCAACGCAAAAAGTGGTTTTATGGGATTTTATTTTTTTGCAAGCCCCGAAAAGGAACCGCTCCTGACGCTGAAATACGCGGAAGGTCAGGAAAGTCAGGGCTGCAAAATATAAAACGGAGAACCACTCGACGATCGAGCGAACCATCCCGACCGTACTCACGTAATCGTCTTTCGATGGAAAGTCAAAATTCAAGACTTCCTGCGTTTTTTCAACGAGGTAGGTGGGGCGAAGGACATCTGTGAATAGAAGGATACTGATCGCCCAGATGATTGCCAGAAAAATCAACTTCTTGGCCTGCATAGGTGGTTTTTCTTTTCTTCTGAAAGCAGATTAACACGCTCCTCTAGACGAAGAAAAAACTTCCATGTTCCTGCCTTCGGGCTTCCGTTGTAGCACCCTTCTGTCACTTGGCAGATTTCCGGAATTGAACTTAACCTAAAGCACCCCGCCCCTCGTTCCCAGGCTCTGCCTGGAAACGGGATTATAGGAGGCTCTGCCTCCCGCCAGTGGAGGCAGAGCCTCCAGTCAGCATTTCCAGGCGGAGCCTGGAAACGAGGTGGTTTACAGGTATCCCTGCTAACTTACCGAAGGGGAGAGTTTGAGAGGGGATGCAATGCCCCTGGCTTCAGACATG
>CAZVXA010000218.1:0-11106 GCA_964630955.1 uncultured bacterium | reverse complement strand
ACCGTGCCAACCTGGGTATGGAAGTGATGCACGAGCGTAATGCTCACAACTTCCCACTGGATCTGGCTGCTGGTGAAGCAACTCCCGTTGCTTTCGTTGCTCCTGCTATCAACAGCTAAGTAGGTAGGCGCAATTAAGCCTGAAACTGAAAAAGCTGTTCTGCCCGAGCATCGGGCAGAACAGCTTTTTCAGTTTCAGGCTTTTGATTCAACTTTGAAGTTGCCAGACCTGGCCAGAACCGTTGCGGCCAGTACACACCAGCGATCGCCCATCTGGACTGAATGTAACTGGACCATGCCCCGGTAGCGTTTGCAACGGTGTGGCCTGTACCTGATTCTGTCGATCGCGCCCAATTTTCCAGAGCCGGATACTGCCGTCCCTGCTGCTGCTGGCCAACGTGAATCGATCGCTGCTGATGGAGAGCGAAGTGACCGCATCCTGATGTCCCGTTAGCGTCAGTAGCAGTTCACCCGTTTCTAAACTCCAGAATTTAATCGTGCGGTCAAAGCTACCGCTGATGATTGTTTTTCCGGCAGCACTGATGGCAATGCAGCTCACCCCACCGGAGTGTCCCGTTAACACACGCGGAGATACGAGTTTTGCCAGATCCCAGATTCTCACTGTCCGGTCTGCGCCACCGCTCACCAGGGTTCGACTGTTGGGGGCGATCGCCACAGCACAGACCGTATCTGTGTGCCCGTTCAACGTTCGCTTCAATACCCCGGTATCACAGTTCCATAGACGAATCGTGTGGTCTGCGCTGCCACTGACGAGGGTTTTACCATCAGCACTGAAGTCCACTGCATAAACAATTCCATCATGGCTATGGGGCGTATGGTGATATCGAAATGTGTTCAACAGGAATCTACTGTTAAGGTTCCAGCGGGACACCTTTTGATCGACACCACCGCCAGCCAGTTGGCTGCCATCTGAGCTAATTGCGACGGACAGCACTGGTGAAAAATGACTCGCAAATGTGTAGAGTCGATTGCCCGTTCGCAAGTCCCACTGAATGATTTCCCCGTCATCGCTACCGGAGATCACTGTTTGGCCATCGGGGGTGAAGGCGATCGCATTCACGCTGGCAGCATGGTGGGTGATATTGTGAACGCAAAACCATAGACGGCACTGCCTGTGATCGCCCCAGCCGCCACAACCGGAGCCGCTCCGACCGAAACCCCACCAAACGCACCCACCAATCCCATATTCCCGACAGTCGATGCAACGCCTGCTCCCGTAAGCGCACAGGCAGGGAAATCCAGAAAACACCAGGGGTCATGGGTGGGGATGCATGCATTGGAGAAACTCGAATTCCAGTCTGGTTGATGGTGGAATAACGTCGTCAGGGTGCCACCGATGCCAAGATTCTGGAAGCTTATCCCCAACTCAGCGCAGCAGATCTGGTGAACGCCTGGGTATATGCTGAAGCGTATCCAGAGGAGATTGAAGCAGCTATTCGAGAGCAAGACGAGGCTTAAGCTGTGGCAAGCCTCTATGCAGATGAACAATAGAGTAATTCGATCGCCCTTCTCCGTCCTACACCCTAGAAAGCAGCCGTAGATCCTGAAGTCATGCGATCGCCAACTCATAATTCAACACCAGCAACTCATTGGCCTTGAGCATCGCCATTGCATACTCCCGCCCCTGGAGATCAGAAAACTCGATTAGATACTGGGGTTCCTCCGCCTCGTAAATCTCGACAATTGTGCCAACCTGTCCAGGGGGTAGTTCTGGGATAGCCTGATACTCCCGCTCAACGAGGGTTAGCCGTCCTGTTGGAATCGGTTGGAGATTTGCAACAGTGCTAAGAATTTGGAGTGACATACTTTTCTATTTGATAAAAGCAGAGACTAATCTTGGGTTAGAAGCTGTCAGCCTAATTTCCCAAAGAGTACGAAGGACAACTCCGTCCGTATTTGGGATGCTCCAATCGACTTTCAGAAGCTGACCGAATTCTGTATTGTTCTGCTGAACTACCTCTCCTTCAACTGCTGCTCGCTGAATCAATTCTCTTAAAACGTTTGCGTTTTGGCTAGTTACTCCCAAAGCTGACGCAAAGACTCTGGCTTTATGCTTTCCGCTGGGATGATCTGGGTTTAAGCAGTAGCCAATCAACTTTTCATCAGGAATTTCAGCGCGATCGCCATTCGGTAACTTCACTTCCACCTCACGCCAAGTCTTGGGAAATGAACCTAACACCCCAAGAAGATTGGTTCACCCGAACATTCAATATTTTAACGGTGTACCTGGCTGCGCGATCGTCCTCTTACCTCAAGACCATCCCCGCACCCATGACGATCGCCCAAAATTCTTGCTATAAAACAGACAAGCCCTTTTTCTCCCAATAACCATGCTTGACCCCGCCAGCATAGCAGCGAGTGCGATCGCCAAGCTCGCCTTTGATGAGTTTGTCAAATCTGGAGCCGGGGAAGCGGCGAAAGCAACCGTTGCTGGAGCCGGAGAACTCGTGAAGGGTCTGCGGGATAAGATTCGGGCAAAGTTTCAGGGAAATGAGCGGGCGCTGGGGGCGATTGCTGAAGTAGAGCAGGGCAATGAAGCGTCGCTCCAGAAGTTGGAGAAATATCTGGATCTGGAGATGATAGAGGATGAGGCGTTTGCCAACAAGATCCGCCAAGTAGCACAGCAAATTATCAACATCCAGAACCAGAACACAACTACTCGCACCTATAACAACTACGGACGCGACCAGATCAATATCGAAACGATTCAGGGTAATCCTCAAGTTGGTGGTTCGTAAGCCATGACGCGCAACTACGACAACCAGGGACGTGACCAGATCAATATTGAAAGATTTGAGGGAGATTTTTATCTCCAGAACATCCAACCAGGGCAGCGGCGGGAGGCTTCGCAGGAAAAGCTGCTGAAGGTGGTTGAAAAAGAGGTAAACGATCGCATCGCCCAATCTTTGCACCTCGCTGTTGGGAAGATGCTGATTAACCTGGGAAAAGAGATGCAGCCGGAGAGGGTGCGATCGCCCTGGGACCGAGAGATTAGCATTGGGCAGCGATCGCCACAGCCGTTGGCCGCAGACACAACCATTCTGCAGGTATTTGAACGAGATGATGTTCAGCGAAAGCTGCTGATTTTGGGTGAACCAGGGTCGGGTAAAACAACAACAATGCTGGAACTGGCGAGAGATTTGCTGAGTCGGGCGAAACAAGACGTGCACCAGCCTACTCCTGTATTGCTCAATCTGTCGTCATGGCAAGATCCGAAGCAGCCCATTCTCGATTAGCTGACGACAGAGCTAAAAGCGAAGTACGGAGTCCGACAGGACTTAGGCAGAACCTGGCTGGCGCACAACCAACTGCTGCCGATACTGGATGGACTAGATGAGGTTGAACCTCTCCATCAAGAAGCCTGTACGGTCGCATTGAATCAGTGGCTGAAGGATGATGTTGAACACCTACCAGTAGGTGTAGTGGTGTGCTGTCGGCACAAAGAATACGAAGAGATTGCGCGGCGGCGACTATTTTTGAATGGTGCCGTCTTTTTGCAGTCATTGAGTGAGGTTCAAATCGAGCAATATTTCGCTCAGTTTGAGTTGGCAACTGTGTGGGAAAGTGCCCGCAGTAGCGAAACTCTAAAAGGTTTGTTGAGCAAACCTCTGTTTCTATCAATTTTTGGGTTAGTAGCAACAGCAGGAAAGTTTGATGTTGCAGATTGGCATCAACAAATTACTGATGCTGATCAACAGGAATATATATTTAATTGCTATTGTGAAGCAATGATGTCAAGAGAATTGACCGTTGCTAGTGAACAAGAATTAGGCATCTTGAGCAGAACTTATGGGAGGAAGCCGTTGCCCAATCCAGATTTAGTGCAACGAACACTAGTATTTGCGGCAAAAGTATTAGAGCAAAATTCACAAACGGAGTTTTTAATAGAGAGATTGCAACCGAATTGTTTACCCGAAGAGTGGCAGAGAGAGGAATATAAAACCCTGTTTATCCTACTTATTGCTTCTATCATAATTACATCACAGATTATAGCAAGCAGGTTCTCTATATGGCTACCTATTTTAGTATCCACGTTTCCTTGGCTGAAATATTCATTAACGGCTAACCATATTTACCCAATGGAGAAATTGTATTTGAATTGGAGAAAAGCGCTGCCAAGCTCCCTCTCATTTAGAATAGGGACATTAATATTTGCAAGCATAATTTGGGGAGCAAGCCAGACGGATCAGGAATTGGGTTACTTTGCAGTTGTAATATTAACAGGCATTGCGGTAAATAAATTTGTGGCTCGGCTTGCGGAAGAAATGCATGCTGAGATTGAGATTCCATTAGAGCCAAATCAAGGGATTAAGAATACTTACATTAATATGTTCCGATTTACATGCATCTCGTTACCTCTTTTTCTTGTTGTTGGTCTAATTTATCAATTTAGAATAAATCTGTTTGCACATTTAGAGTTTTCACCATATTTCTTTGTAACCTTTGGAATATACATAGTAGGTATCTGTTTTTTTGAAGGTGGCGGGAAAGCTCTCCTACAACACGTCGCTCTTCGCCTTGTACTGAAGCAAAGCAGTTATGCTCCTTTTCGTTATGATCACCTCCTCAACTACTGCACCGAACGGTTGTTGCTTCAGCGTATTGGCGATCGCCACCAATTCATGCACAAGCTGCTGCAAGAGCATTTTGCGAAGATGGAGTTGGATTAGAGGGTAGGGCGATCGCCCTGATTGAAAACACCTCTCGAAATCTTGAATTGTGATCAAGATTCCGTTTTGCGGCGATCGCAAATGAAACCTCACCAGAGCCGTTGAATTCCATAAGCATCCAGCTTCTCATCAACGCTAACAATCGCTAAACTCTCTGCTACTGCTTGGGTAACCAGCAAGCGATCGAACGGGTCACGATGATGCATCGGAACACCGTCGAGTGCATAAATATGGAATGGAGCGATCGGTAACAGACTTAGACGGTTGCGCTTAACCTCATCCTCAACCAGCTCAGACAACGGCAATTTTAGGGAAAGCTTCCCAAGAGAGAGTTTGATTTGCATTTCCCAGATGCTTGCCAGACTCAGAATCGGCTGGTTTTCAGGGTTCATCCAGAAATCAATCGCAGGTTGAGAAAGCCTTGCGGGTTCTCCTGTCCACCAAACAAACGAGTGAGTATCTACTAAAGCTCTCATGCATCCTCACCCAGCCAGAACTCATCTGGTAAAGGATCATCAAAATCTTCACTCATCCACACCTTGCCCGAATGTAAACCAGGGATGCGGGGGGGGTAAGATGAGCCAGCCATTTCGCCAGAGCTACTTTTTTCAGTCTGGATTAACTCCAAAACCCGAAGAAGCAATGGCTCTGGTGCTGATGATAATTCTTTGACAATCGTTTCCAGCAGAGTCATTGTCCTAACCCGTGGTTGTATTCTTATTCCTCTAATTTACTATTGCTGACATGTTTTAGCCGCACAACCTGAACAGGAGTTGAATCAGTTGTCATCAATTCCTTCCCAAAGTTGAGAAACTGGAACTGTATTCCCTGCAAGAACATCTCGCCAGCCCTGTCGGAAGCTCTCTTCCGCAGATTCTCGGTCTAATTCAACGGTTTCGTCCTCTTCAGCAACCAAAACAATTACCCGAACTCGGCGATCGCCCCTACCCCTCCCAAAACCACTCAAGGTTGAGAACGAACCCCGGCAGCACGTCCTCCCCTGACAAACGGGAGGGAACCTGCACAATTTCAGGCGGTTGACCCGGACGATAAATTTCTACCTGCTGCTGTTTGCGGTTGATCAGCCAACCCAGCTCTACGCCGTTGTGCAGGTATTCCTGCATTTTGAGGCGAACCGTTTCCAGGACATCGGTGGGCGACATCAGCTCCAGAACAAAATCAGGGGCGATCGGGGGAAACTTCTCCTTCTGCTCTGGGGTGATGCTGTCCCATCGTTCCTGTGCAACCCAGGCAACGTCAGGAGAGCGATCGGCCCCATTCGGCAGCTTGAAGCAGGTAGAAGAATCAAAGACCTCACCCAACTGCGCATCCTCGTTCCAAACAACAAATCGGGCAATGAGTTTCGCGTTGCGTTTTCCTGTTTCTCCACCAGTGGGAGGCATAAAGATCAGTTCTCCAGTCGCAGAACGTTCAATTCGCAGGTCAGGATTGGCGCGACACAGCTCGTAGAACTGGTCTTCGCTCAATTGTGTAGAGGGTGGCATTTGAATTGTGAGCGTGTCCATAAAGGATGGGCGGCATCGCCTGTAGGAAACAGCGAATCCAGTCAGTTGGAATGTGCTTCAGCGTTCTGCGGCTATACCTCAGTTTATCTGCTGTTTTCTGGAGTGGACTGGATTGATGAGGTGCAGGCACAGTTTTTCAGTGTTGCACCCATCACCCCCGCCACCCCTCATATACCACTGTGAAGTGCGATCGCGGCATCACCCTCCGAATCGTCTTAAGGTATGCCTCTGCATCCCCTCGCCGCCGAAACCTTGCCACCAGCAACCGCTGCAAATTTGGTAGCAAACGGTACACCACCCACGGTTGTAGCTGCTCTCGATAGGTCATCGCCCAATTTCTCCCGCAAAATGCGACACTAAAGCAAGGGCAAACCAGCACCCAGATAGACTTCTGGTCGCTTTGCCCTTGCACCCTTTGAATATGTCTCATTTTGATGCCTCGTTTTGATTCTGTCAAGAATGAGGCTTCATTTTGAGATATGGCGTTATGAATGGATAAGCAACCCAGACAGCAAAAGCAATCGGGAGATTCCTGGCTAGAAGCGATGCGGCTTGAGCGCACCTCACTGTCGCAGGACGAACTGGCATTTCGCTGCGGAATTCCGCGTGCCACCTATCAAAGATGGATTTCTGGAAAGACTGAGCTGCGCCTGTCCATTCCACAACTCAAGGCCCTCTGTCGTGAATTGGGAATTGAGCGGGTCGAAGAAATCCCTGAAGATATTCGAAGTACAGAGACCTAAAGCTTTTGAACGGGATCTCCCGAAGGCGAGTGTCTACCGATTTCTTTATCGGCTGCATGAATTTGAAGAACTCGTTCTCGATTCAGATCCAGAGGAGTTATAGACCTGCGGCTTCGTAAGCCTGCCTTAACCGCTCAATCACATTAAGCGTCGTTGCCCACTGCTCCAGATAGGCAAAGTCAAGCGTTTGCTGAACTTTGAGAACGCCAAGAATCTGCCGCCACTGCTTCTCGGAACGGCTATTCCGGCTCCAAACCAGCTTTTGTAGAACGATGTCTTCTGCGGTGCAAGTCCAGAACGGGTTGCCCAGGGCTGTGATTAAGACACGACGCTGCATCTGAGAATGCTCAAATGGTTCATCCGGCATTGCCACCAGATCAGCATTATCAACTGTCTGCATCTGTGTCACAGAAATCGTCTTACCCACACCCAGGCGTACTTCTTCAACCGCTCCTGGCGGACAGTAGAACCCGATATGTTCAAGTTCAGCAATGAGAAAGGTAATCTGGCGATCGCGGTCTTCGGGGCTAAAGCTCAAAATAATGTCAGCATCCTGGGTGACTCTCGGCTCTCCCCAAATCGCAGCCGCCAGTCCTCCCCCCAGATAGTAGGGAATTTGCAGTGACTCAAGCGTTCTGTGAAGTTGCTGCGTGAGCGTAATCGAATCTTGCTGCTCCCAGGTCATAAAATCTCCTGTTACAACAAAGTGCCCACCGTACTTTTCATCCAGCAGGATTCTTGCGACAAGTTGCATCTGGGCACTCATCGGAGCATTGATATGAGATTGCTGAATTGCAGCAATGGCAGTCCGCTTTGCCATACGGTTTAGTGACCCAATCATGGCGATCCGGTCTTCCACAGGTTTCTGCCGCAGGAAGAAGAAATAAGCTGCATCAGATTCAGGCGTTTTATCTTCTGACTGAGGCTGGTAAGTTGGGCGAACCGTAGGGATAGAGTACATTCACAGCAATCTGAGACTTGACTGTTGATTGAGTTCAGTATCCTTTATTCTCGCTCAAGTGAACCTCCCCTCGTACACCACTGCGAAGTGCGATCGCGGCATCACCCGCTGCATCGTCTTGAGATAGGCATCCGCATCCCCTCGCCGTCGAAACCGCGCCACCATCAGCCGCTGTAAATTTGGCAGCAAACGGTAGACCACCCACGGATGTAGCTGATCCTGATAGCTCATCACCCAATTCCTCCCGTAAGATGCGACACTAAAGCAAGGGCAAACCAGCACCCAGAGACCCTCTGGTGCCTGCCCTTGCTGTAATACTAGAAGTAAGTTTCTGGAAAATGAGCTTGATTGTCAAGTAGTTTCTAGAAGAAAATTTCCCTATGGCGCAACGTGGAGCAAATCAAGAGCCTGAGTCGGCACTGAAGAAACTGCGAGAGCAAGCGGGGCTATCCCAGGAGGCGCTTGCCCGCATGATTGGTGTCACCTCAAAAACGGTGAGCAACTGGGAGCGGGGCATCAGTCCTGCGGTTTTGACCGTATCTCAGATGAAGGTGCTGTGTCGGGCGCTGGGGGTGACACTGGAGGACCTGCCGGACAACTTTGGGATTAACCGGACGGAGCGGGCCGCAGAACTTCCCGAAGATTACAAGGCGTAGGTGTAGCGAAGCCACACCTACCACAACTATCTATTGATGTAACTGCACAAACCCCACCAACCAGTCCTTCACATGGTGCGTGGCGCGACAGTCGTCCTCGTTGTACTGCACGATCGCATCCAGGTACGTGCGATCGCCCTGCTCCAACCATTGGGCGTACCAGAAAATCGACTGTGCACCATTGGCTTCGGAATTGCGCCAGTCAAAGCCCATCCAGCGAGCGATCGCCTTCAGGGCATAGCTTTCGACGGGAAGGGTGGCCACACGGGTAACCCGTTCGTGCAGGTCTACGAAGCGCCCCACCAGCGGTTCGATGAAGTTGACATCAGTCCCGTAGAGTTCGCCCAGCCGCCGCACCGTCTGTACCTCGTAGGGGCAGAAGTGGTAGATGGGGGCATGGGGATAGCGCCACACCAGGTCTAGAAATTCCTCCCAGATGGCCTCTTCCTCATGGGGAGCCTCCGCCAGCAGCGGGTGAAATTCAGTGGTGCTGGCGGCGCGATCAACCACCAGGACACCATGCAGGTAGACCAGATTCTGCTCTGGAGCGGCTTCAATATCAAAGTACAGTTCCACCTCGGCGGTCGGCAACTCTGCTTCCGAAAGCAATGCGCCGTGCGAGGAACCGCTGGACAGCGGGCGGGGCATGGCCTGATTTTGTAGCGTGGCCTGTGCCTGCTGCACTACCTGATGGGCGACGTGAGGCCCGAACCCTGGAAGGTCAGCCAGTCGGTCGGGGCTGAGACTTGCCAGCGCATCCAGCGTCTGAATTTGCAGTGTTTTCAGCATGGTATAACGGCTGGGAGTGACACCGGGCAGAAGGGACAGGTGGCTTTCCTCCTGGGCAATGCCATAACAGTGGGTATACCAGTGGCAGAGATCGCAGCGGCTATGGGAAATGAAAACCTCCGGTTCCTGGTGGAGATGCTCTCCTGTTTCTGAAATGGAGGGACACAGCAGATTGACGCAGTTATCCAGAAGTTCCTGCATCCGCGGCAGAAGTTCAACCAGATCGACAGCGTAGGCTCCCCGCTGGCGCAGCACCAGCCAACTGGTCTCACTCCACGCTCCCTGCACAGTTGCCAGTACGAAGGCATGAAAAGCGGCTGTCACCTGATAGTCCAGCTTCGGACGCTTGCCCAGACGAATCTCGGTGGGGACGTAAATCCAATCGCCAAAGTAAGAGTGCCCGGTCTGACGCACCAGCACATCGGGGCAACTGACCAGAACAGTGCGCTCGCCATACTCCGCCAGCAGCACCCCACCCTTGATGCGCTCCACCCCCTGCCGCATTAATTCCAGCGTGGAAGCAGCACCCTCCTGCCAGTTCTGGCGGGCGTAGGTGGGCTGATGAATTGGCTGATTTTGCAGGACTGTCAGTTGGTGGGAGATGCTGTCCTGGCGCAGTTTTCTCAGGTAATCACTGGGAGGATCTCGACGGGCAGGATCACCATACAGGTCGAGGAAGGCCCGACGGCTGCATCGCTGGAAGTTAAACAATAGCTCGTCAGTCAACCACAGGAGCACGTCTTCCGGTTGAACGGAAATTGAACGCTGGGAATCAGGCAGAATGAGGGGAGGAGCTGACCCATTGCCGTCAGCCCCTCCCGTGGTCAGTCGATAGGCGCTACCGGACAATGGGGGCCGGGGTAGGTAAACTGGCGGCACAGACCATTCCCGGCTCAACTGTGCCCCTTACCGTAGGGAATTGTTTCGAGTCACTGAGGTGCTCAGTCTTACACCCGATTACAAATCGATGATTAGATTGAAACCTGCGATAGACGACCACGAACACACCTCTGAATGCCAAACTGGTAATAGGATGACTTTCCTATGACTTTAACTCGATTTTTACGATTTGGGTAATTCTAGCAGGAGTCAGCGCTAGCATGATGTAGCCGTCCTATCTTTGGAGCGCCAATTGTGACTCCGCTCTTCAAGAAACTTAACCTTAAAGACCAGCAGGAAATTCTGATTCTGAACGCACCCGACAGCTTTGAGCCAGCACTGGAGGCCCTGGAGGGAGTTACGGTTCTACGAGATCTGGCAGAAGTTCAGACCATCACTTTCTCGCTAGCCTTTGTGACACAGCAGGCAGAGGTGGATCAGTTAGCAGGGGCGATCGCTCCCAAAACCCAGGGCGATGCAATCGTCTGGTTTGCCTACCCGAAGGGAACTTCCAAGAAATATAAATGTGAGTTTAACCGCGATACGGGATGGGCCGTACTGGGAGAAGCGGGATTTGAGGGAGTGCGACAGGTGGCGATCGATGCAGATTGGTCGGCACTCCGCTTTCGCAAAGTCGAGTTCATCAGCAGCATGACTCGCGATGAGAAGCGAGCGATAACTGAGCAGGGGAAAGCGAAAGTCAAAGGATGAGAACCGTTGCCTTCGGCTCCGCTCAGGCAACTGCCGTAAGCTCTAAAAATCTGGACTTTTGACTATTTTCCCTATAACGCCGCGAAACACTCTCTCCGAGAGCGTTTCGCGGCGAACTTAATTTTAGCGCCGATTTTTTCTGAAACGCTGG
>CAZVXA010000217.1:0-11235 GCA_964630955.1 uncultured bacterium | reverse complement strand
GCGCGGCTCTCAACAAAAACTTTGGTTCTATCTCAGCGCAAAGCGCTGTATTAGTGCAATCACCTGGGTGATATTTGTCTGTGAAGAACCTGGTCAAGATTTTTGGGCGTTGCTGAATCAAGGTATGAACCTATCTGAGTTGCAAGTTTTCGCGCCCCCTTAAATCCCCCAAACACCCCCCTGCCCCCTTGAGGGGGAAATCTGGGGGACTTTGAGAAATCCGGCTCCCCCAGAATTGGGGGCTGGGGAGCAAATTCATACCGCTATTCAGCAACGTCGATTTTTGGTGGTTCTAATGCAACTAATCTATTCTGATTTAGCGGCTGCCGTTCAAGACGTTTGTCACAACTGGTGCCAGCGTCATGGCTACACTGATCTTTTCTGCCGTAATGGAGAGTGGTGGGCATTCCCTCCCAATGGTGTCATGCCCGTCAGGATTCGAGATATGCTCAGAACAAGCGATTCTCAAGGGAATCATGGGCAAGAACAATGGGTGCAGATTGGTCGTGCTTCGATCGCTTTGTTGCCCGACGGTTCTTTTGCCACAGCACAGCGTTTACTTCACAGCCCTCAGGAGTGACAGCCAGGTTGATCTCCTCACTCGGCAACGTCCATTTTCCACACCCTACATTTATGAATGGTTATGCAGCATTTTCCTGAAGCGCTTTGGTTGGGTATTAACCCGAGTTTGAGGCCCTTTGACCAGCGCCTATGTCGGTTGCTCAATCGGCAAATTGATCTTGAGTACTGGTGCTATCACCAAACGGCTGATGAACCCTGCTGCATGTCAACAGTTATCTCCTTGCTTGACACATACCTGCAATCCCAATCGCAACCCCTTCATCTGATTGGTCATGGTCTGAGTGGAACCGTAGGACTGTTGTACAGCCGCCTGCATCCGGAGCGCGTTAAGTCTTTGACACTGCTATCGGTCGGGGCGAATCCGGCAGTTGGTTGGCAGGCCCACTACTACGCTTTACGGAATCGTCTGCCCTGCGATCGCCACATGATTTTGATGCAGATGGCTAATACGCTGTTTGGTTCTCAGAGTCGAGCCAAAATGGCAAGACTCGCCCAAATTCTAGAAAAAGTGCTGGACAGCGAACTGGCTCCCCATTCCCTGGCTGATCACCAGGGGTTTGCTCCTGGCGGCGTGGAGGTGCCCTTGCTGGTCTGTCATGGTGCCTATGATGTCATCATAGACCCCAATGCTCACAGTCGCTGGCAGCCCTGGTTAAACACTGGCGATCGCCTCTGGAGTTGCCCCGAAGGTCGCCACTTTTTCCACTACACCCACGCGCCCCAAACCAGCCCCGTCATCCTCGACTTTTGGCAATACACTGATTCTCCTTTCGCTACCACCCCTCTCATCGAAATCCTTACTTAATACTAATTTTGTGTGAAGTTGAATTGAATTGAAGGGGGTCAAGGGGGCGTTGCCCCCTTGTGGGGACGGAGTCCCCACCCCCCTGTAATATGCAGGTTCATTTTGAATTGGTGTAAACCGTTTGCTCCTTGAAGCCTCACCCCCAACCCCTTCCACCTTCCAATCGATAAATCTGTGATAGGAGAGCATCCACGTGGAAACGTTTGAATTTGATGTCGTGATCGTAGGCGGTGGTCCGGCTGGATGTAGCTGTGCGCTATACACATCACGCGCTGATCTGAAGACGGTCATCCTTGATAAAAATCCAGCAGTAGGTGCCCTGGCCATTACCCATAAAATTGCCAATTATCCAGGCGTTCCGGGCGATATCAGCGGCGAAGCATTGCTGACCATCATGCGGGAACAGGCGATAAAATTTGGAGCAGATTATCGTCGTGCCCAGGTGTTTGGCATTGATGTAGGGGGCGATCGCAAAACGATTTACACCCCCGAAGGTACCTTTAAGGGGCGCGCTCTGGTGCTGGCGACGGGAGCGATGGGGCGCAAAGCATCCTTCAAAGGAGAAGCCGAGTTCTTGGGCCGAGGCGTCAGTTATTGCGCCACTTGTGATGGCGCATTTTACCGCAATAGCGAAGTAGCAGTCGTCGGCTCAAATCAGGAGGCGATTGAAGAAGCGCAGGTACTCGCCAAATTTGCGGCGACCGTACATCTTGTCACCTTCAAAGATCTCCCTACCACCCATCCCCACTTTCAAGATTTGCTGGCGCTGACCAATGTCAAACACTGGAGCCACTCGCGCTTATTAAAAATTGAAGGGGATGACATGGGCGTCAAAGGCATTGAAATCAAACCTACGCAGGCCAGTGAGCCTATCCATCTTCCAGTTGAGGGAGTTTTCATCTATCAAAATGGTTCGAAACCAATCACCGACTTTCTTGCTGACCAGGTCGCGTTGAATGCTGATGGGGGTGTGCAAGTGGATGAGTTGATGGCCACTAGCGCTGAGGGAGTTTGGGCGATCGGCGATATTCGGAACACTCCGTTCAAGCAAGCCGTCGTTGCAGCGGGTGATGGTTGTGTAGCAGCCATGGCGATCGATCGGTTTCTCAACTCTCGTAAAGGCTTTCGTCCTGACTGGGATCATTCATAAGGATGGCGAATTAAATAAAATCGAATTGTTTTTGAGAGAGGCGCGGCGAAGCCACGCCTCTCTCAAAAACAGTTCCAGGTTTTATTTAATTCGCCATCCTAACAACTGAGATGTCCTGGCAGTTTTGAGCCGAGAGAATGAATTTCACAAGCGCCAGTATCCACCCCTACAAAATTGGGACTGTAATAGATTAGACTTTTTGAAAAATAGTCTCCATTAAGTAAGCCATACAGCACTTGAAAAGTGCGTGAGGTACAAATTTTTGTTGAGAGCCGCGCTCAGCGCGGCTCTCAACAAAAATTTTGGTTTTATCTTAGCGCAAAGTGCTGTATCCTCAGAGCTTGCACCTCGATCAAAGAAAACCCAAAACCCTGATTTTGCCGCCGCGAAGCGGTGGCAAAATCAGGGTTTTGGGTTCTGATGCAAGATATGCGTTTTCGGGTTCCTGCCTGGGCGTCGCCCAGGCAGGAACCCGAAAACGCTAAACAGATACGGGAGCAAGGATCTCACCCAGAACCTGTGGTTTGCTGGAGCGCGAAGCGCTATATTTTGCCTATGGATAGCTACCAACTTGTAGTTGCACAATTCGACCTAAGTTTTTGAACAGAGCCACCGGGATATATGGAAACAACTGTGACACAATGCGCCAAATCATTGGTAATCGCTGGGGGTAATTGAGAAATTGCGTTAGATAGAATTCTTCGTGCTGGAGGGTAATGCTGGAACTCCAGGTTTCTAACTCTTTCGAGTTATCAATTCCCCATTTGAATTCCGCATCTGTTTTAGAAACAGTGTCATGCCGTTGAGTTTTGCGAGCCTGTTGACGATTCAATACATCGAACACCACCTCGACAGGCGCAAAGCATTGATCAATCTGATGCAGCAGTGCCCTATTGTCATCTTCTGACAAATACATGGACACCCCCTCATAGAGAATCATCATCGGTTGGTTCACTCGACGCTGAATCATATCCATCCAGGAAAAGTCCAGAATCGATTTTGCAATGTATTGGTGTCGGCTGTTTTCAAGAAATAATTTATACCGCAGTGCAGTCACCTCTGGGAAGTCCACCTCATACCAGTACACCTCACCGTTATCCAACCGTGAAAACCGCGTACACAGCCCAGCCCCTAGATTAACGACAACTGCACTGGGATGAGTTTCAAGAAATGCCTGGACAATGCGATCGTACATTTTAGCCCGAATCACACACCCAAGTTGCGAAGCCCAACCCTTCTCATACTTGCTGAAGTCATAATCCAGATGTTCTGCGGTGGTAACCGATAGGCGATCGCTCAAAATTGGATCTGGACGTTGAGTCTCCACCGCCCGTGCGTAGAGTGGAATCATCAGCGTTTCTGCAATACCTGTGAGATCATCCGTTGATTCTCGCAATTTCACATCTCCATTCAGTCATGGAACACTCAATCAGGCCATCAGGCGCATTTTCGATGCATCAATGTGCCATTACCGCACAGGTATAACCAGAAACAGCGTCATGATCAAGGCTGCGACGGATAGGACTGGCACCGCAACAATCACCCGACGATAAACTGCTGCACTCCGATCGACCACCCCGTTACTCCATGATCGCCATCCACCCAGGGCTTGCAGTTGGTTGAGGTGATACTGGTCGTAACGGGCCATGCGGGCAAAAGGAAGGGCACCGAGCGATCGCTGGGGCAGCACCCGTCGTCTCTGATAGGGAACCGTGTTGTCCCCAAAGGTTTCCAGATACTCATCGGTGCTGATCAACTGATCCACGAATCCCTGCAATCCTTTGGTCGCCAGCACAATGGACCAGGCCAGGGTTTCTCGCTGATCGTAAACTTGCCGACCGAGAAGCCGCTGAATGCACATCTCCACAAATCGGTAATTGGTATTCGTCTCATAGTTCAACCGACGGAATGAATCGGCGAGAACTAAGCGTCGAACAAATTCCCGCACAGTCATTTGGCGGCAACGGAGTCGGGATTCCAGGGCAATTTGTCGATGATGGCGAATGATTTGTTGTTCATTGAACACCTGACGATAACACGCCCAGATCAGGTCATCCATTTCCGTAGGGGAGGTAAGAGCATCGAGGGTGTAGATTCGAGGAGCTTCTTCTCCCGGAATTTCATAGCCGTTCACCCGCTGGTTCTGGCTGGATAACGGATAGTTCAAAAGGGGTAATGCCATTTTATGCACTCGTTTTATCAGGATTGAAAAGCCAGATGGAAGTCTTTGAAGCCTTCACAGGATTCAAAGACTTCCATCTGACTTGAGTTAAGCAAGACCAGATCGGCTGATTTCCAACAAAATAAAACTGGCAAAGATCACGCCACCCAGCCCACCGACCAGGAAACCCGAAGTAAACAGACTCCAATCGGGGTAGGTTTGAATATTACCGGGCAATACACCTTGAGGTTTCTGTCCCGGTTGGAAGGTGACAAGGCCATACAGATACAGGCAAAGACTGAGGATCACCACCAGACCCGCCGCTCCGCCAAAACCACTCAGGAGGGCATCTTGCGTATCCCTTAAGGGACCCAGTTTGAGGAAGGGACCCAATAGCAAATAGCCGTGGGCCATCCCAATTTCCAGTCCCCGTGTAATTGGCGACAGCCCCTCCCGGTAAATCGGCAGGTTTTTGATCCAGGTAACACTAACCGCACTGGTGTTGAGAGGAGTGGCTAAATTCCCCTGCTGTGGATCATTGCGGTAGGGTTGTACCAGACCCGTAAACAAAGGTTCTCCATTAAACTGCGTATCTCCCAGAATGGCATTGGGGTTAAACTTCATTGTGTTGAAGTTAAAACCAGCGGCGATCGCCCGTGCCCGCAAGGCGTGCCAGAAATGCCCCGCCAGTAGCAAACTGGCAAAAATCACATGAAACAGCATCAGCCAGGTGCGGGAGGTAATCACCCCATCAACGGTGGGAGTCCCCACCGGGCCGTAGAATACCGAAGGATACACCGTCTCATTCACCCAGACGAAGTAAGCCGCAAAATAGCCCATATAGGCCAGTGCTGCCTGACTGTAAGACAGATAAGCTTCCCCTGACCAGACAAACAGCCCTTTAGCCCATGCCGTCGGCTGAGTGTAGATGTGCCAGATACCACCAAGGATGCACAGGCCCCCCACCCAGATATGGCCCCCCACCACATCCTCCAGATTATTAACCGCCGCCATGCCCTGGAGCGTCCAGCCGTTTGGAGTAATCCCAACCAGATACCCAAAGATCGCCAGGGGATTCAGGGTTGGATGGGTGATCAGGCGCACGTTGGCGATCGCCGGATCGTACAACCCTCCCACCAGCGCCGCCTTCACCACCAGCAACAACGCTCCCAGACCCAACAGCACCAGATGGATGCCCAGGATAGAAGTCATCTTGTTGCCATCTTCCCATTTGTAGCCAAACCCTTTTTCATCCAGTGTTTCGGGGCCGAGGGTGGCATGATAGATGCCGCCAGCCCCCAGAACCGCTGAGCTAATCAGGTGGACGAGGGCGATCGCAAAATAGGGATAGGTATCGACAATCACCCCGTTTGCACCAACCCCAACCCCCAGACTGGCCAGGTGCGGCAGGAGAATTAAACCCTGGTCATACAGAGGCAATGCTGGGTTATAGCGGGAAAGTTCAAACAGGGTCATGGCCCCCGCCCAGAGGACAATTAACCCTGCATGGGCAATGTGGGCACCCAATAACTTCCCGGACAAATTCACAAATCTGAAGTTTCCAGCCCACCAGGAAGAAGGATCAACCGAATCTTTGACGTAGCGGGTTTCTGGGGTGCTGCCTGGAAAATCCAGACGTTCCGTTACATTGGCTGTGGTCATGTTAGCTTACCTGCCCCCGTGTAGACTTCCCCATGCGCCCTTCTGCAAAGCTGTACCCTGCGGCTTGCAGCGCATGGAACAGATGCCCTTGCAGGAAGAAGAAGCCCAACCAGAAGTGGGCATTGGCCAGCCACACCCGTGCGGTTAGCGCACCATCAGGACTGACAAAGACAGGAAAGCGATCGAACACCAAATTCAGAGTGGGTCCATAAAATTCGGGAGGAAACACCAGCGCATTGATCGATACAAACAGAGTCGCAACGAACGCCATCAAACTGACAGCACCAACGCTATAGGACAGATACGCTTCCCCTGACCAGACAAATAGCGATTTTGCCCAGGCAAATGGAACGGTTCGGATATGCCAGATACCACCCAGAATGCACATCAGACCAACCCAGATATGACCACCGACCACGTCCTCCAGATTATCCACACTGGCTAACCAGAATCTTCCCTGGGTTCCAAATAAATAGCCAAAAATGACCGCTGGATCTAATGTGGGATTCGTAATCGTGCGAACGTTTTGGATCACCGGATCATACAGCCCACCGAAAAACATTGCTTTTGCAACCAGCAATAACGCCCCCGCTCCCAGCAAAGTGAGATGAATGCCCAGAATCGTCGTCATCTTATCGGCATCATCCCAGCGATAGCCAAAAAAGGGAAACTTACTTTCCAATTTTTTCGGACCTTTGAACACATGGAATAATCCACCTGCTCCCAAAAATGCTGAACTGATGAGATGCAATACCCCAATCACAAAGTAGGGATAGGTATCTACAATGCCCCCTCCCTCACCTACACCAAAGCCTAAACGGGCCAGGTTGGGTAAGACGATCAACCCCTGCTCATACATAGGTTGATCCGGCTTAAACCCGGACACCTCAAACAGGGTGATCGCCCCAACCCACAACACAATCAGCCCCGCATGGGCAACATGGGCACCCAGGAGCATTCCAGATAGATTGACGAGACGAGCATTCCCCGCTCGCCAGGGGATTTGAGAATCGATCGTATCTGTGGCAACAGCCATAGTAAAACTTCTCCAAATAACAAGGGTGGAAAACCTGAAGCAGACTTCACCGTTTCAGAAGGCGACACTCTTTGCCAGCGAAAGTAAGCTTAGACGGCATCGGTTTTCACGTCGCTGAATTTCTGGCAGGACTGGGAACCCCCTTCGTCATAAAGTCAAAGAAGGTGCCCTGCTGCGTCCCTAGAGAAACACTCAGGGAGCGATAGGCGTGCCAGAGGTGACCCAATAACGCCAGAGATCCAAAAGTCGCATGAACGGTAGCCAGGGCTGTGCGGATGGATGGCTCTATACCACCGATGGGGCCATAAAAAACGGTTGGATAGGCAACCTCATTCACCGAGACAAACACGGCAACACTGAATCCGGCGATCGCCAAAGCCCCCAGACTGTAGGAGAGGTAGGCTTCACCGGACCAGACTAAACGCTCTTTTGCCCAGTTAAACGGCTGCGTCAGAATGTGAAAAACGCCCCCAGTAAGACAAAGGAAACTTACCCACACATGGCCACCAACGATATCCTCCAGATTATTCACACTGGCCATCCCTGTGATTCTCCAGCCATCTGGTGTCACGCCCAGAAGATAGCCAAATATGCGGAAAGGGTTGATGTTAGGTTGCACCAGGCGCACCTGCTCCAGCAGGGGATCGTAGATGCCCCCAAAGCGAGTCGCCTTCAGCACCAGGAGTGAAGCTCCTACCCCAAGCATCACCAGATGAATGCCCAAAATGGTGGTCATTCTACCGCCATTTTTCCAGTTGTAACCGAATCCCTGTTCATCTAGAACTTCTGGGCCAAGGACCGCATGATAAATCCCACCCGCTCCCAATACAGCCGCACTGATTAGATGGAGCATACCAATCAGGTAGTAAGGATAAGTATCAACAATTTGGCCCCCAACTCCCACCCCCAGGCCAAGGGTCGCTAGATGGGGCAGCAAAATTAGATTTTGGGTGTAAAAGGGTTGAGTGGGTTCGAGTCGAGAGACCTCAAACAGGGTCATAGCCCCCGCCCACAGCATAATCAAGCCCGCATGAGCTACATGGGCACCCAATAAGATCCCGGATGCATCGACAAATCTGGCATTGCCCGCCAGCAAAGGTGCGCCAGAATCTTGAGAAGCGGAAGTCCAGCCTAATGCTCGAAAGACTGGCTTCCAGAAAATAGATTGAGCCATTCAACAGGTCCTTTGAGTGATAAATACAAAGCTGCGGGTAGCAAGACAAATTTCCTGCCATGAACATCGCTTTGAGCAGGCAAAATACTAATCCAGGGAGGGGGTGCAATCGCCTCATCCGAACAATCATGAGGCTGATCACGATGCAGCAGGTTCTCAATCCGTCCCTATCTACCTCAATCGTTTCCTATCTCGGTAGATAGACCTTAAGTGTTCTCAAATGGCTATCCAAGAAATCAAAGGATCGGGAGTATTCTCAGAAAACAGTCGGTCACAAAAACAGCAATTGAGCACTTACTGAGAACATTTCTCACTGCTGATTATGCGATTCATCAAACATTCCCTCAAGTAAATTTAAGATCTTGTTACATTTTCAGGCCGCAGGCGAGACAGGAAGCCCAGACGGATATTGACTTGATTCGTCAATCTCGCTGGGATACAGGACATTTCAGGCTCGATTGAAGGTTCAAGCGTGCGATCGCCGACTACCCCCAGGCAGCTTGTCAGGGCAAATGATGGCTGTCTTCAAAGAACTTATAAAATCGGATACAGTTTTCTAGTATTCTAGTCAAGAATAATTATCAATAGTAATCTTACAGCTTACAGCGCTTTGCAAGCGCGTGTGGTTCAAAGTTTTTGTTGAGAGCCGCGCTCTACGCGGCTCTCAACAAAAACTTTGGTTCTATCTCAGCGCAAAGCGCTTTATTGCATTCGTGCTTTCGTTCTCCTCAAGACGAACAATGACGCTGGAGTTGACTCACTATGCTAGAGAATGACTATGCTTTGGAATCGGAAAACGCTTTCGAGTGGTCGCGTGATGCCTGGGGCTTTCGCACCCTGGAGGGAATGGTAGAACACGAGAGGCAATTGCTCTACCAGGATGCTGGGCGTAGTTTGGCCATGTCGAAACCGATGCCAATCTCCCTGGATCAAGCAAAAGTGGGCGTTTTTCTGTGCGTTATTCATATCAATGGCAATCCTCAAATGATGCAGCATCTCAAGCAGATGGGCGTTGGTCTCGGTACTTCCCTTAGAGTTTTGAGCCGAAGCTTACACGGTGCCGTTGTCATACAAATCGGGGAAGATCGCCTGGGTCTGGGTGCAAATACGGCTCGTAAAGTGATCGTCAATTCCCAATAAAGTGTGGTGTTGGTCTGTAGCAATCCTATTTGGTTTGTGAAAGGGGCGCAGCGGTGGCCCCCCTGGGTGCGGGCAAAGTAACTGGACTTTTGACTAAATTGCGCCGAGTTTTCCTGAAACGCTGATGCAATCAGCATTTCAGGAAAACTCGGCGCTTAAACCAAATATGCTGCGAAACGCCCTCTGAGAGGGCGTTTCGCAGCATTGTAGAAAACATAGTCAAAACTCCAGTAAGTCAGTGGGCGTGGAAAAAGTCGCAACTCCCAAAGCAATTCCACCCTGAGCGAAGCCGAAGGGTGGAACCACTTTGAGGGACTTCAAGCTGAATCACACCTACCTACTTAATAAATGATCAGTCAGTCACTTGATAGTCTACTGAGGGTTGTCCATACGTAGATCAATCCTTGTAGGTATGTGAATTGTGAATCTACCCTCAACCACGGGAGACAACCGCATACAATTGATATTAGTTATCATTAGCTGGCATCCAATAATGAGTGCTTTTATACCTTAAGCCCCTTATCCTTCCTGGAGTTTTACACTAAACCCTGATGTATTCTGTATTTCTGCGGCTTTTTTAGCGTTGATTCCAAGTGTAGCCGATGAGTGAAACTACTGATTTTAAAGGATCAGGATGGCTTGCTTTATCAAAGCTTCAACTTTTCAGTAGTTCTGTTGGCCCTTCCTGTGTTATTTTTTCTAAGGAGTACTTCTTTGAGAATTCTTCTCAATAAATAGGTTTTCGAAGTCAGTACCCGGAGATCACTCTTCCTGGTTCGTTTTTTGGCTAATCAAGAAGTGATTGCGATATGTGAAAGGAATTTGTGATTGCAGGATTGTCACCGCCCTGTGCTATCCGGCCATCAACCTGCATATGTATATGGTTTAGACCTTTGTCTTCACCTTTTTCTTAGGACTCTCGTACCTCATGAGAAGTGCGCTGTTCTCGTTTGAGCGTGTTTCTCTTCTGGGGTGTCTCTACTTGGGATTGGTACGAGGCTCGTTTGTGATCTCTGACAGTCAACAGTGAGTGGCTTACGGCTTCTCTTGCTGTATCTGTCAGCGCAGCCTGTTCAGTCGTTTACTCACATTTTGTCACTATGCCAGTTGTATCCTTTTCTGCAACTCCCAGTGTTCTGGCTGAAAGCGCGAGCACTGTGCTTACGTTTACATTCACGCTGAGCGAACCTCCCCCACCTGAAGGGGTTCTTGTTACGGTAAATGGAAATGTGCCCCAGAGCTTAACCCAGCTTGACCTAATTGCCTTAGGTTTTACTGGGGGTGATTTTCCCGAAGGGGATTTTGACTTTTCTGGTTTTTCATTCAGAATCAGAAGCCAGGTTGCAACAGTCACTGCTCCTATTTTTCAGGATGGTGTCCCTGATTCTCAAGTTGTAACCTATACCCTCGCACCTGGAGCCGGATACACCGTTAGTCCTACTGCATCATCGGCTGTTGTTACCTTCCAGGATGATCCACCTTCGGTACCCACCCCGACTCCGCCCCCGACTCCGACTCCGCCCCC
>CAZVXA010000216.1:0-11290 GCA_964630955.1 uncultured bacterium | reverse complement strand
GCGCGGCTCCGCCGCGCCAAGCAAAAACTGGGATTTTATTAAACAGCAGATCCCTTGATTAAGAAGGCTGAACAATTCTTCGATAGCGAGCTTCAATCAAGCAGTAAATACTGTAAGCAATGAGTCCTAACGCGACGGTACCTAAAAGCCAGGGGCCGAAAGGTTGTTGTGCTAAGGCCGCGAGTGCGCCGCCCAGCCCTCTGGCTTCCCTGGCATTCGAATGACGTGCAGCCAAAACCAAAAACAAGCCAATTAAGCCAAAGACGATTCCCCGTGCTGCCAGCCCAAATTGTCCTAATCGTTTAGCCCAAAGCTGTTCGGACTGAGTCATCTGATGACGGTTCAAATGGCGTTGAAAGTTTGCCTTGTATGCCTGATACAGGTAGGAAATTCCCACCCCAATCACCACCAGTCCGGCTAAGCCGACCAACCACCTTCCCAATGGTTGCTCCATAAATCGAGCGGTCCAATCCTGGGTTGTACTGCCGCTGGTGTTGCCAGTGCCCATTATCAGCTTTACTGCTGTCAATGCCAGTCCGCTATAGGCGATCGCACTAAATCCATAACCGATTCGCTGGACAATTCGCTTTGCATTCGTCTCCTCGCCCGAATGCTCAGGATCAAAAATAGCTTCCACAACGCGCCAGAGAACGTAGCCAATTAACCCAATTGTGACTAAGGCTAGCAGAAAATTACCGAAAGGTTGATTCACAATAGTAATCAACGCACCACTGGTATCGGTTGTTCTGCCCCCCGTCGTGAATGCAGCCTGGGCTGCTAACAGCCCAACAATGAAGTAGACAACCCCTTTGGCCCCATAACCAAAGCGGGCGAGTTTCTCGACCCAGGGATGAGACATGGCCTGTCGTGCAGGCTGTTCAAGATCGGGAAGGGGAGAATTTGGGCGAGTCATGGTCATTCCTCCAAGTATGCGACTGGATTGGGCAGTGATGCTTTTGCTCGTAGCGTGAAGATGGTTAACTCTGGGCGACAATTGAAGCGAATCGGCAAATGACTGAATCCTATACCACGATTGATATAAAGGCGATTTCCGATATTGCCGTAACCCGGAATCCAACCTGAAACGCGCACAACATCCCCTTTAATTTGGGAGAGCCATGACCAACTGGGGGTGCCTTCTATCAGCGCCATCCATGACCATTCCGGCATGAAGGGGATGCGGATTTGCCCACCGTGGGTGTGTCCTGCTACCGCTACCGGGGCTGACCTTGGAGGTAATTCTGAAAAAGAAGCGGGATTGTGCATCAGGACAAAACGAGGAGCATTGGCTGGAACCTGAGCGATCGCCCTCAAAGGCTGGGACTGTTTGGGAAGATAGGCTCCAATCCCCACCAGATAAAGTTCTTCGGTTGCAGCCTGTTGCTCATTGGGTAGAACAATCGCTTCGTTCTGCAATACCTGGATACCAATTGCTTCTAACGCCCGCTGAATCTTCTCGGCCCGCTGCTGTCCTGCTGGATTGGGCTGAGTCACTTTCTTAACGCCATAGTCATGGTTCCCCAGAACCGCATAAGTGGGAATCTGAGCGTCAACCAGCGGACGTACAAGCTCAATGACCTGATTAAGCTGTGCTGTTAAGTTGTCTCCTGGTTCATATACAAAGTCCCCTCCAATCAACGCAGCAGCCGGACGCGATTGGGTGATTTGTGTGACTGCTCTGCGTACCGTGTCTGTATTCGCCAACCACATACCAATCTGGAAATCTGCAACCACAGCGATTTGTTTTTCTTGCCAAGACTGGGGAAGTGAAGGAATTTCTGCAACAACTGTTTTTTGGTCAAGAAGATAAGGTTCGGCTACACTCCAGATCAGCAGCACGGCTAAACAGCTTACCAATCCGATGAGTAAATATTTTGTTTGTCTCCATAAATATTTGTTCATTTTGATCTTGGGCTGAAAGCTGAGCGCACGCGGATCGAGTGAGCATTCGACTGGTCTCACGCCGAAGTCCTCGCCGAAGTCCGAACGGCCCCCGGTACCTCACCGACAGGAAAAACGCTGTATACCAATTTTGTGTGAAGTCGAATTGAATAGAAGGGGGCAAGGGGCGGTGCTCCTTGTGGGGGTGATTTATGTGGGAGCAGGAATAGGGCGATCGCGCAGTGCAGTTGCGACTGCAACCAGGTTTGCTGCCGCTGCTTCCCCCGTTTTCTTTGACCAATCGTGTTTATAGTCGGTTTGCAGGTAAGATTGCCCTGGTCCTGGACCTTTGTTCCAGTAAGTCCATGCCTGTCCTGGAACCGTAAAACCAATGTCTATCAGCGCTCCTGCCATTTCACTGATGACATGATGAGCACCATCTTCATTGCCAGTCACGACAAATCCAGCGACTCGGTTATAGGCGATCGGACGATTCTGATCATCGGTTTCAGATAGCAAAGCATCCATCCGCTCCAGCACTCGCTTGGCAACACTGGACATTTGCCCTAACCAGGTTGGGCTTGCCATAATCAGGATATCAGAGGTAAGCAATTTTGACCGAATCTGAGGCCATTCATCTCCTTTACCCTCATCGGAAGAGACTCCGGGTTTTATAGTGTAATCAACGGCTCGAAGCAACTCGGTTTCAACGTTGTGGGTTGTCAACGCCTGCATTACAACTCGTGCTAAAGCTTCGGTATTGGACTCCTGTGGTGATGGTTTGAGTGTGCAGTTAAGGATTAATGCTTTCAAGATTGCCTCCTGATAGAATCAATTGCTTTGGTCACGTAATCCAGTTGGGTATTGACGCAAAGATGGACTTCAGCTTGTGCCTGTTCCCCGTTCGTACAATTGTCGTCCTGCTTCTAATTGCGGTAGGATCTGTTGACGGTTGCCCACAAACTCATACTGTTCGTTAAAAACTCCACTCGGACGTTCTCCCATAATGTAGTGGCGCACAGGAATATTCGGGGCATTTATCACAATGCGATCGGCAACTCGTGTTGTTACTCGTGGTGCATTTGGATTTGTCTCCTCTAACCGAGAAATAACCCACAACTCATTGTTAACCGCATAGACATTCTGAATACTGAGATTGTAGCCACCGGAAGGAACTTCAACTTCAACCGTAATGGTTCGCTCTTCTCGCTGTGCTCCAGGAACATTTACATCAATGTAGGGAACCTGTACTGTCTGTTCTTCCTGCACAACAATAACTTTAGGAACTGTAACCGTGCGTGGAACCCCTGCCTGGGGGGTGGGGATGAAACCTCCATTTTGCGAGATTTAGCGTCTGTAGCACTGGACATAAGAACTGATGAGCCATCGGCAGCGGCTATTGTCTTAGCCACTACCAGAGCCAATTACTCCGGTGAGTTGTAATAGGTAAATCACAGCAAACCCTGCAAAGAATAAGCCCGCAATGACTGTGCCCCAAAGGCTTAGCCCTGATGGACGTAGTTGGCGCGACAACATCCGGTGGTTGAGGAACAGCGTTAGGCCAGCAACAACTGGAATATGAGCTGCTTCAATCGCTCCGGCGGTCTGTAACAAACCGACTGGTTTGCCAAAGAAAAGGTAAACGGCGATCGGTAAAATGGCGAGCATGACAGCGATGTAGAATTTCCGTAAAAATTTCTCATTGGTCCAGTGTCCCTGCTGCATTCCAAATCCTTGCAGTAGGATCTGGGTGCCATCGGCAAACATTCGTCCGAAGCCATCCTGCACCGATAGGGTGGTACTGCAAAACGTGATGAACACGATCGCAATCATGAACCAGAAGCCGAATGGCCCCCAGATATCGCCAAGCAATCTTCCCAGGGTTTCTGCGACTTGATCTTCAGCGGGAACAAGCCCCTCTGGGCGCAGTAGCTCACCCCCCAGAATCAGAAATGCCAGCGCCGCTAGCAGTGCCCCTACAACCGCCAGCGTATTTGAGAGAGTCATCAGCTCAATCCACCCCTGCAATCGCTGTTGCTGCTCTGAATCAAGCTGCTTAACCTCCAGTGGTTCCTCCTGCTTCAGGGACGTTGCTCCATATCCCCGTGCATCTACCCAGTAGGAGTACCACATCATTCCGGCGGCTCCCGCCAGCATAAATCCCAGCCAGGGCAAGATTTCCTGATATTGCACATCCTGCGGAATCTGGGGAACAAGACCAGAGGCTATCTCACGAACATTGGGAAAGACGAATAGGGCAGCAGTGACGACTGCCAGAGTACGGGCGATCCCTACGAACGAGGAGAATTTTTCGACAACGTCGTATTGTCCCACGAAGACGATTGCTGCAGTTACCAGAATGATGATGACAGTCCACAGTTGAACGGTACCCCCGGTCACCAGGATGAGTGCTGTAGCTGCTGCTCCCGCCATGCCTGCGACTGTCGAGATGGCAACCGCAAACTGGGGTATCAAGATCAACCAGACTGCCCAGTTCTTTAATCCAGGGAGTTGCTTGAACCCCTCCAGAATCGTTGCACCTGTGCAAACGGTAAAACGTCCAACTTCACGATTGATAAACCACTTCAGAACAACGGCTGCAAGCAATGCCCACAGCAACGCATACCCATAAAGAGCAGCAATTCGGGGGGTGAAAAGGAGTTCTCCAGAACCCGCAGCCGATAGCATCCAGATGAAACTGGGACCGAGCCACTGCAACTGCTCCGCTCCCCTTGGCGGCTGAGGAATCTGCTGTTGCTTAGACTCTGAAGAGATCCTCTGCTTGGCAGACTGGACTTGTTGCTGGCTCATCCGGATGCTCTCCTGGCTTCATCAACCTTCAATTAACACTGTGTAAAAGGAGGTGTTTTTTTTGGTGCTCTCACTGTTTCATCAATAAATAGTTCGTCAATTTGGAGGTTAATTTGCTCGAAATCATCAATATCAAAACAGTTGGCTGTGTGGGCGATCGCATCTCCATCCACTTGAACCTGGCGCAGGTTATTCCCATGCAAACAAATACGAAATCCTTGATAAGGAAAGGGATATTTCCCTTCCTGATGTCGGGTCATTTCAAGCCCAGTCGGCTGGCGTGTCAAACAAAATCGATCGACTCGCCCTTCAGTCCATCCATCACCAGTGTCACTGTATATCTCTCCAGCACATTTTCCGTCTACAGATGGATAGAGATGCAGGATCAACCGTTGATTTTCCACCATTGGCAGGAGGTAACCCGCCCTGACCAGAAGCGGCACCTGATGCACTGCACCATGCAGTTCAATTTCGTTGCTACCTGCTTCAATCTCATCCGTCCAGAAGTGATACCAGTGCCCTTTGGGAAGTCGAATCTTACGAGTCTGGGTTTGTCGATGCAGAATGGGACAGACCAATAGCACATCACCTAACAAAAAGGCATCCTCAATATTCCAGAGTTTAGGGTCTTCGGGATCGGCCCAAAACAAGGGTTTGACCAGGGGATGTCCTGTCTGGGTGGTCCTCCAGGCTAGCGTATAGAAATACGGCAGTAGATGTTCCCGCAACCTCAGCAGGTCACGTACAATACTCAGCGCTGGCTCCCCAAAGCTCCAGGGAGTGCGATGCTTGACGCTACTGGCTGAATGGGTACGGCAGAACGGTAAAAAAGCTGCCATCTGAAACCAGCGGATATAGAGTTCGGCTGAGGGATTGCCCTGGAAACCACCAATATCTGGTCCTATATAGGGCACGCCTGAGAGGCCCAAATTTAGCACCGTTGGAATGGTTTGACGCAGCGCCTGCCAACTGCTTTCAATGTCTCCAGTCCACAACCAGGCGTAGCGTTGAATTCCAGCCCAGCCTGACCGGGAGACAATAAATGGACGTTGTTCGGGGCGATAGTTTCGCAGTGCCTCGTAGCCCGCTCGTGCTTGTAGCAATCCATAAAGATTATGGCCTTCCAGGTGATTAGCGCCCCGTCCTTCCATTGCATGGTAGGTCGATCGTGCTGGCAGGGACGGATCTCCCCACAGCACAAAGGCAGTGGGTTCATTCATGTCGTGCCAAAAACCTGTAATGCCTAAATCCAGCAGGTACTGGTATTGACGGCTCCACCAGTGTCTTGCTTGTGGATTTGTGAAATCAGGAAAGGCACACATTCCCGGCCACACCGGAGCGAGGATAGGATTGCCATCGGGCTGAGTACAAAATAGTTGCTGTTCACGCCCTTCCTGGTATAACCGATTGTCACGATCTGCCTTTACACCGGGGTTGATGATGCTAACAACGCGAATTCCCCGTTCGGCCAACTCTTCTGTAAACTGCATTAGGGTTGGAAAGCGATCGGGATCGATCGTAAAAGCCCGAAAACCATCCAGACAATCAATGTCCAGATGCATTGCACAGAGCGGAATGTCATGGGTAATAAATCGGTTGGCCGTTTGGCGCAATTCAGATTCTTTTTCATATCCCCATCGGGATTGCTGATAGCCAAATGCCCAGCGAGGTGGCAGAGGAGGACGTCCTGTTAACCCGGTATATCGCTCCAGTAAATCAGGCAGTGAACCGACAGTGACGTAGTAGCGCAACGCTCCACCTGCGAAGTTAGCCGTTGCAGTTTCTTTAAAGCTGAACCTTGCAGGAAAGGAATTTTCGTAGAAGACGAAGTAGCTGCCCTGGGAATGCAGCCCCAGATAAACTGGAATTCCCATATAAAGCGGATCGGCCCCTGAACTGTATCGACCAATAGGGTCGCGGTTCCACATTCGGTAGCATCTGGCTCTGCCGCGTTGCGTCAACGGCGATCTCAGGTTCAGCGCAGCAGCACGTTCTCCCAATCCATAAATCTGCTCCTCTGGGCGTAGTTCTGACTGATGCTGCCAGCCTGCTCCTCCGTCGAATTTTGCATTCGGTAGCTGGGTCTGTCGCAGCGGCGGGTGTTCCCTCCGCATCACACACCCATTCCGACCCTGATACTCCAGAATGCCATCGGCGTAAACTGTGATTCTCAGTGCGCTGCTGGTAAGAAACCAGCGATCGCCCCCATCCTCAAATGTCACCTCAACAGGTTCCCACTCCGATTTTGCAATTGCATAGGAGATTGGCTTCAGTCCAGGTGTCCAGTGAATTCGCACCAGATCAGGCGTGAGAAACTCTAGCTCCAACTCTAGATGACCAAAGTTGAAGCGCCCACCCTGCCTTATTGATTCAGCGCTATGAATTGTTCCTGGCCGTTCGGTTGCTTTCAGGGCAAGGGGTCTGCGCACCTGATATTCCAGCCATCCTCGCCGTAGAGTGTAGGCGAGCGCTCCCATCAACCGTTTGACCTGAATTAACCGGAGATTGAGGAGTTGCTGCTTCAGATTCATCTCATCTTACCTGCAACCTTTTGAGCCGGACTTAGCTGGAGGGGAGGGTTGTAACCCGTCAACGTCTCCCTTCCCAGCAAGTTTTAAATGTCCCTATTGTGCGCCTTCGGGAATTGCAGAAGGATAGATGTCGTCAGCCACCAGCACAGGGCGATTGCGGTACTCTGCTTCTAGCTGTTGCTGAATTCCGGTATCCCAATTGAAGTCGTACTCACGCTCCAGTTCTGCAACTACGAATGGTTGTAAAACGCCGACAACTGCAACAGTTTCACCATTTTCAATCGCAGGTTGATTGGCAGTTGTGGCTGTCCGTCGTAAAACCAGCAAGTCCTGGCCACCAATAAGCTGATCTTCATCCAGCGTGAAGGCATTGGCACCCTGGATTGCCTCAATTTCGCCAGTGACTGCGAGCGGTCTACCGTAGTACTGCTGAGGATTGCGAGTTAACTCTCCGGGTTCAGGAGCAGCAGCAATCGACTGGGCAATAATTGCAGGTTGGTTCTCATAGTCTGCATAAGCATTTGCATCCAGTCCAAGGCTGTATTCCCGTTCAATGTCTGCCAGTACAAAGTTACGGACTTGGCCTGTTATCTGGATATCAGTTCCTTCAGGCGGAAAATTGAAGGTTTGACCAGACGCATTGACAACCAGGATCGGCTCATTGCCAAAAAACTGCTGATCTGAAACAGTGAACGTACTTGGTCCCAATTTCTCGACGGGCTCGCTTCTAATTGTCACCGTCTGACCAATATATCGGTTGGGATTATCAGCGACTTCCTCCGTTGTCACGTTAGTCTGCCCTGGAGTTGCGGCCTGCTGTTCAGGTGTCTCGCAGCCCGCTAAAACCGTTGTAATCAGTGCCAATGTCATCATGCTACCTACTGCCCATTTTCTTGCCATGAAACGTGGCTTCAGGTTCTTGACTTGCTGTAAATTCATTGCTGTTTCCTCCTTGTATTCATTTACTTGTTTATCGCCAGACTGCCCGGTCTGAGAAGCTCTTGAGCAACAGTCCCCGTGTTGTTTCATGTTTGCTCCTCATGTGCTGGTAAGTGCAGACTGAGCAGATGACAATCATCTAAATCGATTAAACCGATATGGCAATCCTAAATCGATTGTGAGAAGGGGCTGTGGGGGCTGTGCCGTTCGGACTTCGGCGTTCGGCGAGGCTCACTCAATCCGCATGCGCTCAGCTTTCGGCTCAAATTCAAGCCGAGGGGCGAACGTTCACTCGATCCGCGTGAGATCAGCGTTTGACCCGAGATGGATGGTTGACTGACAAATCTGTGCCGTAGGTTGGGTTGGACAGCATGAAACCCAACGCCATCAACAGCTACGTTAGGTTGCACTGTTGCTAACCCAACCTATATGAGAATTGGTGTTTCAGGAGTTTTGTCAGTCAATCAGGCTGAGGGGGCGAACTGTCGAAGCCCCTGCATCCCTCTCACAAATCAAATAGGATTGCTATAACCTAATGTCTATAAATCACACTCTAAAAACTAAAGGTGGAGAACTGGTGGTGATTGTCAACTTTTCCGCAAGACCCATCTGTAGAGGTACGCTTAAAGGTGATTTGAGCGTTCTGTTAAATGCCTATCCGAAAACCGAAAGCCCAAATTCTGGCAGGCGCGATGCTGTAGCGTCGTGCCTGCCAGAATTTCGGTTTCCAGTTAGTCATCTGATGCGGACGACGAAGGGGCAGGTACATCAGAAAAGGATGGTTCTGGTTTTAACCGATAGCCTAACCCGTAAACTGTTTCAATCAAATCAGCACCTGCACTCGCTGTTTTAAGCTTCTGACGCAGATTTTTGATATAAGTTTTGATTGTTGATGCTTCCGGTTGGTCTTCAAAAATCCACAGATGTTCGACGATCGCACTCCGGCTAAACACTCGCAGAGGATTGCGGAGGAATAGTTCCAGCAAGCGATGCTCTGTGGCAGTGAGATGCAGAGGCTGGTTATTATAGGTGACTTTAAGCGAGCCTGGATCGAGCGTTAACGCTGCCCAGGTGAGAAGTGGAGATGAAGCAGCCTGACCTCGCCGTAGCACTGCTCGAATTCGGGCTTTCAGTTCATCAAAATCAAAAGGTTTGACAACATAGTCATCTGCTCCAGCGTCCAGACCCACCACTTTATCGATCTGGGCATCTTTTGCCGTCAGCAATAGAATTGGCATCTGATACCCTTCCTGCCGGAGTTGCCGGCACAGGCTGATACCGTCAATTTTAGGCAACATAACATCCAGCAGAATCAGGTCGTAGGGATTGGCGATCGCATATTGCCAACCCATTTCACCATCGAGTGCAATATCAACTGCATAGTACTGTTTCGTGAGAACATTTGCCACTGTTTGAGCCAGCAATTCATCATCTTCAATGGTTAAAATTCTCATCAATTTCTCCCCGTTGAGAAGTGTGCTGCTCTACAGCGCTTTGCAAGCGCGTGTGGTACAAAGTTTTTGTTGAGAGCTGCGCTCTGCGCGGCTCTCAACAAAAACTTTGGTTTTATCTCAGCGCAAAGCGCTGTAGAGCAATCCTTCATTGTGTGTAACTAAGTTCCTGGTGATATCTGGCTAAAGGAGGAGATGGAAGTAGAAGAAGGGGTACTCCTATTTGTTAAAGGACGTAAGTAAGTGGGCGTGGAAAAAGTCGAAACCCAAAAAGCCTGATTGACTGACAAAACTCCTGAAACCCCGATTCCTGCGTAGGTTGGGTTAGCGACAGCGTAACCCAACATAACCGCTGCTGGTGTTGGGTTTCACGCTGTTCAACCCAACCTACGGTAAAATCTGTCAGTCAATCAGCCCAAAAAGCTGTCCCGCCCTGAGCGAAGTCGAAGGGCAGGACAGCTTTTTGGGTTTCAAGTTTAATCGTGCCTATCTACTTAGCGGGGTGCATAATAATCTGAGTGGTTGATGCAATTTTGCCTTGGAAGAGCGGGATCACATGATTGGCAGCATCGGCATTGAGAAAAATAGCAGCATAGTCTGTAAAGGTTGAGCAATTGGCGTCAGTCATCCAGGCAAATAATGAATCGAGAGGCTCTACAGCATTTGGTTGAGTGGAGGTTGCTGGAATTCTATAAAGATGGAGATAGCGCTGCTCCGCTGGGGTGCAGCCTACGCACTGCACTTCTGCGCCCTGCTCTTTGAGGTGACACAAGAACGGATAGAGGCTTTCAGGAGGCGCAATACAGAGTATTTTTGAGCCAGGTACTGCGAGAGTTTCCAGTAGATTGCTCAATGTATCCAATTTTTCAAAATCTGCTTCATTGCAAATTTCAAGTCCCATACTGCGAGCGAATACCATCGCATTCACCCTTGCTGAATTCATATCAATTGCTTCACCAGGCTGTAAATCCTGGGTTGCTTGGGTAATCGCTTTTTTCTCCTGAGCGGCGATGGTGGCAGGCTTCCAGCGATCGCCCAGTAACAGATTATAGATGGGGACAAACGTTTCATAACGCCGATAAATGAACTCAAACAACTTGAGCTTATGTAGCGCTGTTTTGATGAGGTGTCGTACCGCCGCTTTTGAGGTGGAACGGTACTCCAGTTCACGTTCCAGATGGCTTCGTAGGCTGCTGAGATCGTCGAGTGCTCCATGCAACCCTATGATTTCCCGACGATATTGCTCCAGAAGATAATTCATTTCTGGAATGACTTTCAGACGCAAAAGGTCGGTTTCTGCCTCGATCTGCTTTACTCTGGACTGCAATAGGTGCTGTTCTGACTGTTGTTGAGCCTGCTCTAACTGAACCATTCAGACACTTATACTTTTCTACAGCACCAACTTTAGTGGTTAAGGAGAAAGATTTTGAGTGTATATCGGGGGGATTTCGGGGCGATCGTTATTTTCCTGGACTTTTGCCGATTTCTTCCTACCATGCCGCAAAACGCTCTCGTAGAGAGGTCTCTGGTTAGCGTTTTTGGATTCCCGTCTGGGCTACACCCAGGCGGGAATCCAAAAACGTAATTTTGAGCGTCGGGGGGGGGGGTGGGGGGGGGGGGCGGGGGGGGAGGGGGCGGCCACACAGAGGGTGGGTGGGGGGGGGGGGGGTGGTGGGG
>CAZVXA010000215.1:2980-11380 GCA_964630955.1 uncultured bacterium | reverse complement strand
TTTTCCAGGCTGAGGTAGGTTCCCCTGGAGCTGTCTTTAAGGCTTCCTGCCTGTAAAGAGTCGGGGGTGTCATCGGGGGCGAGGGTGGTTCCGTGAGCGTAACCATAACCGAGGCGATCGAGCAGTTCGAGGTTGTAGTCCTCAATTTGGTCTTCGGTAGTAAATTTGCTCATTAGACCGGGGAGGTTGGGAGAAGTTAGGGTGCATGGTTTTTGGGTAGGAACACACCAGGATTCTTGACTCTGCTTTAGAGCCAACTTTTGGAATTAGGCAGAAATGACGAATACTTTAATAGAAGTCAGGATTTCTTTGACATCCAATACGTCTATGTTTTCAGAGCTTCCATGAACAAGTCTGTTTCTGATTTCAGCCCAATTTAGGATTTTTTTGTGCATCTCTTTAGTGAGATAGCCTTTGTTTCTGAGAAAATTAGATAGAGAGCTTAACGTTTTCTCTTTCTTCTTGGCAGATGACTGAGCAGACTCTCCTAAATTCTCCTCATCAGCTTCCTTAGAATCACTCTGCTCTCTATCAGTTAATTCAACTGACATTTCTCTCAAGAAGCTTTCGAGAGAGCATAGGGCAACAACTCCAGCTAATTTGTGGTATCCTTCGTCAAGCAATTGGTAAGCCTGATCTAGGTGATTGATGACAGACTGTGCCTCCACTTTAAGAAACAAATTTTCAAATTGCCCATCTACGAGTTCTTCTAGAACGGCCTCCAGATGAAGAACGATTTCCTGTATGTCAATCCCCGCCAGCTCCTCCTTCGTAAGCAGGGTGAAAACGTTTTCGTATACGGTGCCCTCTAGAGGAAATTTCTCAAGCAGATATTGACTTTGTTTCTTCCATTTATCAATTTCAAAGGTTAAAGGGTCGTATTCGTCGGGCCTTACAAAGTCATATTCACTCAGTTGCTCCTCATAACCGAAAAAGTTTCCAACGTTGATATGATGTTCGTTTTTGAGTACATCGACACTTAATTTTTTTCCGATGTCAATCAGCTTATTCAATTTTTTCTGATAGATTTCCTGCTGCCTCAGTTTGATACTCATCGGTTTAGCTGCTAATACGAAGTTTGCCGCTCATCAGTTGAGGTAGAAGCACATCACGGGTTTTAGTTAGACTCTCAATCTGTTCATGATTCAGCATAATCTTGTCAAAAGCCGACCTAGATAGATCATGCCAACGTTCCATTACATCATCCCTCGGAATAAATAGTTCCTGGCTCTCCATTAATTCCTTTGTAATGTGCGTAAAAATGGAGCCTGTTCCCTGGCTTTTTACGCGATCGGAAACATTCTTGAGATGAATGTAAAGATAATACTTGAAAGCTGAATTGAAGCAGTTCAACTTCCAAATGTGGTAATGATAAATACTTTTTACCCCACGCCAAATATAGGGGCCAAAGGTTGCAGACCAGGCGTAAATCAAATCACCTTTGTTGATGTACTTATCCTTGTCCAATGTTAAATCGGAGTATACGGTTTGACCTTTTCCTGTCAGATTTTGAATTCTAACTATAGGTGTGCCTTCCTCTTTAAACTCAGTTTGTTTATATGCTCGGCCATTGATAACTTCTGTGATGTCTCTCAGTTTTCCGATGCGCCAACCCACCGGAATCTCCCCCAACTCCGATCGCACCATCTCACCGCCAGACGACTTGTGAGGCTTGCCGTCCTCATTGGGGAACTCGAAGTCAACGAACCAATGTTTGAAGAGGGTTTGGGCGATCGCCTCTAACGTCTCATTCTGTCTTCTAAGGTTTTCGATTTTGCGATCGAGGGAGCCAAGGATGTGGGCGATGGCTTTTTGAACTTTCAGCGGGGGAATAGGTATTTTGATTTTTCTAATATCATCTGGGCTTAAGTTGGGTTGACCGCTTCCAATACCCGCGTTAAAAAAAATCTGTTCGTAATACGGCGTTGACGCGATGTAGTAAAAATAATCAAGGTCAAGGGATTGTAGAGGGACAAACTTTCCTACTCGTTGGTTTAGTAGAACTCGTTTTCCATTATCTAATCGCAACCTACCCACCCGGCCTACACTTCCCTGTCCAGTCATTGCGATCAGCACATCACCATCGCTCAGAAAAAATTTGTCATGCTTTTGACCTATAAGACCACCTGGGAAGAACTCAGTATCGGACAAATCAACGACGCCATGATTTACGTTCTTGATCTTTACAACAGGGATGCCTTCATGCTCATTTAGATCAGCACTCTTAAAAGCAAAGCCAGAAAATACGTCGGCGTGCATTCCAATTTGCTCTTTTTGCCAATTACTCTGCATAACCCAGCTCCGCTAAGTTCTCCCGGATTACCGCATCCAGCCTTTTTGATTCCTCCATCTGTTGATAAAGTTTCTGGGTCAGCTCCGCTATCTTCTGCTCGAAAAGCGCACTGTCATCCTCGATCTCGGCCACGTCGATGTAACGCCCCGGCGTCAATACAAAGTTATGCTTCTCAATCTCCGCCAGCGTGGCCGACTTGCAAAAGCCTTTGATGTCCTCATAGCTGCCGCCGTCGCGCTTCCATTCGCGGTACGTGCCTGCGATTTTTTGTACATCTACATCGCCAAACGTCCGGTTGCGGCGGTTGACCATGTAGCCCAGCTCCGACGCATCAATGAACAGCACCTCGCCTTTCCGGTTTCGGTTCTTGTTGCCGTTCTTGTAGCGGCTCAGAAACCACAGGCAGGCGGGAATACCCGTGTTGTAGAACAACTGGGTGGGCAACATCACAATGCAGTCCACCAGATCCGATCGCACCAACTGTTCCCGAATCTCTCCCTCCCCTCCGGTGTTAGAAGAGAGTGACCCATTCGACAGTACAAACCCGGCAGCACCCGTGGGGGCCAGATGGTAGAGGAAGTGTTGCACCCAGGCGAAGTTGGCGTTGCCCACCGGGGGAGCGCCGTACTGCCAGCGTCCATCTTTGCGGAGCAGGTCGCCGCCCCAGTCGCTGTCGTTAAAAGGGGGGTTGGCAATCACATAGTCTGCCTTCAGGTCTTTGTGGGCATCGTTCAGAAATGACCCCTCCGGGTTCCATCGGATATTCGAGCCGTCAATTCCCCGGATCGCCAGGTTCATGCGGCACAGCTTGTAGGTGGTTTCGTTGCTCTCCTGCCCATAGACTGAGAGGTCGTCCAGTCGTCCCTGGTGAGCCGCGACGAACTTTTCACTCTGAACGAACATTCCCCCAGACCCACAGCAGGGGTCAAACACACGCCCTTTGTAGGGTTCCAGCATTTCCACCAGCACCCGTACCACGCTTTCGGGGGTGTAGAACTGGCCCCCCTTCTTCCCTTCCGCCAGGGCAAACTGACCTAAGAAATACTCATACACCTGCCCCAGCAGATCCGCCTGTCGAGAGGGGGCCACCGGGGGGTCAGTGTCCAGATGAAGCTGCCCGTCCGATTCTTCTTTGGCTTTGGCCAGGTTAAGGCTACCGATCATGTCGATCAGTCCCCCCAGCGCCGTCGAGTCCAGTTTCTGCTGGCCGTAGACCTTCGGCAAAATGCCCTTCAGCAGCTTGGGGTTCTCCCGCTCGATCGCCTCCATTGCCTCATCCACCTTCTGCCCGATCGTTGGCTGCTTCGCCTGGGCCTGCAACGTAGACCACCGCGCCTCAGTGGGCACAAAAAACACGTTCTCCGCCTTGTACTCGTCCGGGTCTTCCGGGTCTGCCCCGGCATAGTCCCCCTCACCCGCCAGCAGCTTCCTATGTAACTGCTCAAAGGCATCCGAGATGTACTTCAGAAAAATCAACCCCAGAACAATGTGCTTGTACTCCGCTGCATCAATGTTCTTCCGCAGCTTATCCGCCGCCTTCCACAACTTCTGCTCTAACGACTCACCGTTCTGGAACTTGGAAGTCTCACCTTTGGGCATTTTGGGTCTTCTACATCACCTGGGGCATTATTAACTTACTCACATTCACGGGCTAATGTCCAAGATCTCGATCACTTGAACTCTGGACTCAACTCACAGGCTCAGAGTGAGGTATGCGATTCGGATTGAGCCATCGCCTGTTTCAGCACCTCGTGCTGTTCCTCTCACTTCCTCTGCTCCTCGGCAGCTAGTCAAAACTCCGAAAGGTTCAATGTTCAAGCGTATCCCTTTCACCGTACCTTTGGAGCGTCGCAAGTGATGAATTCAGGGTACAGACTGTTCAGCCACTGAACGCCAATGTGATCCCGTTAGCAGGAGATCGATCGCCTTATTCAATCCCCGTCGAGCCTGTAAGCTTACACCAGCTTCATTGGTGACACACACTCCCATTGGTGTTCAGTCACCGAACATCAGGCAAGGCGGTTTAGCCGCTCCTTCAAACGATGCGCGAATTGCTCAGCGGAAAAATCAGGAAGCGCCATAGCAGCATCAATCAATTCGTCCATAGTTAAAGGATTGAATTTTCGGAAGCTTTCAATCAATCGCGCCGTAGCGACCGCCGCACCTTCCTGCGATTTAACAGGCGTCGTGGGCACGCTCTCAGCTAATTGCTCAATAGCGCTCAACATAATGTCGTTAAGCCACCCAGCGGTTCCCCGCACCGCAATTTTCTCGCGGGCACTATGGGCGGACTGGGCGATCGCCCCCGCCAGAATCTCGTTCTGGGCCTCCCGTGCCGCAGCCCACCCCTCAGCCGATGCCTTTGCCTTGAGGGTTCGCTCGCCGACTTCATATTGCTTTGCCAGTTGCGCGAGCGTACCCCGCCCAGCGAGGTAATCTTTGCGAATACGATTCCAGGTGAAATCAGAAATTTTCTTAGGCATTGGTGCAGTTCCCAGGTAATTGCCTATCTCTAGGATGCCTGATTTCTGGCAATTTGGAGCGATCGCCCATCAGTGCAATTTGGTGCAAAATGCACCGCTTTCTCTGCACCGCTACTCCCCCACCCGCCACCGACTACCAGCAGGCTAGGGCAGGGGGGAGGGGGGGCGATCGCCGCCGTTGGGGACTGGTGGTGATGATGCGCGGGCTGGTGACGACTCTCACCCCGCATCATCACCCACATCATCATCGCCTAAAAAGCTTTACAGGTAAGGATTTTGGCTTATTGGTGACGATGGTGATGATGATCTTTGATAATTAGAGAATTAGAAAGCGAGTGGTAAGGAGCACTCAACTCCCTACCCTCGTATCGATGGGTAGGGAGTTGAGCATCAATAAATAAAGGGCTAGTGGGTAAAAATATCAGGGAGTTGCAGCCCCCCCGCGATATCCGCTGCATAGTGCTTAAACAGCACTTGTGGGTCATGCCCAGTCATTTCAGCGATTGCCATTGGTAGAACCCCCCGCGCCAAGCTGTGACTGATGAAAGTGTGCCGACAGCAGTAGGGGTGACGATACTCGACACCTAAGCGCTTCAGGGTTTTGGTCCATGCCCGGAGGCAAAACAAATGATCATCCATCAGGCCGCCCCTGGGTGCTGGAAATACAGAATCTTCCCCTTTCCAGTGAGATGGTCTTCGGTCAATCAGCATTTTCTGAAGTTTTGGGGTCAGGCGAAATTGTCGTGCTCGATTCGTCTTGGTCGGTTTGCGCTTCTTACCCTTTCGGGCGATGGTTTCCCCAATCCAAACCTTTGAGCAATCGCCAGATAAATGCTTCCATTGGAGGGCGATCGCCTCACCAATTCTGCATCCGGTAGATAGAAGGAACTCCACAAAATCGGCATAGTGACGGTAGTAGCGATCCTCTCTAAAGCCATCCAGGATAAGCCGTATCTCCACTTCATTAAATGGGCGCGGCTTTTGCGTCGGTGGCACCTTTACCCGCTTGACCACATCAGGCCAGGGGTTGGTGGAGAGCAATTTTTGCTTGATACCCCATTTCCAGCAAGCTCTGATGCTGATGAGTCGCTCCTTCTGGGTAGCTGGAGCCAGCGACCGAGCCAAGTACAGTCTGAAGCCATCTGCAATTTCTTCATCGATCGCCGCCGCCGCTCGACTGCCAAAGTAATCGGCTACTGGTTTTTGCAGCGTCTTGTATTTGGTGATTGATTCTCCGCTTTGCTGCCTGTGCTTAATGAAGCGCTTCACCAACTCGACTACAGCGATCGTCGTTCCCGTGGCTTTCTGCTTGGCCTGGTACTTATCAAGTGTGGAATCGAAGTTGCTCGTCACCAAATCGCCTTCAATAAGCCGTGCCCGTGCCTCTGCTACGGTTTGATTCACTTTGGTATCAGGCATACCAAGTGATAGACAGTAGCGCTTGCCGCCATAACTCCATCTAAGCCTCAGCATCCCCTTGTAGTTCTCGATCGCCACAGTTCCCCGACGCGCCCTACCTGCTACCATCTCCAGTTCTCGTATACCAGTTTCATACCAATAGTAGGGGGGAGGATGGGCTAAACCTGTCCTCAGTTGTCATAGGTTGGGCAAACTGTACTACTAAAAAAGACCCTGCCATCAGCGGCTAGAGTCCTTACTGTATCTATGTTTTAGATAAAGCCCGTGATGAGGATTGAACTCATGGCCTCACCCTTACCAAGGGTGTGCTCTACCACTGAGCTACACGGGCAAACTCAATTAAGAATACCCAAGACTGGAGCCTGGATTCGCAAAAACACAAACCCCAGTATTGAGCTTTTTGTGGATGGGCCGGGCTGGATTTGAACCAGCGTAGGCGTAGCCAGCGGATTTACAGTCCGCCCCCATTAACCACTCGGGCACCGACCCGCCTTATCCACGATTATTAATCGTAGCACAGGTAACGAATATTCTTAAGAAAATTTGGGCGAATTTGTCGGGCAATTTCGAGAGAGTTGGTTTTAACAGTCCTAATTGCCTATCCGAATACCGAAAGCCCAAATTCTGGAGGGCACGCCCTCCAGAATTTGGGCTTTCGGATAGGCTCTAAGCTTCAGCGATCGCCTTCTCCACGGCCTCCAGTGCCCGCTCTACCTCATCGGCAGACACAATCAGCGGCGGCACAAACCGCACCACCTTGGGGCCAGCGGGCACCAGCAGCAAGCCTTGCGCGATCGCTCGCTTCACCACCGCTGGGGCGGTCATCTCCACGTCATCCCGCAGCACCAGACCGTTAATCAGACCCCAGCCCCGGACTTCCTGCACCAGAGTGGGGTGTTTCTGGGCGATCGCCTTCAGGCCCTGACGCAGTTGTTCGCCACGGGCGCGGACGTTCTCCAGCAGGTGGTCATGCTCAATCGTGTGGCAGACAGCGAGGGCGACCCCACAGGCAAAGGGATTGCCGCCGAAGGTGCTGGCGTGATCGCCCGGTTTGAATACGTCACAGAAGGACTTGCACAGCATCGCTCCGATGGGGATGCCGCCGCCCAATCCTTTCGCAGAAGTGAAAATATCGGGTTCGATGCCCAGATTCTCGTAGCCCCAGTAGTGGCCTGTGCGGCCCATGCCGACCTGCACCTCATCCAGAATCAGCAGGATGCCCTTCTCGTCGCAGATCTCCCGGATGCGCTGGAAGTAGGCGCGATCGCCGGGACGCACGCCCCCCTCACCCTGCAAGCCCTCCAGTAGAATGGCGGCAACCTGGCGAGTGGAACTATCGAGGGTGGCAATAGCCTCCTCCAGGGCAGCGATGTCGTTGTAGGGGACGTAGTGGAATCCCGGCATCAGCGGGTCAAAGTTCTGCTGATACTTGGGCTGTCCCGTCGCGGTGATGGTGGCCAGTGTGCGCCCGTGGAAGCTGGCGTGGGCGGTGAGAATGACGGGATTCTGAATACCAAGAACGGTATGAGCATATTTGCGAGCAAGCTTGATCGCGGCTTCGTTGGCCTCGGCCCCGGAGTTGCAGAAGAAAACTTTATCGGCGCAGGAGTGTTGTACCAGCCATCTGGCCAGTTCTCCCTGTTCAGGAATGTAGAACAGGTTAGAGACGTGGTGCAGTTTCTGAATATTCTGGTTGACGGCCTCCACCATTGCAGGATGGGCGTGGCCCAGGGTGCAGGTGGCAATACCCGCAACGAAGTCCAAATATTCGCGGCCTTCGCTGTCCCATACACGGCAACCCTGACCTCGCTCCAATGTCAGTGGGAAGCGGGCATAGCTGTTGACCACGTACTCGTCGAACTCAGTGGGGGTGATGCCGCTGCTGAGGTTGGGTGCAACGGGAACCAGCGTTTCGAGACTCACAGGCATTTCCTCAATGACGATCGCAATCAAACCTTACTGACTGTGTTGGGAGAAGCAATTCACCCATTTGCATTATCTTAGGTCAGATTTTCGGGTCGCGCTGGATTGTATTAAAGAAGCGCAGATTTTGGTCAGGGGATCTCAACAATTAAGGCTCTAAGACTCACCCTGCGGCTGCCGCAGTTGTGCTCTCAGGCGAACCAGTTCTTGTTCTGCGGCTTCTGCTCTCAGCCTTTCCTGTTCTGCCCGCTGACTCTCCTGTTCTGCTCTCAGCCTTTCCTG
>CAZVXA010000215.1:0-2880 GCA_964630955.1 uncultured bacterium | reverse complement strand
TCAGCCTTTCCTGTTCTGCCCGCTGACTCTCCTGTTCTGCTCTCAGCCTTTCCTGTTCTGCCCGCTGACTCTCCTGTTCTGCTCTCAGCCTTTCCTGCTCTGCTCGCTGGCGCTCCTGCTCTGCTCGCTGGCGCTCCTGCTCTGCTCGCTGGCGCTCCTGTTCTGCCTGTTCAAAGCTCCACAGCAGCAGATTCTCCGCTGCATCCCACCAGCGCAGCCAGTGTCCGGTGGTTCCCAATCGTTCGCCCCACCAGCGACCGAGGAAAAGTTGGACTTCGGGAATCCAGAACCGCTCATTGGCGTTGGGGGGGATGAGCGTATACTGACCATCCTGGAGCTGGCGCACCTCCAGGAAGGCATCAGCGGGGTCAAAAATTACGTAGGTTGGGACTTGCAGGATGCGTTCGTAGAAGAACAGTTTGCCGTAGGGGAAGGTAGGACGAAGGGAATACTCCTCGGTGTCGGTTTCCGAGAGGAATTCCATGACGATGGCGACGGGTTCTCCCTCCAGGTTTGGGGTATAGCTGCGGCGAATGACCCCGGCTGGAACCGGATTTGCCTGGGGGATGTAAAGCCAATCGGGTGCTTTGACAACGGTTTTGCCGTTGATCGTTGCCACCAGGCCAAAGTTGGAGGCGATCAGCGCATCGGGTGGAATCAGATTGGCCTCTCCCAGGGCATCGGTAAGGGCGGCGGCAAGCGGTGGCTGTTGAATATTTTCCACAGGGTCATCCGGCAGAACAAAATTGTCTGGGAGCTTTTCCCAGGTCACCAGCAGTTTTCGAGTTGGCGGAGGTGCTTGCAAAACCATGACTGTGCCTCTTGCCAGCGATCGCATTTCCCCTCATCATAAACCCCTATTCTGACCTGTGCTTTTCGTTGGACTGCATCCACGCACGGGTGCCAAATGACAGGCAGGAACGAGCGGCGATCGCCCCCGCTTCCTCCAACGCATCCCGAAAGCCCATCCGCAAAATTGCATCGCAGAATGCGCCGTGGAAGAAATCGCCTGCGCCCAACGTATCCACAGGCTGAATTTGCGGAACGGGAATTTCGCCGCAGATGCCGTTGGTGCTGTAGAGGATTGGTTTTGCGCCCTGGGTGATGGCGATGTGGGGAATGTGGAGCGATCGCAGATAGTTCATGACTTCAGTAGAATTCTTGCAGCCCGGTGGGAAGAAGTCGGCGGAGCAAATAGCGTAGTCGGTTAGAGCTAATACGCGATCAAAGCCGGACTTCCAACTGCCGCCATCGACAACGACGGGGATATTGTTGGCTTTTGCGTGGGTTGCGGCGTCTTCACCGAGGGACATCTGGTGGCCGTCGATCAGGAGGATGTGGTGTTGGGGCAGGGAACGCAGACTTTGGGGTGAGGCTTCGACGGTGAGATCAGCCGAACCGTGATCAGTCGAACCCTGGACGCAGACTTTGGGGTGAGCGATGCGTCGAACCCTGGACGCAGATGGATGTGGGTGGGGTAGGGGCGCGGCATTCGGTGACTCTGCAATGGTTGAGGGCGAATCATCAGGGCCGAATGCCACGCCCGTATCTGCACGGGAATCGAGCGGCGTCAAGGCCGCCTGCCCCATTCGTGCAGCAGAGGTGGTGTAGACAACGGTACGATCGCCTGTGGCTTTTCTGATCAGAATGGAGGAGAGGGTGGGTGGGGTGGTTTGGTCAGGGGTGATGTCGATGAGTTCGACCTGCTGCTGTTCTAAGTCGGAGCGGATGAGTTGAGCGGCAGGGTGCATGCCGATGCTGCCAATGATCCGTGAACGATTACCCAGATAGCTGAAGGCGACGGCTGCATTGGTGGCGGGGCCTCCGGCGGCGATGGTGAAATCTTGCGCCAGCATTTTTTGATTGGGGTTGGGTAAGTCGTCTACCAGGTAGGCTAGATCTAGCGTCACCAGACCGATAAATAGTCCCTGTTGTTCCATTCTCGTTTCCTCCTTGCTATGCCTCTCTATATTGTCGCTACTCCCATTGGTAACCTGGAGGATATGACCTTCCGGGCGATTCGCATTCTCAAGGAGGCAGACTGGATCGCGGCGGAAGACACGCGCCACACGGGGAAACTACTCCAGTATTTTCAAATCACCACACCGCAAATCAGCTATCACGACCATAACCGTCACAGTCGATTGCCAGAGCTGTTGGAGAAATTGCAGCAGGGGAAGGCGATCGCCCTGGTCAGCGATGCCGGGATGCCGGGAATTTCAGATCCGGGCTACGAACTGGTGAAAGCCTGTTCTGACGAGGGAATTCCAGTAATTCCGATTCCCGGAGCCAGTGCCGTAGTGACGGCTCTCTCCGCATCGGGATTGCCCACCGAACGCTTTGCTTTTGAGGGATTTTTGCCTGCTAAGGGACAGGAGCGCCGCGATCGCCTGGAATCGTTCCGCAGCGAAACTCGCACACTAATTCTCTACGAAGCCCCTCATCGGGTACGCCAGACGCTAGTGGATTTGCAGGAAATTGTGGGGAGCGATCGCCCTATCGTTCTGGCGCGGGAATTAACGAAAATGCACGAGGAGTTCTGGCGGGGAACCGTGGGGAAGGCGATCGGCCACTACGCTCAACAGGAACCCCAGGGCGAATTTACCCTGGTGCTGGCAGGGGCGACCTTAAGTCAACCCAATCTGTCTGAATCTGCACTGATTGCCGAATTGCAGGTGCTGATGGAGCAGGGACTGTCGCGATCGCAGGCCAGCCGCCAACTGGCACACCAGACGAATCTTTCCCGCCGCCAGGTGTATCAGTTGGCGCTATCAATTCCTGAAAATCAATAATTTTGCAATCTTCCTATCCCGCTTTTGCCCCACTGCTTAGGGCTTGTAAAGAAATAAGGGACTTGTAACGAAATAAAGTACCAGTTTT
>CAZVXA010000214.1:0-11588 GCA_964630955.1 uncultured bacterium | reverse complement strand
CCCAAAACTGGGTTTGGAAATTTGCAAAAGTGGGATGCACTCCAGGCGATCGCCCCTACATTGCCACCAGCAAAGCAATGCCCAGCACCAGGGCAACGCACTGGCAGATGAGAAACGGCGTGTCTAGCCGTCGTACCCGTTCGTACTCCTCCTCTTTGTCGTTGGCAACCCAGTCTGCTGTGATAATGGTTTCCATGATGGCGGCAATAATCAGCAGGTACGCCAGCGCATAGATTTTGTCGAGCAGCACCAGGTAGCCGACCTCTGGGAGGGTGTGGGAATACGCCTGCTGCAAAAATACCGTCGTCAGCAGGGCTGTACTGGCCGTCGCCGTTCGAGTGTCTACATAGCGAGGATGAGTCAGCATCGCGCCCCATCCCGAAACCAGCACAATCACCAGTGGCAACAGCAGCTTCCATAAAAAATAGCTAAGGGGACGAGAAATTTCTAGCTCATAATGCACCGAGGAATAGGCTTCCTGCCGTCCAGACTGCGGTTCTCCAAAGCGGGTATCGTAGGTGTGCAGCAGATTTCGGGCCTGCCATCCGTTAAGCTTCCAGCCTTGAATGGATAGCGTGTCAGGATAGCCAGAATCCTTCATATCCGCCAGATAAACTAGCTCTTTTGAGGTGTGGATCGAATTCTCAATCTGAATCGACAGCCGATGCTGATCCAGCGGATACCTCGCTAGCTCAAACGGCTGAAAGAACCGCCCCTCGACGCGAATAATCTGATACCATTCTCCACTCGGTAACTTTTTGGGTTCTTCGTAGCCCGGCTGCCGCGTCATTCCCCACTCTTCAACCGCGTTGCTGAATTCCATGTTCTCTGTGGGGTTGATTTCTCCCTTCCAACGAAACCAGACGTAGGTATCAACATAGTAGGTGTTGCTGACGATTTCCAGGCTATAGACATTGATCGGGTAGAAGCCCACGATGACCTGCTGCGCCCCACTCGCTGGTTCCACTAAAGGGGACAATGAGGGCGTCCTGGCGATCGGCTGTTGACTGGCGAGGCCAAGAATTAACCGCAGAACAATCAACACCACTGCGACTGTGAGGGCAGGAATCAAAAGCTTTCGGAGTAGGTCGTTGCGGTTCAGAAGGCGAAACGGAGACATAGGTCAAACCGACGATTTCCCTGAGATTACCCAGAAATAGTGAAAAACATCGGTTTGCCACAGATAAATTTTGCCGCAAATAAATAAGGGGCGATCGCCTCACTTCCCTGCAAACATCCCTGTCCCCCGCAGCAAATCCAGAAACGCAAACACCGCCGTCGGATACAGCACATTGGCCAGGACTGCCGCACCGATAACTCTTTCCAGCGGCACCGGGAGCGATCGCACCTGCACCCCCTCTGGAATTGGCAGCGCCGCCAACCGAGGCAGAATCGCCGCCCCCAACCCCTGTGCCACCATACTCACGATCGTGGAATCCTCCCGCACAATATAGGCGACCTTGAGCGATTGGCCCCACTTAGCCCAGTGATCGCGCACCGCCGAGGTACACTCCGCGTAGTTATAGAGAATGAAGGAATAGTGGGACAGCGCTTCCCAGGTCAGCACGGGTGGCACAGAACCAACGATCTGGGGGAGCAGCACGACGTATTCATCCCGCGCAATCTCCCAGGTGTCAAACTCCTCTGAACGGGGTAAGGGCACCAGCCCAATGTCTACCTGTCCCTCCCGTAGAGCGTTTTCAACTCCGGTGGGGTCATCCTCCGTCAGCGTCACCTCGATCTGGGGGAACCGTTTGCAGAAGCGGGCAATTTTGGAGGGCAACAGGTGGGTGGCGGCGCTGCGGAAGGAGGCAATGCGAACCCGACCACCGTGGAGTCCCTGTGCCAGATGCACTTCGTGGTCAATGCGATCGCGACACTGAACCATCTGCTGGGCGTAGGACAAAATGCGTTCGCCTACCTGGGTCGGATAGGCACCGAAGCGGCCTCGTGTCAGAAGCGTGACGCCGAGTTCGGCTTCCAGAGCGGCGATCGCCCGACTCACCGCTGACTGCGAAATATCCAGTTTGAGTGCTGCTGTGGAGAAGCTGCCCTGCTCCACCACTTCGAGCAAAATCCGCAGTTGCTCAATGTTCATTTCTTACACCGATTCGCTTTCTGCATAGATGCGAAGCGCAATAAGTTTTGTTTCTCGATCGCCATCAAAGTTAACGTAAGCGCAGAAGGGAAAGAAACAACACGGCACGGCATCAGGGGCCTAACGATTTCCTTCACTGCTGCTTCGCCAAAAAGTTTCTAAATTTTTACCAGCTTAACCCCATCTACCCGACCGATGACTATGTTTGAACTGCTACCCTACCAAAAATTTCGGGACACTCCCAACGTTCGCTTTTTCGATATCACGATTCCCTCATCGAATGCTCGTGATCTGGTCTATCATGATGGGCCAGCCGTCAGCCCCAACAACGATGCCGATGGCTTCTGGCAGTTCTATCTTCACCCCCATCAAGAAGACAATCTGCTGGCGCTCTCCGGTGGTCGCACTTTCTATCTGGTGAATTTTGCATGGAAGCAGCCGTTCCACCTGGTGCGCCTGGAGGCGAACGGTGACATCCTGCGCATTCCCCCCGGCACATTTCACCGCTCTGTCTCTGACCCCAACGGTTCTCTGGTGCTGAACCAGGCCGTTCGTACCGCTGCCGCTACGGTTGAAAGTGAATTTCGAGTTTACAACAGCGCGAATATTCCGAAGCTGCTACAGGTCACTTCCAAGGCGGCTCCGTCACCGCTGCTGCACGGTTTCGATCAACGACATTTACGAGTTGCATAAAAAAGCAGTGCCGCCCGCTCAGCGGGCGGCACCGTTTTGTTCCCCTCGTTACTGGCGTCTCGCCAGTAATGCTAACTGGAGGCTCTGCCTCCCAATGCCCGTCTCCAGGCGGAGCCTGGGGACGAGGAAGTGGGGTGGGAAGTTCTACTTGTAGCTATCGCTCTGTACGTAGTTGATTCGGCAGGCGTCCACAATACCGTACTGCGGACGGATAAACCGATCAAGCTGGGTCTCGTAGAACTGACGGTTCATCATCAGGTGGCGGGGGTTGGGGTCGTCCAGTGGGTACAGCAGGGCGGCACGAGTGGCCTGAATGACTGCTGAGGTCACGTTGTACATGGAGCGCTGGAAGGAAATTCCCAACTGTACCAGGATATCATCCTTACCCCGGCAGTTCTGGGCAAAGTGGTCTTTCAGATACTTGGGCAGGAAATGGTACATATCCTGGTGTAGCAGTGTCGGGGGAATTCCTGCGGTACCCACCGGAAACTTGTCTGCAAACAGAATGCCATAGTGGAAGTCCACCTGGTTGTCGGGCACCTGTTGCGCCTGGGCGTTGTAGGACTTGGTGCCCCGGAAGGGTGCGGTGCGGTAGAACACGGCTTCTACGTAGGGCCATGCTGCTTCCCACAGCCACATGAAGCCTTTTGACTTGGGAATGATTTCGTAGCACTTGTCGCCGATGTAGACGTGGTGGTAGATGGGGCGTCCGGCGATCATAAAGATTCCCTTCACCAGGAAGTCCATCGCGTCTTTGACGGTGGTGAAACTACCCTCGTCATAGCGATCCGACATCTCGAAGAAAACTGGAGCCATGATTTCCCAGAACAGCCCCAGGATCGACATATAGGTTGCCATCCGCGCCTGCTCCAGGAACATCTGCGGGAACGCCTTGTGCAGCAGCAGCAGCGGACGGTAGGCAGCGTGATGGGTCAGGTAGGCTTCGATCGCCCGGTTGGCATTGGTGATGTATTCCTCGGAATCGAGGAAGCTCTCCAGGTTGCCGCTCATGCGGTGCCACATCATCGCCCGCGCCAGGTCTTCGGAGAATTCCTGGTTAATCCGGTCGTGCCAGAGGTGGTGCAGGATGCGGGGCATATTGCGGGTTTCGCCCTTCTGCATGAAGTCCAGCAGTTCCTGGTGAGCTGTGGGGTAACCACGCCACAGACGGATATCGGCATCGTCTCCGGCGTAATGGTTGTGCCGCTCAAAGTATTCCTTCGAGGGCATGTACTTGAAGAAGGGGAGGGGGTTGATGAAAACGCGCTCACCCAGGTAGAGCAGGTCGCGCCAATAGAAGTCCATCGGAATCGAGTACGCCTTGTACATGCCGATGATTTTCATCAGGTTGAGCGGCGTGTCTTCGATCATCGCGCCGCCTGCTTCGAAGCGGTGGACGATGTGCGCCAGCGGGTGCTTCGAAGGTGGCAGTTGAGTTGGGCTGGGGGAAATGATCGTTGCGGTCATAGTGGCTGTGGAGGGAGTGGGTACAGGGAGGTTGGTCGCAGGGAAGGGCAGGGAGCGATCGCCAGCAATACAGTGACATTCAGCAGGGTGTTATGCAGCGATCGCCAACCTTTCTTACGGAGCCGCTTAGCGATCGCCAATCGTCGGAGCAACCCTGGCCGGAGCAATGGCAATTCGCTGTGCCTCCAGATCCGTTGGCAGCAGGGCAATCAGGGCATTGGAGGTGCTTTCGCTCCAGCGCACCAGCCAGGTGGGTTGGATGCCCAGGAAGAAGATCAGCCCCGTCAGAATTAGAGCGGGAAGCTGCTCATTGAAGGTGACCTTGGGATAGTAGGCGGTCTTGTTATCCAGACGACCAAAGCAGGTGCGATTCAGCAGAATCACAAAATATACCGCTGTCAGACCCGTACCGACCACCGCCAACAGTGTGGGAATCGGATGCGTAATATAGGTGCCCTGGAAGATCAGGAATTCTGCAATGAAGCCCACCAAACCAGGAATTCCGGCGCTGGCCATGGCCGCCAGAATCAGCAGAGCGCTGGTGGCGGGCAGACCTCGCAGGGGATTGAGCAGGCCATTCAACACATCCAGTTCGCGGGTGCCGACTTTGTTTTCGATAATCCCCACGAGGTAGAACAGCAGCGCCAGAATCAGACCGTGGCTCACCATCTGAGACACCGCACCGACCATGCCCAACTGCGTCAGGGCAACCGTTCCCAGCAGCACGTAGCCCATGTGACCGATGGAGCTATAGGCCACCATACGCTTGATGTCTTTCTGGGCGATCGCCGCCATTGCGCCATACATGATGCACACCGCCGCGATAATTCCCAGTCCCGGCGTCACAAGCTTCCAGGCTTCGGGGAACAGACCGAGACAGTAGCGCACCAGACCGTAAGTCCCCAGTTTTGCCAGTACACCACCCAGCAAAATGGCCACGGGAGTCGAAGCTTCCACGTAGGCGTCGGGTAGCCAGGTGTGCAGTGGCACGAGGGGAATCTTGATGCCAAAGCCCACCAGGATCATCGTCAGCAGAATCAGCTGCGTGTTGATTGGTAGCCCCTGGCTCTTGATCACTTCGTAGTCAAAGTTGGGGGCGTGGCTGAGGAAAGCGATCGCCAGAAACCCTGCCAGAATCAGAATCCCAGAAAGGGCCGTGTAGATCAGGAATTTCATTGCAGCGTATTCACGCTTCGCGCCGCCCCAGATCACGATTAATAAATAGAAGGGGATCAGCTCGATTTCGTAGAACAGCACAAATAGCAGCAGGTTTTGTGACACAAGTGCGCCGATGACCCCTGCATTCACCAGCAGCAGCAACACATAGAATAGGCGCAGGCGAGTGCCATTGCCATTCGTTATCCAGATATGAGCGCTGTAGGCGACCGCCAGGGTCAACAGGTTGGTCAATACGATGAGCGGCAGTGAGAGGCCATCTATTCCCAGGCTGTAGTTCAGACCCAGGGTTGGAATCCAGGTCAGATACTCTTTCATCTGCATCCCTGCTGCCCCCAGGTCAAACTGAGTCAGCAGGTACAGAGAGCCAGCAAAAAGAATGCCCGTAATGGCGATTGCCCCCAGGCGAATCTTATGGGTCGGAATGGTCGTGGGCAATAGCCCCAAAACAACGGCACCGATCACCGGTAGCCATATCAAAAGGCTCAACATGAGGCAGTTACTCCGGGAAAGGGTTCAGGAATTTGTAGGGGTTGGGGCAGGCCCGACCCTGAGCATTAGTTCGCCACTAGCGACAGGTGAGAGATGAGCGGCCAGCTCACCACCAGTCCAATGAACGTCAGTCCCAACAAAATGGTCAACACATAGAACTGGGTCTGACCGGAGTTGCTGTACTTCAGGCTCTGCCCACCAAACACGGTGACGGTGCCAAACAGGTTGACGATGCCATCTACAAAGAACCGATCAAACGCGGAAGTAATGCCAGACAAAAGACCCACGAAGAGAACGATCGTAGAGCGATAGATCCTGGGTGTGTAAAAGTCGTAGGCCAGTAGATCCTGTAGCGCCTTGGATGGAAGCCGCACCGGCTTTTGAATCGAAGGCCCCAGGTAGACCACACCCCCGATGCTCAAACCAAAAATGCTGGACCAGATGAACATCAACGCCACATCTTTGCTGATGGATGCCCAATCAGGAAGCAGATCCAGACTTTGCAGAATCAGCGGTAGATGCAGCACAAAGCCGACCATGATCACCGTGGGCAGCGTCATCGGCCAGAACACTTCGGGCGATCGCGCCGTCATCGGCTTCGGCTTGTTGCCCCAGATCAGGCCAAACACACGCATCAGACCAAAAGCAGACAGAGCATTGATCAGCAGCAGCAAACCCAGCAGCACCGGACGGGTCGATCGGAGTTCATCACCCAGATCCAGCAGCGCCCAGAAACCGCCCAGTGGAGGTAATGCAATCAGCCCACCCGTTCCAACCAGGAAAGCAATTCCGGTGATTGGACGACGTGCCCACAGCCCCCCCAGTTGAGTCACATCCTGAGTAATGCAGTTCCAGATCACACAGCCAATGCACATCACCAGCAGCGCCATGGCAACGGCGTGGCTGAGGGTAATCAGCAGTGCTGCTTGAGGTTGCTGCGCCCCAACGGCGATGAAGACCAGACCCATGTACACACTCACCGGATAGGAGAGGGTCCGCTTGGCGTCAATCTGGGCGATCGCAATCAAACTGCCACCCAGGGCGGTGACGGCTCCAATAAAAATGCAGGCATTTAGTGCAAAGGGAGAAAGCGCCAGTACAGGCTCTAACTTCACCAGTACCCAGGCTCCAGTTGCCACAACCACAGAATTCCGCAGGATTGAAGCGGGAATTGGACCTTCCATCGCCTCGTCCAGCCAGAGGTGCAGCGGAAACTGAGCGCACTTACCCATCGGGCCTGCTATCAGGGCAAGCCCTACCAGCGTTGCAACGGTCGGATCAACGTTTGCCGTTTTTGCCCAAACTGCCAGTTCATTAAAGTCCCAGGTTCCCGCCAGCGGATAAATCGCCAGAACGCCCATCAGCAGGAATAGGTCACCAATCCGTTTGGTCAGGAAAGCATCCCGCGCCCCCGTCACCACCAGCGACTGGTTAAACCAGAGACCGATCAGCAGGTAAGTTGCCAGGGTCAGGATTTCTAGAATCATGTAGGCAACAAACAGGGAATTACAGAGCAACAAGGCACACATTCCCGCTTCAAACAGCGCCAGCATGGAGTAGAAACGTGCCCAGCCCCAATCCATCTCCATATAACCGATAGCGAAGACCTGTGCCAGCAGATTCAACACTGTCACCAGCGACATTGCACCAACAGTGAGTGCAGAAATCTCAATGGGGAAGGACAGGTTTAGACCTGCAACATCAAGCCATTCAAACGAGAGGTAAATTGGCTCGTGCCCCAGCAGGGCAGGTAGAGCCATGGTGCCGTGAGCCAAAGCAAAGAAGGTCATGATGGCATTGACATAGCCAGCAGGACGCGGCCCTGTTTTGTGGATGATCGAGGGAAACCAGAGGATGGATAGTAACATCCCGATCAGAGGATAGATCGGAATGAACCATGCAGTTTGTGCAAGGAACTGTGACATCGATACCGAACCTTAACTGTGTGTTTGACTGGTAGCACGAAGATTAGCAAACGGTGCCCTTCCCCTTAAGCCGGTTTGCTGGCCTGCGAGACTTCCGGTGCAACATACACTCCACACCTGAGCATAGAAATGTCTCTAATAAGGGAAATCCCAGCACTTGCCAAAAATCTATGGCAATCCTATTTGATTTGTGAGAAGGGTACAGGGGTGATTCCCCCTTGAGGGGGTGTGCCCCTGCATGGAGGCACCGCCCCCACACCCCCTTCTCATAACCGATTTGGGATGGCTATATCTAATCACCAATGCAGTTACCCTTGGCTGGGGAATGTTAAGAATGATTAATCAATTCCACCCTCAAGTTTCGCTATCGGCTTATCAAGAATCATAAAGCAGTTCTGTCCATCCCCATGCAGAAGTGGCCTATCACACTTCCATAGGTGCTGGTATAGAAACCTTTCTATACCCCCTACTAAGATAGGACTGTAAAAAGCATTGTATTTGTAAGATTTATCGTTCTGTGTTTATCGATACAGCCCTTTTCATTCTGGTGCGGTGTGGGGTGCAGGGGCTTCGACGGCTCGACTGAGCGTCGCCGAACGTCGTGAGCGCTCAGCGTTCGACTGAGTGTTCACGACGAAGTCCGAACGTTGGAACCCCTGCGTAGGGGCAGTGCCCCTATCCCCGTACCTCACCGACATGAAAAACGCTGTATCTCCGTCTTACAGCGCTTCGCGCTGAAATAGAACCCAGTTTTTGTGAGAGAGCCACGCAGAGTAAGGCTCTCTCACAAAAATTGATGGGTCATTCAAGTGAAACTGGCTGAAACGGCTTTATACCAATTTTGTGTGAAGTTGAATTGAATAGAAGGGGGTTAAGGGGGCGTTGCCCCCTTGTGGGGACTCCGTTCCTACACCCCTCTAATGTGCAGGTTCATATTGAATTGGTATTAGTGTCTACCCGAAAACCAAAAGCCCAAATTCTGGCAGGCGCGACGCTACAGCATCGCGCCTGCCAGAATTTGGGCTTTTGGATAGGCACTTACTGAATTGCTTCGATCGCCGGATGGAAGAAGAATGCTAACCCCAGAAGGGCATAGGTGGCCAGCAACAGCAGCCCCTCTAGCCAATTGGAGCGACCGTCAGAGCTGATCGAATTGGCAATCAGAACTGCAACTGCGACCGCCACCAGTTCGAACGGGTTGAAGTTCAAATCCATTGGCTGACCAAAGAACCAGCCAGCCAGCACCAGCACAGGGCCAACGAAGAGCGCCACCTGCATACTGGCCCCAACTGCGACCGACACTGACAGATCCATCTTGTTCTTGATCGCTACAACAACCGCCGCAGTGTTCTCAGCCGCATTACCAATAATTGGTAGCAGAATCACACCTGTAAAGAGTTCCGTCAAACCAAGCTGGGCCGTCGCTGCCTCCAGAGATTCCACCAGCAGCTCAGAAGCCACTGCAATGCCAGCCGTTGCACCTAACAGGACGCCAACCCATAGAACCAGGTTTGGTTTGTGAGCCTCATGTTCGCCTTCCTTTTCACCTTCTCCCTCCAGTTCTGCAACACCCACGTCATAGAGATAGCTGTGGGTTTTCATTGAGAACAGCAGGGTTGAGCCGTAAACCAGAATGAGCACGATCGCAGTCGCAATCGACAGTTTTTGGAGTAGTGATTCTTCAATTCCAGTAGAAGTAAAATTTACCGCTGTTGGCAACAGAAGGGCGATCACCGCCAGGTTCATCGCCGAAGCGTTTACCCGTGCCAGCACCGACTGAAAGGTTTGCTCCTTGTAGCGCAATCCTCCGAGGAACATGGCCAGACCCATCACCAGCAGCAGGTTACCAATAATTGACCCAGTTAAGCTGGCTTTCACAACATTGACCAGACCTGCTCGCAGTGCTGCCAGGGCAATAATTAGCTCAGCGGCATTACCAAATGTGGCGTTCAGCAGCCCTCCCAGCGATGGGCCAACGACAACCGCGATCTCTTCTGTTGCAGTCCCCATCCAGGCAGCCAGGGGAAGGATGGCTAAACAGGCTGTACCAAATTCCACCAGAGGCCCCCAATGCAGGTAGTGTGCCACTACTGCAATTGGAACAAAGATCAGCAGAATAGTAAAAATCAGGTTTTTGGTGGACATGCAGCTTCAGGATGGAATCAGGGAGAACAAATACCTCTGATATTCTGCCCATAATTCACGGGAAAGAATGCGAATTTTATGTCTTATAATGGTTCGCCCTCCAGCAAATCACAGTTTTTTGTGAGAGAGTTGCGCTCTGCGCAGCCCTCTCATAAAAAACTGTACTGAACAAGACTGAGAACTGCTAAGTAGGCGCGATTAATCTTGAAACCCCAAGAGCTGTTCCCCCCACTGCACGGGGGGAACAGCTCTTGGGGTTTCCACTTTTTCCACGCCCATTGACTTACTGGAGTTTTGCCTATTTTTCTATAATGCCGCGAAGCGCCCTCTGAGAGAGCGTTTCGCGGCATATTTGGTTTTAGCGCCGATTTTTCCTGAACCGCTGACGCAGTCAGCGGTTCAGGAAAAATCGGCGCAATTGAGTCACAAGTCCAGTTACTTAGAGCCTATCCGAAAACCCAAATTCTGGCAGGCGCGACGCTACAGCGTCGCGCCTGCCAGAATTTGGGTTTTCGGTTTTCGGGTAGGCATTTTTCGGGTAGGCATTTATGGAGATGAAACGACAGTAGAAAGTTGGGTTAGCATAAATGAGAGACTTAATAAAACGCAACAAAACAAAAAGATACCCCTATGACTGTTGTTTATCCTCGTAAGTTCCAAAGCTCTTTCGGCGCAATGAGCGCCCGTGATGTCATGAAACAGGTGGTGCGCGATCGCGAGATTCACCTGATCACCCTGAACCGCTACCGTTACAGTGAACAGCGCAGTTGCAAAGATCTGACTGATGTGATTGAGTTACTGGACGGCAAAGAACCTGAACTGATTCGGGATCTTTCCCATCACATTTCTGATGAGGCCCGCCACGCGATGTGGCTGACGGATTTGCTGATCGAGCTGGATGCTCCTGTCGGCACCCCACCCGGATCCTCCTATATTAATGAGTTCGATCGCCTCCTCGACAAAGAGAACTTTGACACCCAGGCCAGTCTGGAGGATGCCATGATCTCGGCTCTGGCGGCCATTAACGTGACTGAGAAGCGCGGCTGTGAGTACTTCTCTGCGCACATCTATGCCCTGAAGCAGGCTCCTGAGACCGAGGAGAACGTCAAAATTCGGGAGACCATCGAAAAAATTCTGCCTGAAGAAGCAGGCCATGTCCGCTGGGGCAACCGCTGGCTGGCAAAGATAGCCGATCGCAGTCCAGAGCATTGCCACAAGGTGGAACAGGCCAAACTGAAGTATGCTGCCATCGAGCAGGCCGCCTTCGAGTCGGGGATGGACATTACTCTTGGAGCCGAGTTGCGTCGGGTGGGCAACCTGCTCGATATCGCCAATACATTGCCTATCTGGCAGCGCCCTCAGTATCTGATGGAGCGCCTGCCCCACACCCTGCTTTCCCCCGACCTCCAGCGCACCCGCATCGATGTGGTGCAGCGGGCATGGCAGCGTGACCCGCAGGCGTTTGTGGAGAAGTTTGTACCGATGTTTCTCAGCGGTCTGACCAAACAACAACAGCAGCAAAAAAACAAGGTGAGTGCTTAGGATCGTGAACAAATTAACCTGTAATTGTTTTTGAGAGAGGCGCGGCGAAG
>CAZVXA010000213.1:0-11671 GCA_964630955.1 uncultured bacterium | reverse complement strand
TCAAGCACGGTTTTGGAGCCGAGCGGAGGGGGCGACTCCTTCGCTTAGGTTAACTAGGTTACAGTTGCTCCTGAGAATCCCGAAAGACAGCCAAATACGGCGCATAGGAAAATGCTCGATTGCGTTTCTGTCCAGTAATTTCTTGCAGAAGACCAATATCGCTTAGATCCTTGATTAAAGTGTTTGCATTGGGATATGACAGATTTGTAATTGCTTCGGCATGTTCTACAGTAAAAATCGGTCTGAAATAAAGGCTCTCAAGCAAGGCGATCGCATTACCTGACCTACGCCCCATTGAATTAAGTACTAATTGTCGATGTTCCTCTTTCAAGTTGACTATTTTACGGGCGGTAGCAGCAGCTTCTTCAGCAACTTCGTAAACGCCACGCAAAAAGAACTTGAGCCAACCTTCCCAGTTGCCACTATCTCGTACAGCTTGAAGACGGTCATAGTATTCAGTGCGGTATTTCTTGAAATAGTAAGAAATGTAAAGCAAAGGGCGTTGTAGTATGTTTTGCTCGCATAACAGAAAGGTAATTAATAATCGTCCTGTTCTTCCATTACCATCGAGAAAAGGATGAATCGTTTCAAATTGGGCGTGAGCTAATCCAACCTTGATTAAGGTAGGCATAGGTTGTGGGTTATGCAAAAATTTCTCCAAATTATCCAGAGATTGGAGCATTTCATGGGGTGGTGGTGGAACATAGCTTGCTTCAGCTAGGGAGCATCCTCCTGCACCAATCCAGTTCTGGCTACGGCGAAACTCTCCTGGATTACGTTCAGCACCTCGCACTCCTTTCATTAACTCTTGGTGAATTTCTCGAATTAACCGCAAAGATACAGGTAATTCTTTGAGTCGTTCAAGACCATAATTAATCGCAGAGATATAGTTCACGACCTCTGCTACCTCTTGGGGATTATCTGGCTCTAAAGCCTGAGATTCAAACTCTAGAACGTCGATCAAAGATGCTTGTGTACCTTCAATTTGGCTCGACAAAACTGCTTCTTTCCTAACGTACATGAATACAAATAAATCTGGGTTTGGTAGCGCATCTGTTGCTCCGTCCAGGCGACCCAACGCACGATCTGCTTGAGATAGAAAATTCCACATTTCCTGATCCATAATAATCTCAGGCATAGGTGGCAGCGGATTAGGTATAAAAGCTCTATACCCCTCTATCTGTTTTACATACTGTCCTGCCCTAGAAGTTCCAAGCATTGTTATCGGTTCCGATAATACTGAATAGATCGCAAGCCTATATTATCAAAAACTCACTCTTTTCGTTAATAAGCTCACTTCGGCGAGATGCCTTACGCTATATCTAGTGCTTTGCAAAGCAACTTAACACTGCGTTGGTACGGACGGAACAAAGGTTATCGGCGAGTGTCAAGCCTGACTAACGCCGCACAACTTTGCCGTGAGGCAGTAGTCAACCCAAACCCTCAAAGATTGTTTGCTTTTGCATGGCATCAGCGCGCGGCTTCGCCGTTACCGCAAGGGTTGCCCCCCATTCCTCAAGCGCCCCGCCCCCTCCAGTCACAGTCCAACACCATCGCTGATGCTCGTATCTCAGGACTTGCATCCAGAGTTAATGAACCGATAGCAATCCCTGTTGCTCCAGCCATTTATGGGTCATACAATCGGCAGTTCTGAGCAATATACGATCGCCCACCCCATGAGCGGAATTGACCGAGAGATGACTCCTGATTCTCGGTCAGTCTGAGCGATCGCCTCCAAGCTCCTCAAATAACCTGACGTGCGATCGCTCCATTGGTTACAGTGCGATCGCTGTTGCAGGAATGGAGGGTTCTCGAACCAGCTCACGGGCACCAAAGGAGAATGGGCGATCGCTCATCTGACTGCGGGTCAGCCTGGCCACCTGCTTTGTTGAACCTCAGGCAACCTCTGCTGAGTCGAATCGCAAGAATTGCTTTTGGCCATAAAATGAAAAGGACAGCGTACTTCAGATTTATCTATGAACCAGCAAACTCGCATTACCCTTAACTCAGATATTCTGGCTGGGAAACCCGTTATTCGAGGGACTCGCCTTGCTGTTGAATTTATCATTGACCTTCTTGCTCAAGGCTGGAGTACCGATGAAATTCTTCGCAATTATCCTGGTCTCAGCATTGAAGATATCCAAGCCTGTCTCAGCTATGCCAGCGCGATGCTTAAGGCTGAAAAAGTTTATGCCCTTCCAATCTAGTTTATGCGCTTCCTTGCCAATGAGAACTTTCCTTTGGATGCTGTAGAAGCATTACGTCAGCAAGAACATGACGTGGTTTGGATTCGTATAGAATCCCCTGGCATTTCCGACACTGAAGTATTAAGTCGTGCCCAAGCAGAAGACCGCATCCTCCTAACCTTTGACAAAGATTTTGGTGAACTTGCTTTTCGGACAAAACTTCCCGCTGCCAGCGGTATTATTCTGTTTCGGATTACAGCACCCTCCAGTGCGGTAGTGGCTCAAAAGGTAGTGACGGCGATCGCCCTGCGAAATGATTGGGCTGGACATTTCAGCGTCGTGGAAGATAACAAAGTTCGGATGAGACTTCTTTAAAGTGCTTTCAAGTGATAACGGCAGCAGCAACTTAAAGATGCGTTAGGCGACAGCTATAACGCATCCTGCAAAATTACACGATCGCCCACTCAAAACACTCGCCGATTTTTTCTTGCATTGCTCTAACGATCACCCCTGTCCCCAAAGCGCCCGTCGTGCGATCGCGCTTTCGACCACGGTCAAGTGCCCTTGCAGATGGAGGCGTTTCAGTTTCCTCAGCCCATTCGGGAGACTGGATGGAATCGACAGATGAGGGGCGATCGGACTCTCACCCAGGCTGTTTTCTTGAGCTCTGATGGGAAATTCTTGTCAGTAGCAGCAAAGACTATACTGTAAGAATATGGCAGATTAGCTAGGCGACAGTGAAATAGGATGCTAGCCCTGAGTTACCCGCATATTGAAAAGCAAGACGGTCAGCCTGCTCGATTACAGCGATTGCCCCGTATTCGAGTTGCGCAAATTGTTATGGACTATCTTGCCTACGGTTGGTCTGTAGAGGAGATATGCCGACAGCACCTTTACTTAAAGCCAGCCGAAGCTCATGCGGCGATGGGATACTATTTTGATCATCAGGAAGAAATTGATCAGGAAATCACCCAGGAGTGGGAGCAAGTGCAAGCAGCTATGACGCAAGCATTTCGGTCACCTTTCTACACTCGAATGAAAGCTAGAGGGCTGCTGTAAGTGGCGATTGCTTTGTATATGGATGTCCATATTCCCCAAGCCATTACCGATCAGTTGCGTCGTCGAGGCGTAGACGTATTGACCGCGTTTGATGATGAAGCTCAAGAACTCCCTGACGACCAACTTCTGTTACGGGTGGCTCAGCTTAACCGAGTCCTTTTTACTCAAGACATTCGATTTCGCGTTTTAGCCGAAACCTGGCAAGTAGAAGGGAAGCAGTTTTCTGGGTTGATCTTTGGTCATCAGCTTGGAGGCACAATTGGTCAGTTTGTCAGAGATTTAGAATTGATTGCCAAAGCTTCAGAACCTGATGAATGGATGAATGCAGTTGAGTATATTCCCTTTAAGTAAGATGGAAGAATATATTCCCTTTGAGCAGGCGGTTGAGAGCCAGGTCGTTCTTCATTACCTTTAGTTCGTCCAATACCGCATTTGGAATCAGAATTTCGCTGAATTGCTGCCGCAGGAGTTCAAGCTGCCCCACAATTGCCAGATTGAGAATTGGGGAGGTGTTACTCACTATGGGCATAGCTTAAATCATCATCCAATTCTTCTAAACCGTAGTGCCGTATGCTTTAGTTCGGACAGTTTTTTGAAAACCCTTGATTTTGCGTGCGCGTCGCGCACGCAAAATCAAGGGTTTTCAAAAAACTGTCCAGAGTATTGGTATGACATCACGACGGGAAAGAAGTTGTCCAAATTCGTATTTGTCCATCTCGGCCAGTTCTCGCGCCTTCCCAAAGGAGAGAATGTCTTGCGTATACAGAGCCATAGCAAGTTCTCTGCGCAACTCCGGCTCAATCCGCTGCTCAGGCAGTTGCATGGCTTGCACAATGGAATCAGAGATCGAGATTTGTACCCCCATATTCACCCAAGCTCTGCAAAGTGTCCCCGCTACTTCTCGTACACTCTACATTGCTTGCTCAACGATCGCCCCCCATTCCTCAAGTGCCCTGCCGTGCGATCGCCCCTTCAGTTACCCTTACAAAAGAGGAAATGAGGCATCCCAAACGCTTCAGGGTGAGTTGGTAGAATAGAAGGATGACTGGCACCCGCATTCCCAATCGCAATCCAGTGTAACCACCCCTCCTACTGAGCTTCAATCGAGGAAACCTCCTAATGCCTTTAGCTGAACTCCTGTCACAAATCCAGGCGCTCCCCAAGATTGACAAGCTTCGGCTGATGCAATTTCTTGCGACAGAACTGGTTAAGGAAGAAGACCCTAACTTTTTTGTCGCAAACCAGGAATATCCAATATGGTCGCCCTACAATTGCTCAGAGGCCGCCAATGTTTTGATGGATCTTCTGGCGACGAAGCGACACGAAAAGAATGGTTGAAGCGCAAAAATTCTCCTATAAGGTGATCGACAGTAGCCCTGGCATGGTCGATCGAATGCCGTATCTGCCTCTGTTGCTAAGTTACGATGGTCAATCGCTTAATACCGAGGGCTTACTGGATACAGGTGCAAGCGTTAATGTTCTGCCCTATGAGGTGGGGTTACAACTGGGTCTGATCTGGGAGGAGGAGACGCTCTCGGTTGTATTAGCAGGGAACCTCGCCCGATTCGAAGCTCGGGCAGTCGTCCTTGATGCACAGGTCAGGTCATTTCCAACAGTTAACTTAGCTTTTGCCTGGACACAAGCAGCTAATGTACCTTTGATTCTGGGGCAGGCCAACTTCTTCTTTGAGTATGATGTCTGTTTCTTTCGTGCACGATCAGAATTTGAGGTTCGACCTAAACAACTTGAATAGAACTGCTGAGATGGCAAATGCTATCACCTAATACATTCTGCAAATTGGGCGATCGCCCCCCATTCCTCAAGCGCCCTGCCGTGCGATCGCCCCTTTAGCCACAGTCACAAGTCAGAAAATGAGGCATCCCAAACGCTTCAGGCTGACTTGGTGGGATGAGTGACTGGGGATCGCTTATCCTATTTCACTGTAGGATATCTACCAAACTAACTGCCTTACCCGGAAATCAACGTAGATCAATCTCGTTAACAAGCCGCAAAACGCTATTGTACAGAGCTTCTGCAACCCAAAACCCAGCCTCACTGATCAACGTATCTAACAACGGCTTAACCTCAGCAATCAAACCCCGACTTTTCGCTTCGACCAAAACTCCCAAAATTCCCGTGTAGTGGAGGTTAAACCTTGTTGCAATTACCCTCCCCCGACGCTCATCAATCAGAACTTGATCGGCCTGGATTTCAACTGCTAGGGCAATCGCTTCCGCTTCTCCGATATCCAGTTCGTTACTCAGCGCTTCGACAAGGGTGCGATTGCCAACAGCACAAGTTTGAATCCAGTCAGAGGTTTGTACTTCAACTGCGCCTGCAACGGGAAAATCTGGGTCAGTGAGTTCCCGGTAAACGGCTTCAGGAATCAGAATCGTTCCGTACAGTTGTTGAAGAAGATGAAGTTGATGAATCGCAGCAAGATTGTTAATAGGTGATGTATCGCTGACAACAATCACAATCTGCCCATCTCTCGCAGATTTTGAATGTCCTGTTCAAAATCCTCCACCCCATAATGCACAGGGATCTGACGACTGGCGAGGAGGTGCTGAAATGCCACACGGTGCATCCCCGCATACCGACTGGCTTGGGCGAGAGTCAGCTTTTCCCTTTGAAAGAGCATAACGGCAATTTCCTGACGCATTTCAGCCTCAGTCATACGAGTCGCAGTAAGAATCTCGTCAGGGACAATAACGCTCATAATCAAATTTCTTCCTACTCCCTTAATTTACCTCTACTTCTCTAGGTCAGGCATCTGTCGTTGATATGCTGCGCGATCGCGCTTTTACCCACAGGAGAATTCGGATGTATTACTCACTACGGGCATAGCTTAAATCATCGTCCAATTCTTCAAAACTGTAATGCCGTCCTACCCCACGACGGGAAAGCAACTGTCCAAATTCATATTTATCCATCTCGGCCAGTTCTCGCGCCTTCCCAAAGGAGAGGATGTCTTGCGTATACAGAGCCACAGCAAGTTCTCTGCGCAACTCCTGCTCGATCCGTTGCTCAGGCAGTCGCATCGCTTGCACAATGGAATCAGAGATCGAGATTTGTAGCCCCATATTCACCCAAGTTCTGCAAAGTGTCCCCGCTACTTCTATCGTACACTCTACATTGCTTGCTCAACGATTGCCCCCATCCCCCAAGCGCCCCCGTCGTGCGATCGCCCTTTCAGTTACACTTACAAACGAGAAAATGAGGCATCCCAAATGCTTCAGGCTGACTTGGTGGGATGAGTGATTGGCGATCGCCCTCTCCTTTTGTGATGAAGAATTGGTATTGGCCTCTTTAGCAAAGGATTCCGAAGCAGGTGGCACCTGAAGATGGAGTGTCCACAGGTTACCCGTGAAAGCGCGATCGCCTTGTGAGAGACTTCATCTTCTTGTCCTTTCGTATCCCAAAGGATACACTTGATACATGGTTGAAGTCCGCCAAACTAAAGTCTATTCCCAATGGTTCAATGACCTGCGCGATCGTCAAGCTAAAGCACGTATCGATGTTCGCATTCGCCGTCTATCAATGGGCAACCCTGGTGATGTCAAGCCTGTAGGGAAAGGGGTATCAGAATTGCGGATTGATTATGGTTCGGGTTATCGGGTGTATTTCATAAAAAAAGGGATACATTAATCATCTTGCTGGCTGGTGGAGATAAAAGCACCCAAGATCAAGATATAAAAATAGCTCTAGATTTGGCACAAAAATTATAGGAGGTCATGATGGAAAAAACTGAAACCTTTACGTGGGACGCGGCAGAGCATCTGGAAACCAAAGAGGATATTGCAGCATATCTTGAAGCGGCCCTTGAAGAGGATGATCCTTCACTGATAGTCGCGGTACTTGGGGACATTGCTCGATCCAGAGGAATGACGCATATCGCCCGTGAAACAGGCTTGGGGAGAGAAAGCCTTTATAAAGCCTTATCAGCCGAAGGCAATCCGGAGTTTGCAACGGTTCTCAAAGTACTGAAAGCACTTGGTTTGCGTTTACAAGTTGTCGCCGCATAATCGAGACACACAGGCAGAAGAAGATGCTTCCTAAACCGATTCAGGGTGACTGGATGGAATACATGACTGGCGATCGCTCCAGACCCCTACAGCCCAAATCGTATTGACATTGTAAATACGCCATGTCTATACTACGGGTATGGATGTCTAATGGTGTCACATTCGTCTGGAATGACGAAAAAGCCAGGATCAATCCAATAAACCATGACGGTGTTACGTTTCAGCAAGTCGCAGAAGCCTTCTTTGACCCATTGCTTGTTGTTGTTGATGCCAGTCGCAATGACGAGGCGCGAGATGCGGTAATTGGCCTGGATAGACGGTGGAATCTGCTTTACGTGGTCTATATTGAGCGAGAAAACGACACCATCCGGATCATCTCGGCTCGTAAAGCAACACGCAAGGAGCGGGAATATTATGAAAGCTGAGGCATTGAAAAAACGTTTGAACAGAGAGCGCCCGATGACGACGATCACTATTCGGATGCCCGAAGACGTGATCGAAGATTTGAAGCGCATTGCACCATTACTGGGTTTTTCTGGATATCAGCCTCTAGTACGTGCTTATATCGGACAAGGACTGCGGGCTGACCTGGAGCGACTGGAAGGTGATACAGTGTTGGCGCTGGTTGCAAGCCTTAAACGTCATGGCGTGAGTGAGGAAATCATTCAAGAAGCTTTGAATGAAACCATCCAGCGTTAGTCGCTCAATCATTGTCTGCCGCATTCTACAACCAAACACCATTGCTGATGCTCGTATCTCAGGACTTGCATCCAGCGTTGACGAACGAATAGCCATCTCTGTTGCCCCAGCCATTCATGGGTCATACAATCAGCGGTTCTGTTTTTGGCAGCGATCGCCCCCAGGGTTCCTGAAAATACCGAACCCCCGATCGCCCGATAGGGGCCGATGCTGATACCGCCTTTGAGTGGGTCATAGCGTCCGGTGTCTGCCTGGGTGGAAATATTAGATTCCGGGATGCTCAACGGATGCAGCACGATTTTGTGCTCAATGCCATCGGTGACAACGCCCTGAATATTGGAAGGAATTCGTTCTTCAGGTGGAACATCACGCTTTTCGTTGACGTAAATGCGAATCGCAACCTGATCGGTTTTTTGCCATTCACATACTTTTAACCCCAAAAGCTGTTCCTCCCAATGCTTGGGAGGAACAGCTTTTGGGGTTAAAAGCTGAATCGCGCCTACCGACTTAGCAGAAATTCGGTTACGGGAAACAGAGTGGTTTTCTTACCCGAATTTGCGTCGAATACTACCCCACAAATTCGATTGATCCGTCATCATAGAGAGGTCTCGCTCTCTTTCATCTAAGGGATTGCAAGCATGACAGCCTTCGATATCCAGGCACCGTTTGAACCGAGGGGCGACCAGCCAAAAGCAATCGCTGCGCTCACCGACTGCCTTAAGCAGGGCGAACGCTTCCAGACCTTGCTGGGGGCCACGGGTACCGGAAAGACCCACACGATGGCGCGAGTCATTCAGAACGTGGGCAAGCCGACGCTTGTGCTGGCCCACAACAAGACGCTGGCGGCGCAGTTGTGCAACGAACTGCGGGAGTTTTTCCCCGATAATGCTGTTGAATACTTCATCAGCTATTACGACTATTACCAACCGGAAGCCTACATCCCAGTGACCGACACCTACATTGCCAAGACCGCCTCGATCAACGACGAGATCGATATGCTGCGGCACTCGGCAACGCGATCGCTGTTTGAACGCAAAGACGTGATCGTGGTTGCTTCGATTAGCTGTATCTACGGTCTGGGAATTCCCTCTGAGTATCTGAACGCTGCGGTGCGATTGTCCGTTGGCATGGAGGCTGACCAGCGGCAAATTCTGCGCGACCTGACCACTGTTCAGTACGAACGCAACGACCTCGACGTGGGGCGAGGGCGATTCCGGGTGAAGGGCGACGTGCTGGAGATTGGCCCCTCTTACGAAGATCGGATTATCCGGGTGGAGTTCTTTGGGGATGAGATCGATGCCATCCGCTACATTGACCCGATTACTGGATCAACGCTGCAAAGCATGGAGGCTGTCAACATTTACCCCGCCAAGCACTTCGTCACCCCAGAGGAACGGCTCCAGGAAGCCTGCGAAGCGATTCAGGAAGAGCTAAAAGAGCGGCTGGCGGAACTGGAGGTCGAGAATAAACTGCTGGAGGCCCAGCGTCTGGAGCAGCGCACCCGCTACGACCTGGAAATGCTGCGAGAAGTGGGCTACTGCAACGGCGTGGAAAACTACGCCCGCCATCTGGCAGGCCGTATTCCCGGCTCACCGCCGGAGTGCTTGCTCGACTATTTCCCGAAGGACTGGCTGCTGGTGATCGATGAGTCCCACGTCACGATTCCCCAGATTCGGGGGATGTACAACGGCGATCGCTCCCGCAAGATGGTACTGATCGAGCACGGTTTCCGTCTCCCCAGCGCTGCCGACAACCGTCCCCTGAAGGACGAGGAATTCTGGGAGAAAGTGAACCAGTGTGTGTTCGTTTCCGCGACACCGGGTGACTGGGAATTAGAAATTTCTGGTGGAAAATTTCAAACTGAAGGTGATGAGAAGAATACGGCTCGCAATTACATTCGCGGCACTGGCCGAGTCGTGGAGCAGATTATTCGACCCACGGGAGTCCTCGACCCCGAAATCTCTGTCCGTCCCACTGAGGGCCAGATTGATGATCTGCTGGGCGAGGTGAAGGAGCGAGTGCTCAAGGGCGAACGTACTCTGGTTACCACTCTCACCAAGCGGATGGCAGAGGACTTAACCGAATACCTGCAAGAGCGGGGTGTTCGTGTCCGCTATCTGCACTCCGAAATCAATTCCATCGAGCGAATTGAGATCTTGCAAGACCTGCGCAAGGGAGACTTTGATGTGCTGGTGGGGGTGAATCTGCTGCGAGAAGGTCTTGACCTGCCGGAGGTTTCTCTGGTGGCGATTCTAGATGCGGATAAAGAGGGATTTCTGCGGGCTGAGCGATCGCTCATCCAGACCATCGGTCGCGCCGCTCGTCATGTGCGGGGGCAGGCCATCCTCTACGCCGACAACCTGACGGACAGTATGGCACGCGCGATCGAGGAGACTGATCGGCGGCGTCAGATCCAGCAGGAGTACAACAAGAAGCACGGCATCACCCCCCAGCCCATCGTGCGGGAGCGCAAGAACGCGATTCTGGAATTCCTGGAGGTTTCCCGCCGGGTCAATGCGCAGGAACTGGAGGCAGCCTACGAGCAGGCTGAGGATCTGTCACTGGATGACATCCCAACTCTGATTGTGCAGCTCGAATCACAGATGAAGGAAGCCGCCAAGAAGCTGGAGTTTGAGGAGGCCGCGAAGTACCGCGATCGGATCAAGCATTTGCGTGATCGGTTGACGGGGCGGCATTAGGTCAGCAGCAACGAAACGACCCTCGTTGTGTGGGCAGGTTCCCCCGCGTAGCGGGGGAACCTGCCCACACAACGAATATCTTCTTTTGCGAAAATCTCAGACATACACAAACTGATTGGGATTATTCAACCGCAACCCTGACGAAACGTTGGCTACGATCGCCACCAGTTCATTCGTGCCACCATTGCGCAAGAAAATAGCGGTGCCCGGTAGACCCGCTGCTCGACCCAGACGATAGGAGGCTCCCCGCGATAGTTGGATGCGGTCCTGCCCGATGGTGAAATCAGAGATTCGAGCATAATCCTGGGTGCCGAGCGTATTGACGATGCCGTCGTTATAGGCCGTCCCCACGACAAAGGTGTCACGTCCTGCCCCTCCGACGAGAATGTCAATCGTGCCGCGTCCGGGATTGGCAGGTACCGTGTTAAAACTGCTCCAGCCGTTGAGTAAATCATCTCCAGAGGCACCAAACAGTTGGTCGCTGCCAGTACCGCCAAACAACTGGTCGTTGCCCACTCCGCCAAACAGGCGATCGCGCCCTCCACCCCCATCCAGTACATCATTTCCGGCATCTCCTAACAACAGGTCGTCGCCGCCCAGGCCATACAGCGTATCGTTTGCCGCTCCGGTAATCAGGATGTCATTGCGAGCGGTGCCAACGGCGACCTGGGGAACGGTGGGGGGAGTTGGGGTAGAACAGCCGCAGTTTGGGACTGCAGTGGCGGCGATCGCCGCGCTGGAAACACTGCCCCCTGGAAGGGCAAAAAGAGGATTATTATTCAGGCCCGGTGCGTTAGTCATAGAAAAAAAAGTAAAAAAGTCGCCCCAGATCAGATTTTTTCAACTGAGGTATTCTACCCCTCTTCTATCACTCTTGTCGTATACAAACTAAGGATCGCGAATTAAATAAAACCGAATTGTTTTTGAGAGAGGTGCGGCTTCGCCGCTGTATCTGTTTAGCGTTTTCGGATTTCTGCCTGGGCAACGCCCAGGCAGAAATCCG
>CAZVXA010000212.1:0-11722 GCA_964630955.1 uncultured bacterium | reverse complement strand
CACAAAAAAAAAACATACCCACCCAAAAACAACACCAACCCCAACCCCCCCCACCCCCCCGGCGCGCGCCGCCCCCCCCCCCCCCCCCGCCACTCCTTTGTGTCGAAATTCCATTAAGCCTGGGAAAAAGTGGGTTCTGGCTCCATACTGTTCGGTATAAAATAAGCCCACAAAACAGATGTATTCAACGCAGGAAAATTCCATCACGCCAGATATACTGTCTTAAAGTCCGATCGCTCCTTCTCGACGCTACTTATGGATATCCCCCGGCTTCATCCCGACACCGTCGAAGCAGTTAAGCAACGCGTTGATATCGTCGATGTCATCTCAGAACATGTTGTGCTGCGCAAGCGGGGGAAAGACTTTGTGGGGCTGTGCCCCTTCCACGACGATAAATCCCCCAGCTTTAGCGTCAGTCCCGGCAAGCAGTTCTACTACTGCTTTGCCTGCGGTGCGGGGGGGAACGCAGTTAAGTTTTTGATGGAGTTGGGAAAGCGGCCCTTTGGGGAGGTAGTGCTGGATCTGGCCAAGCGCTATCAGGTGCCCGTCAAAACGATGGAGCCAGCCCAGCGGCAGGAACTCCAGCGGCAGCTCTCCTTAAGGGAGCAATTGTATGAGGTGCTGGCCCTCACCTCTAAGTTCTACGAACATGCGCTGCAACAGGCCCAGGGGGCGACAGCGCTGGAGTATCTGAGAAAATCGCGCCAACTCCAGCCGGAAACGATTCAGCAGTTTCAGCTCGGTTATGCGCCGGGAGGGTGGCAAACCCTTTATGGCTATCTGGTGGAACAAAAGCGGTTTCCGGTGGAACTGGTGGAGCAGGCGGGGTTAATTGTGCCCCGGCAGGGGGGAGGCGGCTACTACGATCGGTTCCGCGATCGCCTGATGATTCCCATCCACGATTTGCAGGGGCGGGTGATCGGCTTTGGGGGGCGATCGCTCGGTGATGAGCAGCCCAAGTATCTGAACTCGCCGGACACGGAGCTGTTTGATAAGGGCAAAATTTTGTTTGCACTGGATCAGGCGCGGGGTGAGATCGCCAAACGGGACAAGGCGATTGTGGTGGAGGGGTACTTTGATGTGATCGCCCTGCACGCCGCCGGAATTGCCAATGTGGTAGCGTCGATGGGTACGGCCCTCAGTCTGGCTCAGGTGCGGCAACTGCTGCGCTACACCGAGTCCAAGCAGGTGATTTTTAACTTTGATGCCGATGCGGCAGGTCAGAAAGCGGCAGACCGGGCGATCGGAGAACTGGCGGATCTGGCCTACCAGGGGGAAGTGCAGCTGCGGATTCTGAATCTGCCCCAGGGGAAAGACCCTGACGAATTTTTGCGCAGCCACAGCGCCGCTGACTACACCGCTCTGGTAAACGACGCTCCTCTCTGGCTCGACTGGCAAATTCAGCAGCTTCTTCAGGATAAAGACCTGGACCAGCCTGACCAGTTCCAGACCTGCCTGGAGGCGATCGCCAAACTCCTGGGCAGTCTGCCCAACGCCGGACTGCGCACCCACTACATCCACCGCACGGCAGAACGACTGAGCCAGGGCAATGCCCGAATGGCAATGCAGTTGGAGAGCGATCTGCGGAACCAGGTGCGCGGCCAGCGCTGGCACGGACGCTCTCAGAAATGGCAGTCTTCGGGCGATCGCACCCTGTTAGAAGAATCCGAGTCCCAACTGCTGCGCCTCTACCTGCACCTGCCCGACTCCCGCCCCGAAATTCAGACAGCAATGGAGTCCCGCGACCTGGATTTCAGCATTGCCCCCCATCGCTTTCTGTGGCAGCAAATCCTGGAAATTGAGGCGGCAGGTGAAATACCTGATCTGCTGTCCGAACTGCAAGACCGACTCACTGATTTCCCTGAAAAGCTGGCTCCGGTGCTGCCTCTGTTCCAACTGGATGAGAAGACCCAACGGGATGTTCTGCGATCGCCCCTGGTCATCCGTTCGGCGATCGCCTGTCTGGAGCGGGTGATGTGCGAAAAGCGGCGGCGGCACTTCCTGGATCTGTGGCAAAAGACCGACTGCGTGGCGGAACCTGCGCTGGGTCAGTACTATCAGCAGCAGGTCTACCTGGAGGATCAGCGCATCCGCGATCTGGATCAGCAGCAGCGGCAGATTACCTTTGCAGATCTGGCGCAGGTGCCGTGGGTGGGGGAGTACTACGAGGAGCTGAAGCGGTGAGGCTTAAGTGCCTGTTCGAAAACCCAAATTATGGCAGGTGCGACGCTACAACGTCGCGCCTGCCATAATTTGGGTTTTCGGTTTAGTGAAGCTTAGAGCTTTCGATCTTGACGGCTCAGCCTGTGATCTTTTGATACATGCCTGTTGATGGGAGAAACAAACGGGGAACGATAGAAATACGGCTCGATTGCTGATGGAGTTGTCAGGCTGCAAGAGCTACCACCCGGAGAAACTGAGAAGCGGTTTCTCACACGGGTCATTGTTCCACTGAATGCTTTCATTCACGACCTACTGGAGTTCTATGATTAAACCAGGCAAACTAAATCTTGCTGCTTTTCTGGGCACCGGGGCCATGCTGGCAGTTCAATTGCTGGCTCCCAATGCTGCCTTCGCTCAAACCATCACCATGAACGAAGCGATGCTTGAGCGGTGCAATGCTGAGGGTCTCTCGGCAGAAACCTGTGCCTGCTGGTTTGCAGCGATCGCCGAAGCAGAAGGCGTCAGCCAGTTAACCGAAGAAGACATCGATAATCTGGCACCCGACTACCAGGAAGAATTGGCCGCCTGCAAGGAAGCGAATCAGTAATAGAGTGGTTGATTTTTACTGGACTTTTGACTAAAACGCGCCAATTTTTCCTGAAACGCTGACGGAGTCAGCGTTTCAGGAAAAATTGGCGCTCAAACTAAATATGCCGTGAAACGCTCTCGTAGAGAGCGTTTCACGGCATTGTAGGGAAAATAGTCAAAAATCCAATTTTTAGCTGTGCCCCTCCGCTACGCGGGGGGGCACAGCTAGTGATCGTTTAGGGACAATCCAAGGTATCCCTGGTACTTCGGCCCGTCACCGGGTTCTTCCCACTGGCGACATCGCAAAGTTTCTTCTGCACATCCTGGCGCAGCAGCACGTCGGTAAAGTCTGCGCCATCGATGATCGCCCCATCAAACTTGGCATTGAAGGCAAAGGCTCCCTCTAGATTGGCATTGGTCAGATTGACGCCGACCAGGCGGGCGCTGTCGAGGGTGGCGTTGGTCAGATTAACTCCCTCCAGGTTGGCATCCTCCAGGTTGGCTCCGAAAAAGCTAACGCCTTCCAGATTGGAGTGGCTGAGATTGCTATTGCGCAGATTGGCCTTGGTGAAGCTGGCGTCCGTCAGGTCGCGGTTAGAGAAGTCGGCGTTGATCAGGATTTCTTTGTTGTAATCGAGGGCGCAGGCAGGAGTAGCAAACAGGAGAGCGATCGCCCCCACCAACACCAGGCCCAGAGACAACTTGCACAACTGGGAGATGAAGCAACGAAGTGAACGGAACCAGCGGGTCATACCAGATGGGTTAAGGTAGAAAAAGTTACCAGAACAGGTTTATCCTTCCTGATCCTACCTGAAAGCTGGCCCTGTCGAACGCCCTCTGGGAGAACGACCTGCCGATGTCCGTCTACCAGAAGGAAATTTTCATCATCATGCCTGAATCCTCTGCCCCCATCCCCCATCACGCATCCCAGACGCTGGGGGCGCTAGCAGAAGATCTGGCAGCTCGCTGGCTCGTCTCCCAGGGCGCAGACATTCTGGCCCAGCAGTGGCACTGCCGCTGGGGAGAACTGGATCTGGTGGTACGGTTGCCAGGTCGGCAAGGACTGGCTTTTGTGGAGGTAAAGGCTCGTAGCGATGGCAACTGGGATGAGGGAGGACGACTGTCAATCACGCTACAGAAGCAGGCGAAGCTATGGCAGGCAGCGGAGTTATTTCTGTCGGAGCATCCCCAGTGGTCAGACTGTCCGTGTCGGTTTGATGTGGCGCTGGTGGTGGCAAGTGGTCGGGCAGTGCTGGGACCGTCCAACCTGACCTCACCAGAGATCGGAAAGTGGGTGGCGATCGCCGGACGCTGGCTAAGGCTACAGGAGTATATCCCCAATGCCTTCGAAGCTTAAGTGTCAAAATCCTGATTGAAGGGTTCTTCGCCAATACCAAGCTGCTTCTTGCTGCGCTTCAACTGCTTCCAGAGGGATTTAATCTCCTTGTAGGTTTCCTCTGGTGTCAGTTTGCCGTTGCTCTCAAGACCGCAGAGCAGGCTAATTCGATGGGAAAACTCCTGCAAGTTGGCGTTGAACACCAGATTTTCAGGCTTTACATCGCCACGATACCGGACATGGGGGTACAGAAATTCAGACCGATCCATTGCTTCCTCCTGAATAAACTTATTTCATTTAACCTAACCTTAATCTGTATTTAATCTTGCGTCAGGTTTCTTCAGGATAAATCCGTCTGAATGCAGACAACCTGTAAGTAGATTGGCGCGATTGAGATCGCAACACCAAAGGCTGTTCTGCCCATGCCGGGGTCTTTGTTTAGCATCTCTCGCGTGCGCTGCAGGGGCACGCGAGAGATGCTAAATGAAGACAAGCGCGCCACTTCAACCAGGCAAAGTTCTTCAACCAGGCAAAATTCGCTTGGCGGACTACTAGGTCAGTAAAGGTTTTCGTGTGAGAGCCGCGCTCTGCGCGGCTCTCACACGAAAACCTGTGGTTTGCTGGAGCGCGAAGCGCTATGCTCTGACAGGGGCAATGAACAACAACCGTTCGGCAGCCCTCAGGGCCGCTACAATGAAGGGTGCTTCCCGACGGTACGGTATTCCTTTCATTATTTGAAATCCCAGTTCTCCCATGTCTGCATCAGGCTCCCCATCCCAAAAACTGTACGAAGGCAAAGCCAAAATTCTCTACGCAACAGATGACCCGGACGTTCTTCTGACTCACTTCAAAGACGATGCGACGGCCTTCAACGCGCAGAAGCGGGGCACGATCGCAGGCAAGGGCGAGGTGAACTGTGCCGTTTCGGCCCACCTGTTTCGTCTGCTGGAGACAAACGGAGTGCCAACCCACTTCATTGACTGCCCGACTCCTTTAACGATGCGGGTGCGATCGGTGAAAATCATCCCTCTAGAGGTAGTCGTGCGTAATCTGGCAGCCGGGAGCCTGTGCCAGCAGACAGGGTTAGCCGTCGGGACGGTGCTGGAGCCGTCCCTGGTAGAGTTCTACTACAAAGATGATGCACTGGGTGATCCCCTGCTGACGGAAGACCGGATTCGGGCTATGCAGGTAGCAACGCCCGAACAGGTGCAACAGTTGCGGACGATGGCACTGACAGTAGATCGGGTACTAAGCGATTTCTTTCAAAAGTGTGGCATTACCCTGGTGGACTTCAAGCTGGAATTTGGCGTCGATCGCCAGGGCAACATTCTGCTGGCAGATGAGATCAGCCCGGACACCTGCCGTCTGTGGAACCAGTCTGAAACCGATCCCAACCGCCGCGTCATGGACAAAGATCGCTTTCGTCGGGATCTGGGTGATGTGGAGTCTGCCTATCGACAGGTGCTAGATCGAGTTCTGGCACAATCCCTTTAACCCTGCGTCTGAAAAACCTGTAGATTGCTTGAGTCGAATCCTGCTCCAGGGGTTTGACCAGATCTGAGCAAGGGAGCGGCCAATGCTGTAAAATTGCTCCGTTTGCCCAGAGCAATTCCTGCAACCACTGCAGGTTCGGTGTGTGGATGTTTCGATGGTTTTAAATCACATGCGGTTTTCTCCGGTTTTACTGGCAGTTCTGACTGTTTCTACAACGCTGGGTTTGTCTCGTCCGGCGGCGGCTCAATCTTCCGAAAGGCTCGCTGCGGCAGCTCCAGATATGACAGCTCTAGCCGCCGAGCGCTCCAGCCTGACTCCGGTGGTGCCAGAGAGCAACCCATTATTGCCCCCTGCCGATAGTCTGGTATTGGTTCAGCGCTCGCCCTTCCAGGGTGCAGTGCCGCCGACCTTAAACTCCCAGGCGTCTCCTGTGGCCCCTGCGGTTCAGATCCCGGAGCAAACTGCTCCGGCCCAAAGTCAACCTGGAACCCCTCCTGCGGGCAGTCCATCTCCTGAGCAGGAAACGCCAAACCAGATCCAGGTGACGCCCACCCCAACGGAGCCAACTTCCCCCGGTACGGCCCCCTCGTTGCCAACCTTCCCCACGCCGGGGACAACTCCTGCGCCACAACCGCAGGCCCAACCGGATGAACCCCGTGTGCTGGTGGCAGAAGTCGTGGTACAGGGCGCGACTGGCGAGTTAGAGACAGAAGTCTATAACGCCGTGCGGACAGAACCGGGTCGGACAACCACCCGGAGTCAGCTCCAGGAAGATGTGAACGCCATTCTCGCCACTGGTTTCTTTGGCGATGCGCGGGTGGAGGCCAGGGACACAGCGCTGGGGGTGCAGATTGTCTTCATTGTGGAGCCTAACCCCGTGCTTCAGGGCGTCAGGGTTGAAGGGAATGAGGTGCTGCCGCAAACGGTGGTCAACGAGATCTTTGCGCCTCAGTTGGGCAGCATTCTAAATTTCCGCCGCTTCCAGGAGGGCGTCGAGGCGCTGAATAAGTGGTACCGCGACAACGGCTACGTCCTGGCCCAGGTGGTCGATGCGCCGCGCGTTTCTCCCGATGGCACTGCGACGCTGGTGGTGGCAGAAGGGGTAATCGAAGACATTCAGGTGCGCTTTTTGAATCGGGACGGAGAACCGACTGATGACGAAGGTAAGCCCATCACAGGCCGTACTCGCTCCTTTATCATCACCCGCGAGTTCCGCTCACAGCCGGGGGATGTATTCAACCAGCAGCGAATTCAGCAGGATTTGCAGCGGGCCTTCGGTCTAGGAATTTTTGAAGATTTGCGGGTGTCGCTCAACCCCGGTCAGGACCCCCGTAAGGTGGATGTGACAGTGAACGTCATCGAGCGTAACACCGGGTCGATCGCTGCCGGAGGCGGCATCAGCTCTGCCAGCGGTCTATTTGCCACCGTCAGCTACCAGGAACAGAACCTGGGCGGTAATAACCAGCGGGTGGCGGTGGAACTCCAGGTTGGTCAGCGGGAACTGTTGTTTGACGCCAGTTTCACCGATCCCTGGATTGCCGGTGATCCAAACCGCACGTCCTATACCGTCAATGCCTTCAGTCGCCTGTCGATTCCGCTGGTGTTTGAGGGGGGACCCAACGAGGTGACACTGCCGAATGGCGATCGCCCCCGCGTCCAGCGAATTGGGGGTGGGATCAGCTTTGGTCGCCCGATTCCTCCCTTTGACCCCGATTGGCGGGTTTCAGCAGGGCTGCAGTATCAGCGGGTGTCGATCCGCGATCGCGATGGTGATCTCAGCCCCCGTGATCAGTTTGGCAACCTCCTGAGCTTTAGCAATGACGGTCAGGATGACCTGTTCCTGGCGCAATTTGCGGTGTCGCGCGATCGCCGCAATAATCCCGTCTCGCCCACCAATGGCTCTTTTCTGCGGTTCAGTACCGAGCAATCGATTCCCATTGGCTCCGGCAGCATTTTCCTGAATCGCCTGCGTGGTAGCTACAGCTACTACATTCCGGTGCGCCTGCTGAACTTCAGCGATGGGCCTCAGGCGCTGGCCTTCAACGTTCAGGGAGGGGTGATTCTGGGAGATCTGCCGCCCTATGAAGCCTTCTCTCTGGGAGGCACGGATTCTATCCGTGGCTATGATGCTGGTGATGTCGGTAGTGGACGCGCCTTTGCATTGGCCACGGTCGAGTACCGCTTCCCCATCTTCTCGATTGTGGGTGGAACGGTCTTTGTGGATGTGGGCAGCGATCTGGGCACCGGGAATGACGTTCCGGGAGATCCGGCAGGTCTGCGGGGCAAACCAGGGAGTGGCTTCGGCTACGGTGTTGGCGTACGAGTGCAGTCGCCGCTGGGAGCCATCCGTATTGACTACGCCATCAATGACCAGGGCGATAGCCGCATCCACTTTGGTATTGGTGAACGGTTCTAGGGTGATCCTGCTGGGGTATCCAAAGGGAGAGCCATCCCGCCGTAAAAACCAACAGAATGAGGGCGGATAGGTAACAATCTGAGAGCATCCAGGGGGCTTGAGTGTTCGGTCTTGAGCAAAAACAATCGGAGACAGATGGCGGGGAAATGCCCCCGGTGATTCTGTCTGTGCAACAGCATACGGTGGCTACCACTATCCAACAGACGGGCGTGGGGTTGCACTCTGGACAGTCGGCAACTGTGCGCATTCTGCCCGCTGAGGCTGGCCAGGGGCGCTACTTCGTCCGTACCGATTTGCCTGGTGCACCATCGATTCCCGCCCATATTTCACAGGTGCGACAGACAACGCTCTCAACGGAACTGGCGGCGGGAGAGGTTTCTGTTCGCACCGTTGAGCATTTGCTGGCGGCGCTGGCAGGGTTTGGCGTCGATAATGCCCGGATTGAAATTGATGGCCCTGAAGTGCCGCTGCTGGATGGGTCTGCCAGACTGTGGGCTGAGGCGATCGCCCAGACAGGCATCACCGCCCAGTCTCAACCGCGCACACCACTCCTCCTCAATGAACCGCTGTGGATTCACCAGGGGGATGCCTTTGTGGCCGCGATTCCTGCCCCACAGTTGCGCTTTACCTACGGGATTGACTTTGACCTGCCCGCCATTGGCAACCAGTGGTTTAGCTGGTCGCCCGGTCAGGAGTCTTTTCTGGAGGCGATCGCTCCTGCTCGTACCTTCGGTCTGGCCCACCAGATCGACCAGCTTCGCGCTGCCGGATTGATTAAAGGCGGCAGCCTGGAAAACGCGCTGGTGTGCGGTGCGGAGGGGTGGATTAATCCGCCGCTGAGATTTTCAAATGAGCCAGTGCGTCATAAACTCTTAGACTTAGTAGGAGACTTCAGTTTGTTGGGCGCGTTTCCAGCGGCACACATTCTTGCATATAAGGCCAGCCACCAACTGCACACTCAGCTTGCACATCAACTGGCAAACCGTTCACCTGAGGCTCTGCAAGTCCACTCCGTATAGAAATCCCATACCCATGTCCACTCTGACCGACCTTCCTACCGAGACTGCCACCCGCCTTGCACCAGAGCCTGCAATTGCTGAACCTGCGCCTGCAAAAAATGTTTTCACTATTCAGGATATTCAACGGCTACTGCCCCATCGCTATCCCTTCTCTCTGGTAGACAAAATCATTGAATTTGTTCCGGGTGAACGGGCGGTCGGCATCAAAAATGTCACTATCAACGAACCTCATTTTCAGGGGCATTTCCCCAACCAGCCCGTTATGCCTGGGGTGCTAATTATTGAAGCGATGGCCCAGGTCGGTGGTATTGTGCTGACTCAGATTCCTGACATCCCCACGGGCCTGTTTATGCTGACGGGCATTGATAAGGCCAAGTTCCGCCGTCCGGTGGTTCCTGGCGACCAGTTGGTGATGACGATGGAACTCGTTCGAATCAAACATCGTCGGTTTGGTTGGATGCGGGGTCGCGCCGAGGTAGACGGCCAACTGGCCGCCGAAGCCGAATTAATGTTCTCGATTGTCGATTGAATCCTCCACACGGGTGGATTCAGTTGGCTCCTGCCAATGCAACAATTTGCATAGATTATGAATCCACCCATTCGTCCTCTTGACCTGCCACCTTCCCATCTACCCAGCACACCCTTGACTACCCTGATTCATCCTACGGCTGTCATTCACCCCGGCGCAGAACTTCATCCTACGGTCCAGGTGGGAGCCTATGCGGTCATTGGTAGTCGGGTTAAGGTCGGTCCAGGAACGAGTATTGGTCCCCACGCAGTGCTGGACGGGTGGACGGAGGTTGGTGCGCGCAATCAGATTTTTCCGGGTGCATCGATTGGCCTGGAGCCGCAGGACTTGAAGTACAACGGTGAACTCACCCTGGTCAAAATTGGCGATGATAATCTGATCCGCGAGTACGTCACGATCAACCGCGCTACTCAGGCCGGAGAAGCGACGATCATTGGTAATGGCAACCTGTTCATGGCCTACTGCCATATTGGCCATAACTGTGTGATTGAAGACCAGGTAATTATCGCTAACAGCGTTGCGCTGGCGGGTCACGTCTATATCGAATCGAAGGCTCGGCTGAGTGGGGTGCTGGGGGTTCACCAATTTGTCCATATTGGGCGGCTGGCGATGGTGGGCGGTATGACACGGATTGACCGGGATGTGCCCCCCTATATGCTGGTGGAAGGGAATCCGGCGCGGGTGCGATCGCTCAATCTGGTGGGGATGCGTCGGGCCGGGATGATGGAGCTGGAAACTGGTAAAGTTTATCAATCTCTGAAGAAGGCATTTCGGCTGCTGTACCGTTCTGGATTAACCTTGAATCAGGCGATCGACCAGATGGAACTGCTGCCCGATAGCGAAGACCTGCAACACCTGCGGCGGTTTATGCGGCTGACTCAGACCGCTGGACGACGGGGCGCGATTCCTGGGCGGCGCAAAGGTGAGAATGGCGGCGACGAGTAGCCGGGTGAAGACGAGAATTGGGTGCGATCGCACAGAAGAGAAAGCTATGACCATCGGAGCGACCGCTGCATCTTCCACTCCTGCTGCTGAATGCACCAGAGCCAGGATTTTTATTAGCACCGGGGAGGTGTCGGGCGATCTTCAGGGCAGTTTACTGATCGAAGCGCTGCGGCGACAGGCATTGTCGTTGGGGGTCGATCTGGAGATTCTGGCGCTGGGGGGCGATCGCATGGCGAAAGCGGGCGCAACCATTTTGGGCGACACCACCCGCCTGGGGTCGGTGGGTCTGGTGGAATCGGTGCCCTATATCTGGCCAACCATCCGGGTGCAGCGTCAGGCGAAGGCGTTTCTCAAAGCCAATCCCCCCGATCTGGTGGTGATGATCGACTACCTGGCTCCCAACGCAGGAATTGGGGCATTTGTCCGTCGCCAGTTGCCGCAGACGCCGACGGTCTACTACATCGCTCCGCAGGAGTGGGTGTGGTCTTTTGGCCCCGCCAACACCCGACGGATTGTCAGCATTTCCGATCGGCTCCTGGCCATTTTTCCCGGTGAGGCGGAGTACTACCAGAAGCACGGAGCAACGGTGTCCTACGTTGGTCATCCGCTGGTGGACCGGGTGCGGAGTGCCCCCAGTCGCACAGAGGCTCGTCATCAGTTGGGGATTCCCGACGACCAGGTGGCGATCGCCCTCCTGCCTGCTTCCCGCTCCCAGGAGTTAAAGTATCTCCTCCCGGTGATGTGCGAGACGGCTCAGCAGCTCCAGGACAAACTGCCCCTGGCCCATTTCTGGATTCCTCTGTCGCGCCCGGAGTTTCGTCAGCCGATTGAGCGGGCGATTCAGCGGTACGGTCTACGGGCAATGGTGTCGGAGGAACCCTCTCCGACTGTGATTGCAGCGGCGGATCTGGCGATCGCCAAGTCAGGCACCGTTAATCTGGAGGTGGCGCTGATGAATGTGCCTCAGGTGGTGCTGTACAAAGTTAATCGTTTCACGGGATGGATTGCGGAGCATGTGCTGAAGTTCTCGATCCCCTTTATGTCGCCCCCGAATCTGGTGCTGATGGAACCCATCGTGCCGGAATTTCTGCAATACTATGCCACTCCAGCGAACCTGACGCAGGCATCCCTGGAACTGCTGCTGAACCCGGAGTGCCGCCAGAAGATGCTGGACGATTACGAGCGGCTGCGGCAGGCGGCGGGAGAACCGGGGGTGTGCGATCGGGTGGCGC
>CAZVXA010000211.1:0-11736 GCA_964630955.1 uncultured bacterium | reverse complement strand
GGATCTGCTGTTTAATAAAACCCCAGTTTTCACTTGGCGCGGCTTTGCCGCGCCAAGTGAAAACTGGGGTTTTACTGGGATTTTATTTTATGGCAAACCCCTGAGTAGGGGCAACTCGAAAGGGCGACGGTAGTTCACGAACCTCCTTACCCTTCAGGGATGGGGAGGATGTCAACAACTTTGCTTATTCGGTACCCAGGTACAAACCAGCTTGTTTTCTACCAATTCCCATTGGGCGACTAATCCAGGTTTGCTCTTCTTTTGGGTCGCTGGATCGCTCGGCGACTCCATCAGCTCTGGGGTTTTGCGAATGGTTGGGGGAGGGGGGAAGCTTGAGGTAGAAGGGGCGATTATCCCTTCGGGGAACTGTGAAGCAACCGATGGAGCGGATACGTCGGAGTTATTGCGATAGAAGAAGTTCATAGGGGGTCTCCTGAAGTGACGATGGAGTTGCAAGAAGGCAGAGCGATTGAGGGGGGCTTTTTTCTTGATGACAACAGTTTGGCCTGCTTTTCGTTGAGACACCACCGACGTTTAGGAGGTTAATAAGAAGTTAAGAATAAGATGAATTTGATGGTGCGATTTGAGCTGCGCCCAGCGCAGCTCAAATCGCACCAAAGATTGTCTGCTGCAATTCTTAGCCTTTCGCGTAAAAAATACGCCCCCAGTTAGAATTGATCCGTTGATTCGACAGACGGTAGTTTGACACGGTGATGACATCGCCGTTCAGCAGATCCTTCCAGGTGCCATTGGAAGAGAAGGGAATGTCCACGAACTGATCAACGGCAGAGAAATTTAGCACAACAATAAACTTCTCTGTCTGACCATCCAGACCATCACCCCAGCGGTGATAAATAACGATTCCCCTGGCTACATCGACGCCATAGCCTTCGGCGTTGAAGCGGGTTTGCCGTTCATCGTAGCCGCTGGGGTAGAAATTGGCCGAGCGCAAAGCCGGGTGATCCTTACGAATCTGAATCAGTCTCTGGTACAGATTGAACAAAGGTTTACCAATCTCATCATCGCGCCTTTCCCAGTTCACAGGTCTGGGGATGACCCGACCCATGCCCTGTTCGGGGAGATAGTACTCGTCCCCAAATTCCTGGCCATTGTGAATCAGGATAGTTCCCGGTAGGGTGAATAGTGCGATCGCCCACGGTTGACTCTTAAACCAGTGGTCCTTTCTCACATTTGCGCCGATGCCACCGCCGCCCACTTTATTGATAATCGTGCTGTGGTCGTGGTTCTCGATGTAGACTGTGGGGCCAGTAGCGGGCGCGAAGTCCCGGTGCGTGTCAAGCGGACGCATGATGCTGGTATTGATCTGGTTGTTGAAACCAAATTCCCAGGCTTTGAACATCAGGGGGTCGAACCAGCAGCCTGTAGCAGTGATCTCGGCAGTGTCGGCGATCGCCTCATAGCGATTATCCGTGAGGTGTTCGATGGTCAGCGAGATATTCCTGCGGTTGGTGCCGTAGAGGTACCCTTGCAAAAGTTGAATCAGGCGACTGACGCCGGGATCTAGCTGTCCTCGAAGGAAATAGCCAATGGTGTAATCAAACCGGATACCATCGATCTGGTATTGATCCAGCCAGTACTTGCACACGTCGAAGATAAACTCCTGTGTACAGCGGTTCTGATAATCCAGTTCTTTGAAAAAACCACCTCTACTGAAATCGCCAATGTAGGGAGAGTCCTGAGGATCGCGGTAGAGCCAGTAATAGGGAAATCCAACGCCTGTGAACCCTTCTTCTACATGGTTAAATACCCCGTCCATAATTACATGAATGTCTTCAGCGTGGAGTGCCTCAATCAACTGCTTCAGACGGTAGAGCTTGTTCAGTTTCTCAGCAGGATCGTCGCTGTTGGCATTGGTGAAACGATCTTCAACGGAAAAGAAGAGGAAGGGATTGTACCCCCAGCTAAAGTTACGGCCAATGGTGGCGGTCCAGGGCATAAACTGAATGGCGTTAATCCCCAGCTCCTTGAAATAATTGATCTTGTCTCTGATTAAATCCAGGGGCGCTTTGGGAGTGCCTCCATCCTCCAGTTTCTGGATGAAGTCATCAATCATCAGTTCGTAGATGATCAAATCACCGGGTGGCAATCGTTTTGCAATCGGCTGCACCTGTTCGATTTGACTGCCACCAATGACAAAACCGGAGGTTTCTTTATCGGTAGCTTGACCACTATAGCGAGCACAGGGATCATTACACCGACGGGTCTCGCCACCCTCAAAAGTGACGAAATACTGATATTCGTAATAGTCATCCGGTAGGGTGGCCGAGAAGGTGTAAAGCATTCCCTGGGCATAATCCTCCAACTGCATCTCCGGTGCCCTATCAGGATTCCAGTCTGTTTGTCCCAGATGCTGCTGGAATGTTCCAATTACCTGTAGCTTTTGAATTCTTGGCAGTCCACCTCTACCGTATTGCAGAGGGTCTTTTGCGCGATCGGGGAAGAACAGGTTAAAAGTAACGATATTACCTGCCACTCGAGCACCAAACTTCTCATACATGGGGCTACCTTTGATAGGGGTGATAGGAGTCCGATCAGGGGGCATCGCTCATTTTTCAGCTTCTATCATGGCACAGTCTCTTTGTCTGGCAGTTAAGAGACTTCTACGAAAGAAATTACCCGTCGTGTGGATGTCTCCGGGGGGCAAGCGAGAGATGCAAAAAAAGGTTTTCGGATTCCTGCCTGGGCGTCGCCCAGGCAGGAATCCGAAAACGCTAAACCGATACAGGCGGGGGAGACATCCACACGACGCAGGTAATTTCATTGCTAGAAATTTCCTCACAGCGCTTTGCAAGCACGTGTGGTACAAAGTTTTTGTTGAGAGCCGTGCGGAGCATGGCTCTCAACAAAAACTTTGATTCTAAGTAAGTGGGCGTGGAAAAAGTCGAAACCCAAAAAGCTGTTCCGCCCGCGCAGCGGGCAGAACAGCTTTTTGGGTTTCAAGCTTAATCACGCCTGTCTACTTATCTCAGTGCAAGATCTCAGTATGGCAAGAGTAAGTGAGCAATGAAGGTTGTGGGGGCACCATCACTCTGTAAACAAAATCAACGGGAGCCGTTCTTTCTGCTGTGTGGGTCAGGGATCGTCTTTAATTGAGAAGAGGGTCACGACTGATTTACCGCCCCATATACTTAATGAATTCCAACTCCCTGCCCGAACTTCCGCCCCCACTCCAGATTCCCGATGCACCGGATGCTGGCCTGATTCCAATCGCGCCGCCGGACTTCCGCTCCGGATTCGTGGGGATTGTGGGCCGTCCGAATGTGGGCAAGTCTACACTGATGAACGCGCTGGTTGGGGAAAAGATTGCCATCACCTCCCCCATTGCCCAGACCACTCGCAACCGCCTGCGGGGGATTCTGACGACCCCTGAGGCGCAGATCATCTTTGTCGATACTCCCGGCATTCACAAGCCGCACCATGAGCTGGGGAAAGTGCTGGTTCAGAACGCAAAAATGGCAATTCAGTCCGTGGATGTGCTGTTGTTTGTGGTGGATGCGACGAATGAAGCAGGGGGGGGCGATCGCTACGTTGCTGACCTGCTGAAACACGCCACCTGTCCCATCATTCTGGGAATCAATAAAGCCGACCAGCAACCGGGTGATCGCCCCGACATCGACGCCAGCTACCAGCAGGTTGCCGCTCAACACCCCGGCTGGCTGACCGCCAAGTTCTCTGCCCTGACGGGAGAAGGGTTGGAGGCTCTCCAGCGCCTGTTGATTCAGAATCTTGAGCCGGGGCCTTATTACTATCCGCCTGATCTGATTACGGATCAGCCAGAGCGCTTCATTATGGGTGAACTGATTCGGGAGCAAATCCTCACCCACACTCGTGAGGAGGTGCCGCACTCGGTGGCGATCGCCATTGACCGGGTGGATGAAGAACCCGACATTACCCGTATCCTGGCCACGATTCATGTCGAGCGCCAGTCGCAGAAGGGTATCCTAATTGGTAAGGGCGGCAGTATGCTGAAGGCGATCGGAACAGCGGCTCGCCAGCAGATCCAGAAGCTCTTAATGGGGAAAGTGTATCTGGAATTGTTTGTGAAAGTGCAGCCCCAGTGGCGACAGTCGCGCACGCGGTTGGCAGATTTGGGCTATCGGGTCGAAAATTAGTGTTCAGTGAAACGCTTTCTATGAGAGCGTTTCGCAGTATCGCAGGGAAAATAGTCAAAAGTCCAGTAACTAAGCGGAATGGCCTTGCCCTAAGACGTACCACTAGAGTTAGAAGTATGCCTTTAAGCCATCGAACTACCCCCCAGGGAAGATCCTGTTGAAACAGACAATCAGTATTAATTTTAATCAGGCTACAGCGCTTTGCAAGCGCCTATGGTACAAAGTTTTTGTTGAGAGCCTCGCCGAGCGAGGCTCTCAACAAAAACTTTGGTTCTATCTCAACGCAAAGCGCTGTAATTACACAAAAAAAATCAATTGTTCCAGCAGAAAAACTGCTTAGAACATGGGTACATTTGCCTGAAAACTGATTATCAAAGGAAGAAATCTTATGATTCAGCGTGGTTCTACAGTGCGTGTTCTCCGCAAAGAATCCTATTGGTATCAAGACACTGGTGTCGTCGCTTCAATGGATAAAAGCGGCATCAAATATCCAGTAATTGTTCGCTTTAATAAAGTGAATTATGCAGGAGTGAATACCAACAACTTCGGCATGAGTGAATTGGAGGAAGTCTCAGTTCCCACCCAGGGAGCCAAAGAGCGGGTTTATGCTTCCGGTGGCAAGCAAACCCCTATCGACCCGGCTATTCGCCGGACTGGGCAGGGTACCGCAGCCGACGTCCGTCCCGGTTCAGCGCCTGAAGCCCCCGGTACCGACAACCCCCGCATTGAAGGGGATCCCAACCAGGGCACCGAATCCCGCTAGAATTCAGAATCTGACACCTGGGGTGTGGCTTTGCCACACCCCAGGTGTCAGATGTTTTAAGTTTGCTGCTAAAGTGCTGGCATCAGCGCTGATGAATTTTGGCAATGGCAAATCGTAACCTTCAGAAGTCTCTCCGCAAACTCACCAACCCCCCCTTTGACTCATCAGCCACACCTCCTGTCAGGCGAATTTTGGGAGCATCAGGTAGACCGAGAGTGAGGCGATTGGGAGATAGCTCAACGCAGTGGCGCGATTTGTACCACGTTATGCTCATCCTTCCCTGGCTGGGCTTTCTGGGACTGATCGGGCTTCTGTATGTTGTCATGAATGCACTATTTGCCCTGGCCTACTTGCTGGTTCCCGGCAGTATTGCAGGTGCTACCCCCGGTTCTTTCTCCGATGCTTTCTTCTTCAGCGTGCAGACGATGGCCACTATCGGCTACGGGGTAATGTCTCCTCAAACTCTGTATTCCCATATACTTGTGGCGATCGAAGCCCTTGTGGGGCTGCTGGGAGTAGCGATGGCGACGGGGCTGATGTTTTCCCGATTTTCACGTCCAACGGCGCGAGTTTTGTTTAGTCAGGTAGCGGTAATCTCCACCTACAACGGCATACCAACGCTGATCTTCAGGGCTGCCAACCAGCGCCACAATCAGATTCTGGAAGCCCAGGTGCAGTTGGCCTTAGTGCGCGATGAGGTCAGCACCGAAGGGTTAACCATGCGACGGTTCTATGATTTGAAGTTGCTGCGATCGCGCACCCCTATCTTCTTCCTGACGTGGACCGTCATGCACCCAATCGATGAAGAAAGCCCCCTCTACGGTCTATCACCAGAGGCGCTATGGGACAGCAATCTGGAAATCGTGGTGATCCTGACCGGACTGGACGAAAACTTCTCGCAAACCATCCACGCCCGTCATTCCTTCATCGCCGAAGATATCCACTGGGGTAAACAATTCGTCGATATTCTCACCATTCTTCCCAATGGCGATCGCGCCGTTGACTACGGCAGATTTCACGACATTATCCCTACTTAACACTGACTGCCTCACGCCTTCTACACCGCACCAATCTATCAGTACTGGTTTAACGCCGAGAAACACCCTCGTAGAGGGCGTTTCTCGGCAAACTTAATTCTTAGCGCCGATTTTTCTTGAGACGCTGGCGCAGCCAGCGTCTCAAGAAAAATCGGCGTTATTTAGTCAAAAGTCCAGTATAAGCAGGTAGGCGCGATTAAGCTGGAAGCCCAAAAGCTGTTCCGCCCGCGCAGCGGGCGGAACAGCTTTTGGGGTTTCGACTTTTTCCATGCCCAGTTACTTAGACTGAGATCTTGCACCTTGCTTAAAGAAAAACTAAAACCCTGACTCTGCCGCCGCAGAGCCAGGGTTTTAGTTTCTGGTGCAAGATCTCAGTAGAACCAAAATTTTTGTTAAGAGCCTTGCGAAGCACGGCTCTTAACAAAAACCCTGAACCTCGCACGCTCGAAAATCGCTGTAACAGACCCGCAGTAATTGTTAAGGATTTTGTAACTCTTGTGTCTTCTTATGTGGCTAAGGGTGATACAGACAGAGAAGTGGGTATCGTAAATACTAAAGAAAATCTTAGGGTAGGAGGTCGTATGACACCTCTGATGTTACGGCAGTTCTGGTCAATTGTTGAGGATACTCAGACAGCATTCCTTCTGAGTCTGGATGATAGTGCGCTGGTACAGTGGCTGATGCGCCAACTGCGGACTGAGCGATTACTCAACGGAGAAGAGAGTGATCGAGTCAATGCCTATATCCGCGATCGACTACCCCTGATCCGTGAACTGGCCCAGGAGCGGTAACCAGGAGCGGTAAGTGGGTGGGTGGATCTTTCGATAGGCTCAAGAACAGGGTGGATGGGATCAATGAGATGACGGGAAGACCCCTGGGTACTTTCCCAATCTTTATAGCTTCAGACAGTCCCCCTCTTTACCCCGCCCCCCGCTCTCCATAACCAGGTCATCAAAAAAACTCTAGGTAACCCCAAAGAAGAATTTAAGCTTGTCCCGATGGTCTTCTGAGAAGAACAGGATGGGAAACTGTACAATCCTATACAAACAGAAAACATAAAGCATTGGACTGTAAAATACAGTCCAAGAGATCAGGGGCTAAGCCAGATGAAGTCGCGATCGCCTATCCTTATGTGCTCAAGGAGCTGAGAAGGGGCTTTTTCGCGGAAGGCACTCTGGCCAGTTTCCCGATTTAACTCATCTCGTTTATCCAGCAAGGTCTGTGAGGAAAATCATTTATGCGTAAGTGGGGTTCTTTCCTATTGGCAGCATCTCTGTCAGTAGCCACGCTATCCGCCTGTTCCAGCGCTCCAACGGAGCCTGCTGCATCTCCGGGTGCCTCGCCTGCTGCGGGTGCCTCGCCTGCTGCCGCTGCTGCCAGCCGCCTGGAAACCATTAAGTCTCGGGGCAAGCTGATCTGTGGTGTCGAAGGTTCGATTCCTGGCTTCAGCTTTGTTGATTCTGACGGGAAGTACTCTGGTTTAGATGTCGATGTTTGCCGTGCGGTAGCAGTTGCCATTTTCGACACCACTGAAAACATCGACGACAAAATTGAATATCGCAACCTTGATTCGACCGCTCGTTTCCCTGCACTGGCCAGTGGTGAGGTTGATATGCTGTCGCGCAACACCACCTGGACGATGAGCCGTAGCGCTGTCGGTGGCAACAACTTCTCCTTTGGGCCGACGACCTTCTATGACGGACAGGGGATGCTGGTGAAGTCCGAACTGGCTGCAAAGACCCTGAAGGATCTTGCAGGTAAATCAATTTGTGTCGAAACGGGAACGACAACCGAATTGAACCTGGCCGACAAGATGCGGGAAGCAGGAGTTCAGTACAACGAGGTCAAATTCCAGGACTCCGATGGCGTTTATGCCGCCCTGGCCGAAGGCCGTTGTGATGCAGCCACCTCTGACCGTTCACAACTTGCTGCCCGCCGCACCACTCTGCCAAGCCCCGATGATTATGTGCTGATGGACGTGGTGATGTCGAAAGAGCCGCTCGGCCCGGTGACTATCAACAACGACGCTACCTTCTCAACCATTATCGACTGGGTTACTTTTGGTTTGATGCAGGCTGAGGAATTTGGCGTTACCCAGGCAAACGTTGATCAGACTCTCAGCAGTACGACTGATCCTTCTGTGAAGCGCTTTTTGGGAGCCGAAGGCGATCTTGGCAAGCAGTTGGGTGTGGCCAATGATTTCATGGCAAAGGTGATAAAAGTCGTGGGCAACTACGGCGAGATCTATGAGCGCAACGTTGGTACCGGATCAGTTCTGAAGCTCGACCGGGGATTGAACAAGCTGTGGACCGAGGGTGGTCTGATTTACTCACCACCGTTCCGTTAAGTTTGTGGAGGGATAGCGAACGCTGTCCCTCCTGCTCTCATTCATCAAAATTCGATTGATATGACCTCTAATCCTGGCAGTGAAGAAAGGGTTCCGCTCTGGCGAGACCAGCGGTTTTGGCGGATTGCTATCCAGGTGATCGCGATCGCCCTGGTTATCCTGCTCTTCATGACCCTGTTTGGCAATCTCACCGCCCGCTGGGCCAGCCGGGGCATCCGATTTACCTACGAATTTTTACGCAACTCCGCCAACTTCAACATCGGCGAGACCCCCATTCCCTACACGCCCAACGACACCTACACCGTGGCGCTGTTTGTGGGATTTCTGAACTCCCTGCGGGTGATCTTGATGGGGTTTGTGCTGACGACAGTTGTAGGGACGATCGCCGGGATCGCCAGCTTCTCCGAGAACTGGCTAGTGCGGCAAATTAGTCGAGTTTATGTAGAGATCGTCCGCAATGTACCGCTGGTACTGCAACTGATCGTCTGGTACTTCATCGTCTTTTTGCGTCTACCCAGACCTGCTCAGCAGATTAACCTGTTCAATTCAGTTTACCTGAGCAACGCTGGAATCCAGGTGCCCTGGCCCACCAATATGCCTCGTTTGCTGTTGGGTCTGGCAGTGCTGCTGCTGGGGGCAGTCCTTGCTGTCTACCTGTGGAACCAGCGTACAAAAGCCATGGTGGAACGAGGTGAATCGGGGCGATCGCAGTTCCTCTGGCTGATTGGTATTGCCATCATCTCGCTCCTGATCTTCCTGTTTGGCCTGGGCTGGGAATTTCCCCAATCCCCTGCCCCCGGTCAGGTGGAGGGGGGTCTGCGGTTCTCCACAGAGCTGGGAGGGTTGCTGTTTGGTCTGGTGTTCTATACGGGTGGTTTTATTGCAGAAATTGTGCGGGGTGGTATTCAGGCGGTGTCTCGCGGTCAGTGGGAAGCAGCGCGATCGCTGGGGCTGCACTCTGGCCTGGTGATGCGGTTGGTAGTGCTGCCTCAGGCGCTGCGGGTGATTTTGCCTTCTCTGAACAGCCAATACATGAACCTGGCCAAGAACTCCAGTCTGGCGCTGGCGGTGGGCTATCCCGATTTCGTTTCAACGGCGCTAACCTCGCTGAATCAGACAGGGCGATCGGTTGAGCTGGTTCTGATCATTGCTGCAACCTACCTGCTGTTGAACCTGATCATCTCGCTTGTGATGAACCAGCTCAACCGACTGGTTCAATTCAAAGAACGATAAATTTCGATTAAAATCCCTCCAGGATAAAATTGCCGTCTATGACCACGACGTTTCCCACCACCAGTCCACCACCCGTTGCTCAGACGGGGGCGATCGCCTGGGCACGCAAGAATCTCTTCAGTAACTGGTTCAGCACCCTGTTGACGATCCTGATTGTGGGGGGGCTGGCCTGGTGGGCCTACGGTTTCTTTCAGTGGGCGTTTACCGTTGCCAGGTGGGACGTGATTCCCAAAAATATGGCACTGTATTTTGTGGGGCGCTATCCCGCAGCCCAGCGCTGGCGCACCTGGGTGATTCTAGGGTCGCTGGTGGTGGTTTCGGGTCTCACCTGGGGGATTTTTGCCCGCAACACGTCTCGTTTGTTTGGCCGCAACGTTTTAGGTGGGGCAGCACTCCTGGCACTCCTGACCATTGCGCTGCCGGTGCCCACCCTCAACCACGTCATTCTGCTGGCATTTTTGGGGTTGACCCTGGCAGGGGCATGGGTAGGACGCTGGATGGGGCGCAACCTGCCACAGACGGTCAACTGGCTGCCCGCGAGCTGGTTGTTGAACTACATCCTGATTTTCTGGATGCTGGCGGGCGGCTTTGGCTTGCGACCGGTTTCTCCCAATGACTGGGGCGGTCTAACGCTGAACCTGTTTATTGCTTTCACCAGTATTGTGCTGTGTTTTCCGATGGGGGTGCTGCTGGCGCTGGGACGGCGCAGCGACCTGCCTATCATTTGCTGGATCTCAACAGGGTTTATTGAACTGGTGCGAGGCGTTCCTCTGATCACTCTGCTGTTCTTCGGCAAGTTTATCTTCCCCGACTTTCTTCCCCTGAGAGCGCCAACCCCTGACAACCTGCTGCGGGCGATCGTGGTTCTGGCGATGTTCAGTGCTGCCTACCTGGCGGAGAACGTCCGGGGCGGCCTGCAATCTATTCCCAGAGGTCAAACTGAAGCAGCTCAGGCGCTGGGACTAAATCCCTTTTTCGCCACAGCACTGATCGTCCTACCTCAGGCGCTGAAGGTATCGATCCCGGCAATCGTTGGTCAGTTCATCAGCCTGTTCCAGGACACAACGCTTCTCTACCTGGTGGATGTCCAGGAGCTCCTCAGCATCTCCAATGCCGTCATCGCCAACCCCCAATTCCTGGGTCGCCGCCCGGAGGTTTATCTATTCGTCGGCATTATCTTCTGGATTGTCTGCTACGCCATGTCTTTAGGAAGCCGCAAACTCGAACAAACCCTCAACACCAGCCGCTAGTCACCTAAAAACAACCATGACCCAAATCCAAACCAACGGAGCTACCATCGACCAGAACGACAATCAGGACGTGATCATCGCTGAGAACGTGGAAAAGTGGTACGACAACAACTTCCACGTCTTGCGCGGCGTCAGTCTGACCGTCAAACGAGGAGAAGTGGTCGTGGTGATGGGGCCATCTGGCTCCGGGAAGTCCACCTTCATTCGCACCTTCAACGCCCTGGAAGCCTATCAAAAGGGCCGCATTATCATCGACGGTATTCACCTCTCCAACGACCTGAAAAACATCGACACAATCCGCCGGGAGGTGGGGATGGTGTTCCAGCAGTTCAACCTGTTTCCCCATCTAACCGTGCTGCAAAACGTGACACTGGCTCCCATCTGGGTGCGCCGATGGCCCAAAGCAAAGGCCGAAGAGGTGGCCCTGCAACTGCTGGAGCGCGTGGGCATCCTGGAACAGGCGAAGAAGTTCCCAGGTCAGCTTTCGGGGGGGCAGCAGCAGCGAGTGGCGATCGCCCGTGCCCTGGCCATGCAGCCAAAAATCATGCTGTTCGATGAACCAACCTCTGCCCTGGATCCCGAAATGGTGCGGGAAGTATTGGATGTGATGCGAACACTGGCCAATTCAGGAATGACAATGGTGTGTGTCACCCATGAGGTGGGATTTGCTCGTGAGGTGGCCGATCGCGTGGTGCTGATGGCCGATGGGCTGCTGGTGGAGGAGGCTACCCCCGAAGAGTTCTTTAATCATCCGAAGGAAGAGCGGACGCAGAAATTCCTCTCGCAGATCCTTTAGTAGCGGTGCGAAAACCCAAATTCTGGAGGGCGCGACTCTCCAGAATTTGGGTTTTCGCACCGTCTCCTAGTACTCGACCTATGGTTTGTGTGGCGCGCGACCCGCCCCCCCCAAACCCAACGGGCGTTTCTTATTTTAAATAATATTTTTTTATTTTGTGTCGCGCGGAGCGCGCCC